>JAPLST010000225.1:0-2881 GCA_026398485.1 bacterium
GTAGCTGTTGTCCTCAACGACCAGCTGGCGCAGTGGCGTGGCGTTTTCGGTGAAGCGCGAGGTCATGCCGAACAGCACGCTGGATATTTCGCGATCCAGCAGTGGATTGCGCCCGGCAAAGGCGACGACCGCGCGGTTTTCATTGGCGCTGTAGATCTCGATGAACGCCGCCAGCAAGCCGTTGCTGAGCGCGTGCCGGCCCTGGCTCACCGTGTCATAGGCCACCACCGCCATGCCCTTGCCGGTCAACTCGTCGCGCAAGCGCTGGCTCACGTCAATATCCTTGGTGTAGACGCCCATCACCACGCGGGCGGTCAATTGCACCACGAAGGATTGGTTGATGATCACGAGGTAGGCGACGGCCAGCGTGACACTGAGCACCGCGTGATGCGGCGTGGCGCACCATGCGCGCAGCTGCGCCCACGTCAACACCAGGGTTTGGCGCAGGAACGTCTGCCACGGTTCAGTGCGCATCATGCCCCGGTTTCCTGTTGCACGATGCGGAGGTACTCGCGCTCGAAGCGTTCGGCGGAGCCATCCATGTCGGCCGGCGCAATGCTCATGACCACCGTGCCGCGCACAATCAGATGCACCAACTGGCACAGGCGCGCGGCTTCCTCAAGGTAGTGCGTGGTGAACAGAATGGCGACGCCGCGCTGCGCCACGGCGCGCAGGCAGTCCCAGATGTGCCGGCGCACATCCGGGTCGAGCCCGACCGTCGGCTCGTCGAGCAGCAGCAGTTCGGGCTGGTGCAGCATGGCGGACGCAATGGCGGCGCGCTGCCGCATGCCGGTGGAAAGCACGCTAATGCGGCGGTGCTGGAACTCGCCCAGGCAGAATTCATCCACTGCGCGGGCGCAGGCGGCACGCAGGTGCGCGCCGTGCAACCCATACAAGACGCCCTGCAGGCGCAGCATGTGCATGACGGTCAGCTCGCCGGTCAGCGGCGCAGCAACCCCGGCGACACTGACATGCCCCGCGTCGGGCCGCAGCAGGCCGGCGCACAGGCGGATCAGCGTCGTCTTGCCCGCGCCATTCGGGCCGAGCAGGCCGGTAATGCTGCCTGACTGCAAGGTCAGTTGGATGCCGCGCACCGCCCATAGCGCACCGAAGCGCTTGCCGAGATCATGGGTGGCCAGCACCGGCGTTGTTGTCGTGTTCTGTTGCATAAACGGGAATAGTATAGCAAATCCCGTGATCTCGTCTGAAAAGTTGCAGCGGGGTGCGGAATGTGCTATACTAATAATTAATGGAATGCTGCATGTAACAAACCCAATGGGACTACCATGTCAAACCGCATCACCTTGATTGTTGTGGGCGTGTGCCTGTGCGCCACCTACATGCTTGTCAGCGCGCTGGCGGAAATCGGCGCCGTGCCCGTCCCCGTGCAAAGCGCGGCGGACTATACCGCCAAGGCGTCCATGCCGTCGCTGCTCTCCGCCAATGACATGACCATCAAAAACACCTCGAGCAAATACAAGTACAAGAGTGAGCAGGCCGACGAGGCCAACCAGGCGTGGAAAGTTGCCGCCGAATGTCCGACCTCGTACAGCACGTTTGACGGTATTTCCAACGTGCGCATGCAAGGCCGCAAGGCGGGCCGGGCGAATTCGCTCGATCATCAGTTTGCGCTCAAGCCGTCCGGTATCTCGGGCAAGAGCCGCACGAACTACCAAGGAAAATTTTTTCCGTGGGATGCCCAGGTGGCCGGCAAGTCCAGCGGCGGTGGCGGCATGGAGAAGTATGCCTGCGGCGTGTTCAAGGCCAAGATCGTGACGGACAAGAAGACCGGGCAACATTATCTGCGCTTCCTGTATGCAGTCACCAAAGCCAGCCAGCTTGGCGAACTTGCGGAAACAAACAAATATAGCGGGATGAAAAACGACTTGGACGTTATCAAGAAGACCAACGGCGCGATCAATATCGAGTACGCCATGTCGCTGGGCGGCGAAATGCATGACACGGCCAGCACCGCCAGCTTCAAGGCCAGCAAGAATGCCGCCGCCGGCAAGGTCGTGAAGCCGCCCAAGAGCTGAACCGCACGGTCTGCAGCAGCATCCACGGCGATCCACGCCGTTGGCGGGACTCCAAGCAGGCGCCGTGCCCACGGCTGTGGGAACTGGAAGAATGGAATAGTGGATGGATGGTGCAGCGGCAGCATCCGCTTGCACTAATCACTGACGCACCAGGCCGGTGCAATGCGAACCTGCCGTAGCCAAATCTGTTGTGGGTCCTGCGCGTGCGTGGCCGGCGGGTGCGGTAGGGCGGTCAGGCCCTGACCGCCGTTGCTGCATGCGCGCGCACGCCGGTGCTACAATGGCGCAACGACGACCGCGGCGATCAAGGGCCTGATCGCCCTACCTAATCTGCGCGCTCTACGCCGGCGGCTCCCGAGGTAGGATCGCCGCAAGGGAATGCGGATCCCGTTCTTATATCGGGAATTCAGCAAAAAGCGGCTGTATGCCTTGACAAAAGCGGCCGTTTTTGGTATGATTCCCTCAAATTAATTAGTGGCAATGTTTTAATTGCCCAATCGGCATGGAGACGTAGACTATGGAAAAGCAGGATGGTGTAGTGAACATTGCGGCGCAGGATTCGAACAAGCAGACCTACGAGGCGCCCAAGGCAACCTTTGTCCCGCTCAAGCTGGAAGAGAGATTGCTGGGCTGCAGGAAGACGGGCGGCAATCCAAATTGCGCGAACGCGCCGAGTGGCTCGTAAGCGTCGTCCTGTTGCCACATGATCGGGTGCTCCTCGGCACATGCCATGCTGTAAGGGGAGCATGCCGTGATTGGCAGGCACAGACAAGGCGTGCTGTGCTGTCTGCCGACAGAGTTTTTGAAAAGGAGCTGCTGGCCGCACCGTAAAAAGGATGCCGGCC
>JAPLST010000225.1:2897-19439 GCA_026398485.1 bacterium
AGCTTTTTTTATTGGCCATCTGTTCCGATGTTGCGCCGGTTTCCAACCAAGGCACGAAGATGAGACGCAGTGGGAATTTCATGCTGCAGCATGTCGGGGGCGTCGCATTGTTGACGCCACTCGGCGCCCAAGTCATGGATATGAATGGCTTGGTGATCCTGAATGACACGGCTTGCCATGTGTGGGAACTGCTGGCGGAGGAGCGCACGCTGGATGAACTGGCGGCCGCCGTGGCCGCACGGTTTGACGTCGAGCCGGCGCGCGCCCGCGCCGATGTGCAAACCTTCCTCGATGAAATCGCGCCAATGGGTATGGTTGGCGGATGAGCAGGCTGCCGTGCGAGTATGGCGATTTGGTGCGTGAACTGCATGCGCGCGCCGCCGCGCGCCGGCAACCGCTCAATGGCTCCTTTGAACTAACGGCGCGCTGCAACTTGGCCTGCCGCATGTGCTACATCAGCGAATCCGGCGGCGACGCCGCGGCGCGCGCGGAGGAACTGACGGCACCGGCATGGCTGGCGTTGGCGCGCGCCGCCGTTGACGAGGGCATGCTGTTTCTGTTGCTGACGGGTGGCGAAGTTTTCCTGCGACCCGATTTTTTCGAGATTTACCCGCTGCTGACCAGGATGGGCTTGATTTTGACGTTGTTCAGCAACGGGACGTTGATCACCGGCACGCTGGCGCAGCGCTCGGCGGAAGCGCCGCCCAGCCGGACGGAGGTCACGCTCTACGGCGCCACGGCGGCGACCTACGAGGCGATCACCGGCGTCGCCGGCAGCTACGCGCGCTGCTGCGCCGGGATCGAGGCGCTGGTGCGGCACCGCGTGCCGCTCGGGCTCAAGACGACCGTCACCCAGCAAAACGTGGCCGAGCTGGACGCGATGCGGCAGATGGCGCACAACTGGGGCGTGCCGTTTTCAGGTGGCTGGCTGCTGTCCCGGCGCCGCGATGGCGCGTGCTCCGAGGTCGCGCAGTGCCGCCTGTCGCCGTCCGCCTGCGTCGCGCTTGAAGCGACCGACCCGATCTCGGCCAAGGAGTGGGCTGCCGCGGCGCGTCATGCGCCCTCACCCGCCCATGACCTCAATTTCTACTGTCAGGCTGGCAAGGCTGTGTTTGTCATCAATGCGCGCGGGGAGATGAACGCCTGCATGGATCTGCCGTTGCCGGCCGTGCGCCCGCTGGAACTGGGCTTTCACGCGGCATGGGAGCAGACGCAGCGCTATGTTGACACGGCACCGCCACTGGCCGATGCCTGCCAACATTGCGCGGCGCGCGTCTACTGCCCGCGCTGTCCGGCATGGTCGCTGCTGGAGACAAACACATTACACGAACCGGTGCCGTATCTGTGCGAAGTCGCGTGGGCACGCAAGGAACAGCATGGCCATGCACCATAACATTCCGATTTCAATCGCCAATATTGTGATCGAGCTGCGCAGCCCGCGCTCCGCGGCTGAATTGGGGATTGAACAACGCCTTGGCCCGTTCTTCGGTGTGACGCCGCAGCCGGCGGCGCGCGTCGTGCTGCACTGGGAGGAAAGCGCGGACGCACCCGTGCCGCGCGGCGCCTTGATCTACGACCCGGGTTCGATCTGGCGCATGTACCGCGACGGCGACGAATTCTCGGCCGCGATTACCTATCACGATGAACACCAGCCGGCGCAGATGCACAGCGTCTTGCGTGCCAATGCCGCGTGGAACGACGTGACGCTGACCGAGCAGCGCAGCGTGCCGGCCGGGCGCGGCACGCAGTGGCAGAGCGCCCTCAATATCGGCGCGGGCGAGCTGCTCTTGCGCACCGCCATGCTCTTCACTGATGGTCTTGTGTTTCACGCGTCCGGCATTGACGACCACGGCCATGGCATTGTCTTTGTCGGGCATTCCGGCGCCGGCAAGAGCACGCAGGCGTGCCTGTGGATCGAAGAGCCGGGCGTGATCGCGATGAACGACGACCGCGTCGCCGTGCGCGTCAACGCGCAGACGGCCATGTGCTACGGCACGCCGTGGGGCGGCACGGCCAACATTGCCCGCAATCATGCCGCGCCCCTGCGCGCCATCATCTTGCTGGAACAAGCACCGGAAAATCAGATCGAACAACTGACACCGGCGGTGGCCGCGCCGCTGCTGCTGGCGCGCACGTTTCTGCCGTATTGGGATGCGCCGCTGATGCAGCGCGCGCTGGTCAATCTCAACACAATTCTGGCGCGCACGCCCTTCTTCCGCCTGCGCTGCCGCCCGGAGAAGGCGGTCATTCCGCTCGTGCGCGCGGCGCTATGACGATCCCCGGCCAAGTCGTCATGCCGGTTATTCGCGCGGCACTGGCACGCGGGCAATGCGTGCGCATGACGGTCAACGGCACCAGCATGTGGCCGATTATTCATGATGGTGATGTCGTGGAACTGGCGCCGCAGTGCGCCGCGCCGGGGCGCGGTGACATTGTCCTGGCCGAAGCCGCGCCGGCGCGGTATGTGGTGCATCGCGTGGTGCGGGTGCATGGCGCGTGCGTCTGGCTGCGTGGTGACGCACAGACCCACCGCGAGGGGCCGCTCGCGTTGCACGACTTGTTCGGCACGGTGCGGTGCGCCACTCACGCCGGGCGCAATCGCACACTCGACCGTGGCATCTGGCGTCTTGCCGGCATGGTCTGCATGTGCGGTGTGCCGTTGGTCGCGTGGCTGCGCGGATTGACAAGCTGGCTGCGGAACGTTAGCAGTCGAATGCTCGGGCGTCTGCAGCGCAGCGCATTCGTGCGCGCATTGCTCCAGCGCTGCCGGCCCAACTTCATTATTCAAGAAGCCACACCCGACGATTTAGTGCGCATTGCCACATGGCTCGATCTGCCCGCCGCGCGCGACCTGCCTGCCGCGCCGACTGCGCCGCCGGGTCTGACCAATTACGTTGCCACGCGCGGCACACAGTTGCTGGGCTTTGTCCGGCTGATGCGGCACCCCGCCGGCGCCACCCCGCGGGCTGGCCATTGGCTCTACAGTTTGACCGTCAGGACGCGCTATCGCGGCATGGGCATTGGCGAAACATTAGTCCGTCATGTGATTGACCAAGCCACGGCCGAGGGCGCCCATGAGTTGCTCTTGACCGTCTTCGAGGACAACCGGCCCGCCAGTGCCCTTTACGAAAAACTCGGCTTTGAACGCGTGACCGTCGCGGCCCTCGACGCCGAACTGGCCGCTGATGTCGCGCGCTACGGCCGCCGGCGCATCTCCCTGCGGAAACGCCTTTCATGACCGAGTTGCTGCTTGACTGCCTGCGTCCTGGTGATGACCGTGCGCTGGCCGCGCGTCTCGCAACCATGCAGGCCGGCGCATGGCAGGCGTTGCTGCATGGCGCGTTGGCGCAGCAAGTAGTCGGCCTGGTGTACCAGCGCGTCAAGGCACTCGGTCTGTCGGCGCCGCCGGCCCTTGAAGCCCTGCGCACATTGCAGATGTTTTACGCGTTGAACGCGGCGCGCAACGTGCGCATTCGCGATGAACTGCGCACCATTGCGGCCGCACTCAACGCGGATCATCAATCCATCCTGCTGCTCAAAGGCGCGCATCTGGCCTATGGCGTCTATGACGACCTCGGCCTGCGGCAAATGGTGGACATTGACTTGCTGGTGCCCCGCGACAATCTGGCGCGCGTTGCACACATCCTGGAGAACCATGGCTACGCGGCGCAATCTCGCTATGTGCTCGACCAGGCATTCTTCGACAGCCACCTGCATCTGCCGCCCTTCGCGCAACAAGGTCGCACCACCATCGAGCTGCACTGGAACATCACCGCGCCGCAGCAAACCTATTCGATTGACCCACGTGACTTGTGGCAGCGGGCCGTGCCGGTGTGCATCGGCGACCTCGCCATGCGAGGCTTGTGCGCCGAAGATTTGTTGTTGCATGCCTGTTTTCATGCGGCCTATCAGCACGAATTCGAATTTGGTTTGCGCCCGTTCTGTGACATTGCGCAGATCATACGCCGGCATGACAATTTATGCTGGTCGGATGTGGTGGCGCGCGCGCGGGCATGGCGCTGGACGCGCGGCGTCGCGCTGGCGCTGCACGTGGCGCAGGACATGGTTGGCGCTGACGTGCCGGCGCAGGTGCTGCGTGATCTGCGCCCGGATGTGCTGCCGGACACCGTGCTGCTTTGCGCCCGGACGCAAGTCCTCACGGCTGTGACGGCGGGTGCGGCATTGTCGCCCAACGTGGTCGCGTGGCATGACGCCGCGTGGCACAAGAAAATCACACTGTTGGTGCGCAACGTGTGCGTACCCAAGGCCGTTCTCGCGCGGCTCTATGGTGTGCGGGCGACCTCGCCGGCGGTATATCTCTACTATCCGGTGCGCCTGCTGGCGTTAGTGGCGCGCTATAGTCGCACGCTCTTCAACTTGTGGCGCGGCACCGCGATACTGCCACCGCGCGCACGCAGCAAACACACGCTCCACGACTGGCTGGCGGGCACGCCGCAGTGACGCCAGAACTCCTGGCATAGGGGTGGTCAAAATTTCCGCTTTGTTTCATCAGAACAGGTCTTGGATAGCGTATGCACGTGTGTTGCGGGTTTGTGTGCCGAGACCCCCACGACCGCGCTGCTAAAGTGATGCAGTGAATGCGAATATCCAATATCCAATCCCGCCTTTGACGGGACTCCAAGCAGCAAGGAATGACCAATGATGAAGTTCTGCGCAGATAGTTCGCCCTTGGATATTGAGTGTTCGATATTGGATATTCAGCATCTCTTCTGCCAGACCCCCACGAACGCTGCAACAACACATACCAACTGCCAGATATGAACCATGCTTCCAGAGCCGGGGTGAATGACAAATATTAATTCGCGCGCGGCGCGAGAATTATTTTAGTATAATGATGAATATGAAATACCCGTCATGGTTAAGTGTTGGAGTGCTGTTGTGGCTGGCAGCGCAGGCGTTCGCGGCGGCGCCCAGCAACGGCACCGTGTTCGCCCGCAGTGTGCAAGTGCCGAACCTGGGGGCTGGCCACGTCCTGCCGGAACCGCGCGACATCCTTGACCCGCTGACCGCCAGCCGGCAGTCGCATTGGCGCTTTCGTTATCTGGACGGGCGTTTGTGCGAGGTGGCGCGCCGCGATGCCGAGGGCTCGTTCGCGCCCATGCGCGTGCCGTATGAAGGCATGCCGACGAATGGCTTTTTGTTTGCGTATGCGCCCGGCGCGGCGCAGCCAGTTGCGCTGACGACCCCGCGCGGCGTCCGCTACGACATGACGTATGATGGCGCGGGCATGCTGGTGGCGTTGCAGCGCGCGCCGCGGCTGGCGCCGCTGGAAGATGAGCCGACCCGCATCACGATCGACCGTGCGCAAGGCCGGGTGCAGCGCGTGCGCTATTGGCATGGCGCCGTGCCGGCGCGGGACGCCGACGGCATTCATCAACGCGCGTTTTTCTATGGTGAGGACGGGTATCTGACCCGCGTGGAATATCGCGACGCGCAGGGCCGGGTGTGCCCGTCGGCGCAAGGCTGCGCCATCAAGACGTACCGGCGCGGGCCGCGCGGCGAGTGGCGCGAGATTTGTCTGTACGATGCCCGCGGCGTGCCGTGTGCGGACTGGCATGGCGTGGCGCGCTATGCGTTTGAGTACACCTCCAACGGGCTCCTGCGCGTCATGCGCCTGTTTGATGCACGCAATGCGCCCGCCACGAACACGTTCGGCGCGCATGCCTTGGAGTGGCAATATGACGACGCGCTGCAAGTCATCGGCACGCGCGCCAGCGACGCGACCAATACGGTGGTGTATGACGGGCCGGCGCTGATGCCGGAGATTTTCGAGCGCACATGGGCGGAAGCGGTGCTGATGCGCGAGAAGAACGAGCTGGCCCTGCCGATCTGGTCGTTTATTGACTATAATGAATTGACGCGCTCATTGCGGCGGTATATCCAGCGGGTGGCCAGCGATCGGCCAACGCTCTTTGCGGTCGAACAACTGCGGGTGCTGGCGGAATACATCATGGCGGCCCGGGCGGGGAATTTGGCGGTCATGTGCGCGCAATTGTGCGCGGCGGCCGGGCTTGATGATGCGCGCTGGCTGCAGGTCGCCTGCCTGCATGCCGGGGTGGCGCCGCGGCCGGACAGCGCGGCGGCCCGCTATGTGAGCACCGCCTGCCTGGGCGGCGACGCAACCAATGCGCTGGCGTTCATCTGCAGCGATCCCTTGTATTATGTGCTGCTGTACGCCACGACGCGGCACGCGCGCGGCACGGCACCTGCCATTGTCCACGCCCACATGCTGGCCGACAGCATCTACATCAACACATTGCGCGCGTTGTACGGCACCAATCTCTGGTTGCCCACGCTGCGGGATGTACGCCGCGCGGCGGAAGAGTATGCCCGCAGCGATGATGCGCGCCGCGCGCTGGAAGATGACGCCGTGCTGGTGGACATGACGGCCGACCAAGTGCGGATTGCCGGCCAGCCGGCAGTTACGCGGATCAACGCGGCACTGATGCGCCGCATGTCTCGCCACACGGCGCGGCGGGCCTTGTATGAAGACTACACGCCGCTGGCATCGGTGGCGCGGGCCTTGTGGCCGGCCGGCCCGCTGTTTAGCCTTGCCTTTGACGCGGCCCCTGCGCCCACGCCGGCCCAGGCGGATGATATGCTGAACGCCTGGACGCAGCGTGTGGCAATCCTGCAGGCGCAGCCGCGCAGCCACTCGTGGCGGGCCGCGCGCCACGTGCTGTCAGAACTGGCCGGTGCGCAGGCGGCCTATCTGGATGGCGCAGACTATCCGCGGCACGCGACCCGCTTGTTTGCCCTGGCACAAGCCATGGCGCCGGCCGCGTCGTATGCCGCACTGCGCCAGGCGCGACTGTTGATGCAGGCGGGGCAGTATGCCGCAGCCACGTCGGTGCTGACGCGCTGCCAGTTGCACGCGCGCGCCAACGCAACGGTCGCCGCATTGCTGACGGCGTGCAGTGCCGCATGTGCGCAGGCGGATCGCATTGCGGTGTTGCGCGGGATTATTTCGGCCGGCGCGCCGCGCCTGACCAACGTGATGGAATTGGCCGGCCTGTACCAGCGCGCCGGGCAAATCTCGAATGCGCTCATCACCGCACGGACCAATATTGATTTAAGCACGGCGGATAACGCGGTTTGCGAATGGTATGCGACGTTGCTTGCGCGCTGCGGCGATTGGGACGGGGCGGACAGGGCGCTGGCGCGCCTCACCGAACAAAACCCCGGCAATTTCAATTATTGGACCAGTCGCGCGGCCTTGGCCTTCAGTCGCGGCACGGCCTCAAATGGCATCGCCCATTTGCACCGGGCGGCGGCGCTCGATCAGCAGCGGCTGGCGCGGATCCTGACTGCGCATGGGTTTCTGGATGAGTTGCGCGGCCGCGGTCAGACCAACCTGGTCGAGAATCTTGAGACGCTCTTTGTGCCCGATGATGTGCAGCATGAATGAGTCAGTTTTTTTGTTGGCTGATGACCACTCGCTGATGCGTGAGGGCCTGCGCAGCTTGTTTGACGGGCGCGATGACATGGCCGTGATCGAACACTCAATGTCCAAGGGCGAAGTATCTGCGCAGAACTTCATCATTGGACATTCCTTGTTTGATATTCGATATTCGCATCCCGGAACCCTGAACCCTGATGGCCTCACCCCCGAAACGCACCGCCGCTGAACTGCGCCAGCAGGCCGAAGATAGCTTGCGGGCCGCGCCGCAAGTGCCGGAAGACGTGGCAGCCTTGACGCCTGACGCAGTGCAGCGGACGCTGCACGACCGCCGCAATGCTGCTGGGCGTGGCCCGCGGCGCGCTGGTCAAGCAGCGGCTGTCCCAGTTCATCGTGCCCGAGGATCAGGATATCTATTATCGGCATCGCCAGCAACTCTGTGCAACGGATGCTGCGCAGGTGTTCGAATTGCGGATGATGAGCAAGGCCGGCGCACAATTCTGGGCGCGGCTGGATGCCACCACCGCGCGTGCCTGCGTGGTTGCGCACGCAGACGGGCAGGTCGCCACCGGAGCGCGAGTGTGCCGCATGGTGATGTGCGACATCACCGGTCAGAAGCGCGCCGATGAGGATTTGCAACTGTTCAAAACGGCCGTTGAGCATTCCAAGGAGGCGTGTGCAATTTGCGATGCAACGGGGCGCTTGATCTACATCAATAAAGCCCACGAACAACTTTTTGGACGATCGCTGAGCGAAGCCCGTGCGCTCAATCTTCGCGACTATTACCCGCCTGAATCTGTTGAGCTCTGGAATCAGCAGGTCATGCCCTTGCTGGAGCGGGGTGAGAGCTGGGTGGGTGAACTGGATGTGTTCGACGCGGCCGGAAGACGGTTTTCACTCTGGCAACGTGCGGATGCCATTCGCGATGCCAAAACCAACAAGTTGCGGTACTGTTTTGGCTTCATGCACGACACCACGGAGCGCAAGCGGCTGGAGGCCCAACACCGGCAACGCCAGAAATCTGAAAGCCTGAGCCACATGGCGGGCGCCATCGCCAATCACTTCAACAACCAGTTGATGGCGGTGATGGGCAATCTGGAGCTGGCCATGGAGAATGTGCCGCAGGACGCAGAACTGTTCGCAACCTTGGCCGATGCCCTGCAATCGGCCAGTCAGGCGGCGGAAGTGAGTCGCTTGATGCTGACCTATGCCGGGCAAACGCCCGGTGCCTATGCCTTGGTGGATCTCTCCGCAATGTGCCGCCGGCATCTGCCGGCCCTTGGTGCCGGCATGCCGAAACATACCTGCTTGGAGTTTGATTTGCCCGCCCCGGGACCCACCGCTTTTGCGGACGAAAACCAAATCCAGCAGGTGCTGGCCAATCTACTCACCAATGCGTGGGAGGCCGGCGGGGCCGGCGGGGGCACCATTCGCTTGGCCGTCACCACGGTGGCCGCCACAGCGATTCCCGGCGCCAACCGCTTTCCCATCGACAGCCAACCGCATGATACTCCGTATGCCTGCCTGACTGTGGCGGATACGGGGTGCGGCATTGCCGTGCAGGATATTGAAAAACTCTTCGACCCCTTTTTTTCCAACAAATGCACCGGTCGGGGACTCGGCCTGCCAACGGTTCTTGGGATTGTGCGGGCCCACGAGGGGTTTATCACGGTGGCAAGTCAGCCGGGCCAGGGTAGCACCTTCCGGGTCTTCTTGCCGTTGTCAAGGCCGGGCCGGACAGTCATGGCAAGCCCGGTTGCGGCTGGCGGAGAAGGCGGCCGGTCGGTTGCACCGTCAGGGACGGTGCTGCTGGTAGAGGATGACGCGGCCGTGCGCAAAGTGGCTGCGGGCATGCTTGCGCGGTTGGGCTTTGTCGTGCTGGTCGCGCAGGATGGCAGCAGCGCGCTGGATCTGTTCCGGCAACGCCAAGCGGAGATTCGCTGCGTGCTGTGCGACCTGACCATGCCCGGCATGGACGGCTGGGCGACGCTGACGGCACTGCGCCAACTCGCGCCCGGCCTGCCGGTGATTCTGGCCAGCGGCTACGACGAGGCGCAGGTCATGACCGTTGCGCATCCCGAATTGCCCCAGATTTTTCTGGTCAAGCCGTTTCAGATGCAGGTCCTGCGCGACGCGCTCGCGAAGGCGATGGCAGGAACATAGGGTTCAAGGATGCGAATAGCCAATATCCAACAAGGAATATCCAATGATGAAGTTCTGCGCAGATATTTCGCACTTGGATATTGAGTGTTCGATATTGGATATTCATCAGCAATCAGGGTTCAGGGTTCAACGGTTTAGCCGGGGTTCCTCATTTCTTGCTATACTAGGCAAACAACCGCGCCGCCCCTGCGGCGTACACACGTAATCATTATGGAGACTGCCTTGCACGCCAGAAAGAACGCAGCACAATTCGCCGCCGGCATGCTTGCCGCCGGCTTCATGCTGGGCGGCTGCGCCAGCGTGACGGTGGAACAAACCCGCTATCAACAAGCGGAAAAACCGGATTTCATCCAGGTCTATAACTTTGCCGTCAAACCGGACGAAGTACTGGTGGATCAAGGTGTGGGATTGACCGTGGCGCGCGACGCAGGGCTGGTGAACCAGACGGATGAGGAAGTCCAGCTTGGCCGCATTGCGTCGCAAACCTTGACGACCAAGCTGGTGGCGGCCTTGCGTAAGGAGGGCATTCAGGCGTATCGCAAAGGCGACAACGTCCGGCCCACGGCGCGCACGGTCATTCTTACCGGCAAATTCCTCGCGGTGGACGGGGGCAACCGCACCTTGCGCACGTTGGTGGGCTTTGGCCTGGGCCACACGCAACTGCGGGCGCAGGTGGTGGCGTACCAGAACCACGTCAAGATTGCCGAAGCCGTCACCACGACCGGCAGCGCGCCGCGGCCGGGCGTCGCCGTGTCGCTGGGCACGGGCGCCGTGGCGGGCTCCATCGGCACCGCTGCCATCAGCGGCGGTGCAACGACCGCGGCCGGCGAACTGTTCATGTCCACCATCGAGGCGGATTCAACCCACACGGCCAATGAACTGGCATCCCGCATTGCCAAGGCGTATCGCCAGCGCGGCTGGCTGCCGCCGCAGTAGTGCAAGTTTGCAGTAATCAGTGATCAGTAATCAGTAACTGCTCTGCCACCGAATACTGAATACCGAATACCGGATACCGAGCAAAGGAGCGGCCTCCGTGCCGCGATTCTGCCGCAGCATTCGCCGCACGGAGGCGGCTCCCATTTATTGCATGTCGAGACCCCCACGGCCTTGCGCCGTGGGTGAATGAGATTGTCTTGGATGCAGTGCGGAAAATAAAACCACCATTGTTCCGTGCCGCTGGCCTTTGTGGCTTTGCGCCTTTGTGAGAGATCTTGTAGGCTGTGCTTGTCAATCGACAAAAAATGTCGATTGGACCAGTTCCTTGTCTCTTTAACTCTTTGTAAAAGTCTGCTGCTGCGGCAAGGCAGCTTAGGTGGTGGGCTCGGCGCGCTCGATGGCGGCGCGGCGCTGCTGGATTTCGCGCAGGCGGGCGCAGTCGAATTTGGCGCGGCGGTCGAAATGGAAAATCCCGTTCTGCTCCTGAAACACATCCGTTAGTTGCGTGTAGCAATAGCCAAACATGGCGGGATGGTCGAGCATGGCCATGCACAGGCCCTCAAAGCGGGTGTAAAACTCCTCGATGGATTTCGGCCGCTGGCCATAGCCCCATGAGCTTTCACCGGCGGCCACTTCGGGATTCCACCAGATGCCGCCCCATTCGCTGACGAAAAAGGGTTGCTGGCGATACGGCACATTCACTGGTTCGCGGCCTTGCTTGCCGAAGGCCAGCGCTTGCTCGAAAATATTGCTGAATGCCGCGCCGGTCGCCAAGCCGGCGTGGTGTTGCCGCAGCACGGCCGGATCCGCCTCGTAGTCATGACAATCGAAAATGTCCGCATCCGTGACGCGATGCGAATAGCCGGACGTGTCCAGCGCCGGCCGCGTCACATCCATGGCTTTGGCGGCGAGATACATGCCGCGCGTGACATCGTCGAGCGCTGACATGGTATCACCCAGCCCCTCGACCGTTTCGTTCAAGGGGCACCAGCCGACAATGCTCGGATGCGAATAATCGCGCTGCAGCACTTCAAGCCATTGAGTGATGAACGTCGCGCTGCGTGGCTGTTCGAACCACTGGTTGGGTGCGAAGTTCTTCCAGTCGGCGAACTCGCCCCAGACCAGGTAGCCCAGCCGGTCGGCATGATATAAGAAGCGCTCCTCAAACACTTTTTGGTGCAGGCGCGCGCCATTGAAGCCGGCCGCCATGGACAGTTCAATGTCAAGCCGCAACGCGGCATCACTCGGCGCGGTCATGATGCCGTCGGGATAATAGCCTTGGTCAAGCACCAGGCGCTGGAACAAGGGCGTGCCGTTCAGCAGCACGGCGTGGCCGTCAATCGTGACACTGCGCAGGCCGGCGTAGCTGGTGATAGTGTCCAGCACGGTGTCGTTTGCATCGCGCAACTCAATGCACAGGTCGTACAAGAATGGATCAGTGGGCGACCAGACGCGGCGGCGCGCGGCCGGAATGGCCAGCAACAATTGCGGGGTGAAATCAGCATCAGCGGCGGCACTGGCCGTGCAGACGTCGCCGCGGGCGTCGCGCACGACGGCTTGCACGCGCGTGCCGCGCCGGCTGTTGGTCACCGGCAGGTCGAGCTGCAGCGTGCCGGCCGCCAGGTTCGGCGTGATGCGCGGCCGGCCCAGATGCACGCGCGGCACGGGCTCGAGCCAGACGGTCTGCCAGATGCCGGTGGTGCGCGTGTAATGGCAGCCGGCGTTGGCATACGGGCTCGACTGTTTGCCGACCGGCCGGGCGTATTCGTGCTGCAGGTCGCGGGCGCGCACCACAATCGTAATGTTGTCGCCGGGCGCGGCAACGCCGTCGAGCGGGCAGGTGAACGGGGTAAAGCCGCCGCGATGGCGCCCCACTTCGGTGCCGTTCACCCAAACGGTCGTGTCATAATCCACCGCCTGAAAATGCAGCAAGACCATGCGCCCGGCCCACGCCGCCGGTATGCACACACTGCGGCGATACCAAACCACATTCATGAAATCCGTGTGGGCAATGCCACTCAGGATTGACTCGGGGCAGAAGGGCACCACGATGCGTTGCGCCAAGTCGCGCTGCAACAGGCCGCGCTCGAGCCCGCTGTCGCCGGCGTCAATCTCAAATTGCCATGCGCCGTTCAGGCACAGCCAGTCGGGGCGCACGCATTGCGGACGGGGATACTCAGCGCGCGGCAGCGGGGTGTTCATGGTCATGGCACGGACTCAACTGTAGGCGATATTAATGTCAACGTACGCATGCGACAGGTCGCAGGTCCAGACGGTGGCGCGGGCGGGGCCGACGTTCAACAGCAACCGGATCTCAATATCTTTTTCGCGCATGATGGCATCGAGCACATCCTTGGGCACGCCGGCGGCGATGCCGTCACGGACGGTCAGCACAGTATTCAAAAAAACTTGCACGCCGGCGGGGTCGAACGGCACACCCGCCCGGCCGGCGGCGGCCAGGATGCGGCCCCAATTGGGATTGCAGCCAGTCAGGGCGGTCTTGACCAGTGGGGAATTGGCGATGGTGCGCGCGATCGCATCGGCGGCATTTTCCGACGGCGCGCCCTCGACGGTGACGGTCACAAATTTCGTGGCGCCTTCGCCATCACGCACAATCAGCAATGCCAAGGCACGGCAAATTTCGTCCAAGGCTGCGCCAAAGCAGGCTTCGTCCCCGGGCTGCAGCGTGACGCCCGATGCGCCGTTGGCAAGGATGACGGCCATGTCGTTGGTGCTGGTGTCGCCGTCAATGGTGATGCGATTGAAACTATGCTCGACGGCGTGTTGCAGCAGGCGCTGCAGCGTGTGGCGCTCGATCGCCGCATCCGTGGTGAGAAACGCCAGCATGGTCGCCATGTTCGGCATGATCATGCCGGCGCCCTTGGCGATGCCGCCGATGCGCACCGTGCCGCCGCTGAGCGGCACCTCGCAGGCGCGCTGCTTGGCGAAGGTGTCGGTGGTGAGAATCGCCTGGGCTGCGTCCGCGCCGCCGTCGCACGACAGGTCGGCCACCAACGGATCCAACGCCGCAACAATTTTCGCAACGGGCAACGGCACGCCGATAATGCCGGTGGAGGCCACGATGATTTCGTTCGGCGGGCAGCCCAGTCGATAGGCGGTTTCCTCGGCGCAGGTCACGGCCGCCTGATAGCCGGGCTCGCCGGTCGCGGCGTTGGCATTGCCGGAATTGACCAGGATGGCGCGCACCGTTTCCGAATGCAGGTGCGCTTTGGACAGCATCACCGGTGGCGCGCAGAAGAGATTGGCGGTGAACACGCCCGCGCCATGGGCCGGCGTGTCGGAGGCGATCAGGGCGAGATCCCGCGTGTACTGGCGAATGCCGCACGGCACGGCGGCGGCGCGAAAGCCGCGCGCAAACGTCACACCGGCGTCATCGCGCAAATGCAGAGGAGTGGGTGCCATTGGTTCGTGTACTCCGGTAGCAGTTCAATAAGGGAAGCGGCGGCGCGCCACGTCAGAGCGCATAGCCGCGCTGGAGCGCGCGTTCGTTGGCTTCCTGCAGCTCCGGCCGTTTGGCCGTCAACTCGCGCATTTGCTGCGCGACCGCCGCGAGCGGCACGACCGCCGTGGCGCGCACGAAGCAGCCCAGCGCCACCATGCTGCTGAAGCGCACATCGCCGAGCTCGCCGGCGATGTCCGTCAGGCGCCCGCCGGCAACGCGCAGTGACGCATCCTGCGCGGCATGTGGCTGGACGAGCGACGCGTTGACCAGCAGCAAGCCGCCGGCGCGCACCCGCGGCAGAAACTTGTCATAACTTTGCTGGTTCAACACCACCAGCACATCCATCGTGTCCACGACTGGCGAGGCGATCAGCGCGTCGGCAATGACGACGCTGCAATTGGCGGTGCCGCCGCGCATTTCCGGGCCGTAGCTCGGCAGGAACGTGGTCTGCAAGCCCTCGCTCATGGCTGCCTGCGCGAGAATCTTGCCCATCAACAAAATGCCTTGTCCGCCAAATCCGGCGATGAAACAGTCCATATGCATCAGATGTTCATTGATACCAGATGATTACGCACAGGTTTGGTAGAGCCGGATGATGTCCTCGACGGCGCTGGCGTGCGGCACCAGCTGCGCCTCGGCATCCGCGCGGCGTTTTACCTCGATCTTGCCATCCGCCAGTGAGCGCGTGCTGATCGTCACCCGCAGGGGGATGCCGACCAAGTCCGCGTCCTTGAACTTGAAGCCCGGGCGCACATCGCGGTCGTCCACCAGCACGTCATAGCCCTTTTCGGTCAGTGCCGCCACCACGGCGTCCGTCGCGGTCATCACGGCCGCGTCCTTGAGCGCCAGCGGTTGCACCAGAATGTCGAACGGCGCCAGCGCGCGTGGCCAGATAATGCCGTTGGCATCATGATGCTGCTCGATCGCGGCCGCCACCGTGCGGGTGATGCCGATGCCGTAGCAGCCCATGATGAACGCCTGCTCCTTGTTGTCGGCATCCAGGAAGGTGGCTTTCATGGCATCCGAATATTTCGTGCCGAGCTGGAAAATATTGCCGACCTCAATGCCGCGAAACGTGGTCATGGGCTGGCCGCAGCGCGGGCACAAATCGCCGGCCACATGCAGCACCATGTTGCTGAATGTCGCGGCCGGCACATCGCGCGCCACGTTGAAATTGCGCGTGTGATAGTGTTTTTCATTCGCGCCGACCACGCCGTTCACCACGTCCTTGACCGTCTCGTCGAACAACACAAAATCAGGCGCAATGCCGAGCGGGCCGCAATACCCGGGCACGACACCGCTGCTCTTTTTCTCCGCCAGAAATTCGGGTGCGGCGATCTCGATCTCCGTGGCGCCGGTCAGGGCGTGCAGTTTGATCGCATTGACTTCGCGATCGCCCCGGATAAACACGACCGCCAGCTTGTCATCGCAGCGGTACAGCAGCGCCTTGATGCACTGCGCCGGCGGCACGCCCAGGAAGGCCGCCACCTCCTCGATAGTCTCCTTGCCGGGGGTATGCACTTTTTCGAGCGCGGCCGCCGCGGCGGTGACCGGCAACGCGGGCACGGCGCCATCGGCGGTCTCATCCGTCGCGGTGTAGCCGCAGGCCGCATCCGGGCAGGCCAGCACGACCGATTCACCCGACTCGGCCAGCACCATCAGTTCGTGCGCCACCGTGCCGCCAATCGCGCCGGAATGGCCGACGACCACGCGCGCGTCCAGCCCGCAGCGCCGGAAAATGCGCACATACGCTTCACGCATCACGTCATAGTAGCGCAGCAAATCTTCCTGGGTCGCATGAAATGAATAGGCATCCTTCATGATAAACTCACGCCCGCGCATGACGCCAAAACGCGGCCGCACTTCATCGCGGAATTTGGTCTGGATCTGATACAGGCAGAAGGGCAGTTCGCGATACGAGCGCACTTCGCGCCGCACCAGGTCGGTCACGATTTCCTCGTGGGTCGGCCCCAGCACGTAGTCGTGGTCATGCCGGTCTTTCAGGCGCATCAGCTCTTTGCCGTAGACGAACCAGCGGCCGGTCTCCATCCACAATTCGGCCGGTGACATGGCCGGCATCAGGATTTCCTGCGCGTCAGCCCGGTTCATTTCCTCGCGCACGATCTGCATCACTTTCTGGATGACGCGGAAGCCGGCCGGCAAATATTCGTAAATGCCCGCGCCAACTTTGCGCATCAAGCCGGCGCGCATCATCAGTTTGTGGCTGATAACCTCGGCATCTTTCGGGTCTTCCTTCAGCGTGGGAAGCAACGCTTTGGTCCAGAGCATAAGCACCTGTCGGTAGTCGGGAAATAACGTATCCATAAAGTATAGCGAAATCGCGCACGGCGCGCCAATGCCACATGAAATCCGCCAGGAGTGCCGGCGCGAATGCACTATGCGCAGCGCGGTTGCACCGGGCAGTGATGACTGTGATTTCAGCGCGTGCTTCGCGGCCTTGCGCAAAGACTGGGCAGCCGGTACAATCGCCGTGGATTATCCCAGGTCCAGCGCCGGATGGCCACCATATTGTGTTCGCCTAGGTACTACAATCAAAACT
>JAPLST010000055.1 GCA_026398485.1 bacterium
CGCCGTCGCCAACACCGGTTATCATTTCGTGCGTTGGATGCGGGCCGGGGCGCAGTACAGCACGGCCAATTCGCTGACGGTCACCAATGTCACCGCCGACATGACGCTGACGGCGGAATTCGAGCCAACAGTGGCACAGATCATCACCTTCACTCAACCCCCGCCGAAGACGTATGGCGACGCCACCTTCGACCTCACTCCCACCCCCACGGCCTCGTCCGGGCTGCCGGTCACCGTCGTGTCCGACAATGCCGCGGTAGCCACGGTCAGCGGCAGCACCGTGACCCTCCACGGCGCGGGAACCTGCACCCTCACCGCGTCGCAGACAGGCGACGCCGACTGGAGCCCGGCCGCGAACATGGTGCGGGCGCTCACGGTCGCCAAGGCGGCGCTCAGCATCACCGCGGACGGCAAGTCGAGGCCCTACGGCGACCCCAATCCGGCCTTTACGCTCTCTTACACCGGCTTCGTCGCGGGGGACGCTGCGGGTGATCTCGACACGGCCCCCGCAGCGACCTGCGCCGCGACTGCGACCAGCCCTGTCGGCGCATACCCCATCGCACCAGCGGGCGGCGCCGATGCGAACTACGCCCTGTCGTACGTCAACGGGACGCTGACCATCAACCGCGCGCCATTGACCTGCACCGCGGACGACAAGAGCAGGGCCTACGGCAGTGCGAACCCGCCCCTGACCATCACCTACGCCGGGCTGAAGAACGGGGCCACCGCACCCGCGACGCCGCCGGTCAGCGCCTGCGCGGCAACGACAAACAGCCCCGTGGGGCCTTACCCGATCACGCTCACGGGCGGCAGCGACCCGAACTACAGTCTGGCCCTGGTGAATGGCACGCTTACCGTCGTCCAGGCCAACCAGACGATTACCTTCGCCAACCCCGGCGACAAGGTCTACACCGACAACGTTGCGCTGAGCGCCACGGGAGGCGGCTCGGGCAACCCGGTGACCTTTGCCGTGAGCGCCGGTCCGGCGCTCATCGGCGCCGGCAACACGCTGTCGTTCACCGGCGTCGGTGCGGTCACCATCACGGCATCCCAGGCCGGCGACGCCAACTGGAACGCGGCGCCGGACGTGTCCCGCGCGTTCACCGTGGGCAGGGGTACGCCGACGCTTACCTGGCCGACGCCAGCGGCGATCACGCAGGGCACCGCCCTGGGCGACGCGCAGCTCAACGCGACCGCCAACGCCGCCGGCATGGTCGCGCAGGCCGTTCCCCTGATAGCCGTTGGCGTATGCGGCCTCGAGCATCAGTTCGAAGAGCCCGATCCCGCCGCGCCAGCGCTTCTGCGCCGCCTCGACGACCGGTGCCTCGAACAGCTCTTCCGCGCGAGAATGGTGCGGTAGGGGTTGCCCTCGACGCGCCTT
Organism: bacterium; assembly: GCA_026398485.1. Lineage (GTDB taxonomy): Bacteria > Auribacterota > UBA3054 > UBA3054 > JAPLST01 > JAPLST01. The sequence goes on from JAPLST010000055.1 coordinate 1,382, forward strand.
TGGTGCTCTCGTTCAGCAGGGCGATGGTGGCTGGCACCGGCGACGTCCGCATCATGGATGCTGCCGGCACCGAGTTCGAACGCATCCCGGTCGATGGCCGCGGCACGGTGGCCATCGCCGGTCAGACCGTCACGATCACGCATGCGCCGTTTGTGGCCGGAAGCACCTACCACGTACTGATCGCTGTGACCTGCTTCAGAGACGTGGCGGGACACGCTTTTGCCGGGATCACCGATCAGAGCGCGTGGAGCTTCACCGCCCGGCAGTGGGTAGTCGAGTTTGCAGCCACCGGGGACGGTACGCTCGATGGTCAGACCATGCAGG
>JAPLST010000001.1:0-9300 GCA_026398485.1 bacterium
CAGCCCAGCATGTCGAGGGCTGGTGGGGCTCGCGCTACTATCGTGCGCGCAGCTATCCGACACCCGACGGCGTCTTGTCCGTGCTGGATGACATCACCGAGAGCCGGCAGGCCGGGGAGGCGCTGCGCGAGAGCGAAGCCCGCTTCGGTGCGTTGGCCGAGCTCAGCGGCACCGTTGCCTGGGAAGTCGACGACCAAGGGCTCTTCATCTATATCAGTCACGTGGTTGAACAGGTACTCGGCTACCGGCCCGATGAATTGGTCGGCACGAAATACTTCTATGACCTGCATCCAGAAGCCGGGCGCGCGGCGTTCAAGGCGGCTGCGCTTGAGGTTTTTGCCCGGAAGGCATCCTTCCGCAATCTGAAGAATGCCGCCCAGACCAAGGATGGCCGGCTGGTCTGGCTTACCACCAACGGCAGCCCGCTGCTGCACGCCGACGGCAACCTGCGGGGCTACCGCGGCAGCGACACGGACATCACCGAGCGCACCCAGGCCGAGGACAAAATCCAGCGTTATGCCACCGAGCTTGAGCGCAGCAACAGCGAGCTTGAGCATTTTGCCTATATCGCCTCGCACGATTTGCAGGAACCCTTGCGCATGATTTCGAGTTACCTGCAACTGATCGAGCGGCGCTACAAGGGCAAGCTGGACGCGGATGCCGACACCTTCATCGGCTTCGCGGTGGCTGGCGCCAACCGCCTGCGCGAGATGGTGGCGGGCCTGCTGCAGTACGCGCGGGTGCACAGCCAGGGCAAGCCGTTGCAGCAGGTCGCGCTGGAGGAAGTGCTGGCCCAGGCGCTGGCGCACGTCAAGCTGGCCTGCGACGAGAGCGGCGCCGTGATCACGCATGCGCCGCTGCCGCAGGTGCAGGGTGACGCGGCGCAGCTGACCCAGTTGCTGCAAAACCTGGTGAGCAACGCCGTGAAGTTCCGCGGCGAGGCCGCGCCGCGCGTGCAGCTCGACGTCACGACCACGCCGGCGGAATGGCGTATCAGCGTGCGCGACAACGGGATCGGCTTCGACCCGGCCCAAGCCGACAAGCTGTTCATGTTGTTCCGCCGCTTGCACGGCCGGAAATATCCGGGCAGCGGCATCGGCCTGGCCTTGTGCCGCCGGATCGTCGAACGACACGGCGGGCGCATTTGGGCGGAGAGCCAGCCGGGCGCCGGCACCTGCATTCATTTTACGCTGCCGCGCAGTGCGGCACAGCCACAGCCCCACGATGAACCTGCAACTGCTGCTTGTTGAAGACAATCCCGGCGACGTGCGCCTCTTTGAGGAATGCCTGCGCGAGGAGTATGCCGGCGTGACGGTCCATGCGGTGCCGGACAGCATTCAGGCGCTGCACTACCTTGAGCGCCGCGGGCTCTACCACAACGCGTGCCGGCCGGATTTGATCGTGCTCGACCTGAACCTGCCCTGTCACGGCAGCCTGCACCTGATCACCACGGTCAAGGCGCATCCGCACTGGGCCGCGATTCCCCTCGTCGTGTTGACCACGTCCAGCGCCGCGCACGAAGTCCGGGCGGCCTATCAGGCGCACGCCAACGCCTTCATGGTCAAGCCAAGTTCCCTGACCGACTTCACTACCAGCGTGCGCAGCTTCGCCCGCTTTTGGCTGATGACCGCAACCCTACCATCGGAGATTTCCCCATGACCCCCACCCCCACCCCACTGCACGTATTGCTCATTGAAGACAATCCGGGTGACGCCTGCCTGGTCAAGGAACTGTTGCGTGAAGCGGGCACGCCGATCACGGTGACGGCGGTCGACACGCTGGCCGCCGCGCTGCAGCTCCTGGTGGAGCGGCGCTTCGACCTCGTGCTGACGGATTTGTGGTTGCCCGACAGCCAGAATTTCGAGACCTTCACGCGCCTGTTCAACGCCGCGCCGCACACGCCCATCATCGTCTTGACCGGCTTTGCCAACGAGAAGCTGGGCGTGCAGGCGGTCCAGGCCGGCGCGCAAGACTACCTCGACAAGGGCGAGCTGAACGCCAACGTGCTGATCCGCGCCATTAACTATGCCATCGAGCGCACGCACGCGGCCGAGTCGCTGACCCAAGCCGAGGCCAAGTATCAAGCCATCATTGAGAACGCGGTCGAGGGCTTCTTTCAATGCACCGTTGACGGCCAGTACCTGACCATCAATCCGGCCTTTGCCCACATTTTCGGCTATGCCGCCATCGAGGATCTGCTGGCCGTGACGCATCAGATTGGCGCGCATGAATATGTTGACGCGCAACGCCATGAGACCTTGCTGGCGCACCTGCGCGCGGACGGCTTGGTGCGCAATTTCCAGGCGGAAGTCTACCGCGCGGATCGCACGCCGATCTGGATCAGCATCAATGCCCGCAGCGTGCGCGACCGCGACGGGCGGCTGAGCTACTGCGAGGGCATGGTGCAAGACATCACCGCACACAAGCACCTCGAGCACCAGGCCTCGGAGGCCGAAACGCCGCAGTTGATCGCCAAAGTTGCCTGCGCCGTGGTGCATGACATCAACAACACCCTGACGGCCGTGATTGGCAACGCCGAGATTTTAATGTACCAGTTCGCCAGCCAGGATCCGGTCGGCAAAGTGGCCGCCAATATCTGCGAACTGAGCATGCGCGCGGCCCACCTGAGCCAGCGCCTGCTGCCCTTTGTCGGCAAACATGCCAACCAGCCCGAAACCGTCGAGGTCACCTCCGTGCTGACCTCCGTGCAGTGCTGGATCGAGCGCTTGCTCGGCGACTCGTTCAGCGTCTCCGTCCAGTCCGACCGGCAGCACAGCACCATCACCGTGGATCCGGTGCTGATGGAGCAAGCCATGCTGAATCTGGCCATCACGATCCAGCACATGGCGCCTGCCGGCGGCACGGTGACGATCACCATCACGCGCGAACTGCTGGATGCAACCTTGTGCGCCACGGCCGCGCACCTGGTCCCCGGCGAGTACGTCGTCATCAACATTACGATTGCCAGCAGCGCCGCCCTGCACACCAGCGCCAATAATCTGTTTGAGCCGTTCCTGTCGGCACGCATCTCGCCGGTCAGCCTGGGCTATACGGTGGTCACGCGCATCATCGAGCAATGTCACGGTTACATCAGCCTGCACACCAGCGGGCCGACCACGATGACCTTTCAAGTCTATCTGCCGGCCATGACCGGCGAATGCACGTTGCCGGTTGCGTCGCCAGCGGCGGATGACCCCGCCCTGCCCCGCGGCACCGCGCGGATTCTTATTCTGGAAGATACGCCCGAAGTGCTGCACTTGCTGGCGGATGCCCTTGGCTCGCTGGGCTACACGGTGCTGACCGCCACCCACGTCAGCGCGGCGCGCGCGCTCATCGCCCAAGCCACGCAGCCGTTTGATCTCGTCCTGTGTGATGTCATCCTGCCCTCGGTGCATGGTGACCAGCTGGCCAACGAGCTCTGCGCCCTCATGCCCGGCCTGCGCGTCATGCTGATGTCGGGCGATCCCGAACAACAATTGCTGCACGCCATCGCCATTAATGACCATCCGCCCTTCCTGCCCAAGCCCTTCAGCAAAGCGAAGCTGGCGCATATGATCCACACCACCTTGAAAAAATGAGCGCCGGGCACGGAAGCCATGCGCGCGCGGGCGCCGGCTGGCGGATTGGCTGGCTGCTGGGCGCCGTGTGCGCGTTGCCCGCCTGCCATGGGCGCGCACCGGCCGGGCCGCCGGCCACCAAGGCCAGCCCGCCGGCGTTTATGGCGGACGCCGCCGATCTGCGCCCGCAGGTGCGCGCCGCCTATGGCGTGCGCGCCGCATGGGCCGCCACGCCGGATGACGTCGTCCTCACGATCGGCGCCAGTGTCAATCCCAAGGCGGCCGCCATGGCGGATGCCTATCGCATCATCAGTGCGGATGATCCGCGCTATGCCTACGACAGCTTCGTCCGCCCGGCGCACGTGCGCGTGCAACGTGTGCGCGAGTGCCGCACGCCGGCCGGCAGCGGGCTTGCAGATGGTTGGCGCACCGACGTGACCTTGCGCATGCCGCAGCCATTGCGGACGGGCTGCACCTACGCGGTGGTCGCGCAAGGCAGCGGGCGCGAGATGGTGACGGCCGCGCGCTGCGCCGCGCCGGTGCAGTGGGGCGCACCGGCACACGCCAGCGCAGACACCCAGGCGGTCCTGGGCTTGCGCCGCATCGAGTCCTGCGGCGTCGGCATTCTGGGCCTCGAATGCGGCCCCGCCTTCGCGCCTGCGCAGGGTGACCGGCCGCAGGCCTACACGGTCACCATCAATGGCCAGGCGTGTCCCCTGCTGACGGTCAGCCGGCGCACGTTTCTTGAAGCCTACGTTCCCGTCGGCTGGCCGTATGCCGCCCTGCCGGCCCACGAAGTCTTTCTGCACTGCGCCATGGATGTGCCCGACGGCGCCACCGTCAGCGTGGCCGTTGCCGCGCAGGCGCTGGGCGGCACGCGCACGCAAACCCACATTGTCAATGCCCGCACGGACCTGGCGCAATCCATCAAGGCCAATCAACTGGGCTACCTGCCGGATGCGCCGGTCAAACGCGCCTATCTTGGCCGTTGGCTGGGCGGCACACCGCGCACGCCGGGTGCACGCGACGAAGTGACCTTGCATGCCTTGTCCCTGACCGCCGCGCCGCCGTTCTACCTCTGCGCCGCATTGTCGGGCGCGCCCGTCTTCACTGGCCGGGCAGACATGGTGCAGAGCGCCGGCACGTGCAACGAGGGCATCTATCACTGTGATCATGCCGGCGAAAATGTCTATGCCCTCGACTTTTCGGCGTGGTGCACAACCGGCCACTATTATCTCCAGGTGCCCGGCATCGGGCGCAGTCTGCCGTTCGCCATCGCGCCGGAGGTGTATGCCCAGGCGTTTGCCACCCAGGCCTTCGGCGTCTATGCGCAGCGCTGCGGCATCGCGCTCGCGCCGCCGTATTCACCCTGGCGCCGCATCGCCTGCCACACCAACGGGCTGACCTTGGTGGATCTGCCGCGCGCCAGCGCGCATGCACTGAAAGATCTGCCCACGCATGTCGTCCGGCGCGCGGGCATGCCGGTCGTGCTGCCGGCAACTGGCGGGCATCACGACGCCGGCGACTACAATCCGCGCTCGCATCTGGATGTCGCCGGCATCCTTCTGGATGTCTACGAAACCGCGCCCCGCAAATTCTTCGACGGCCAGCTCTGCATTCCCGAAAACACGAATGGCATTCCCGACATCGTCGACGAGGCGCTCTGGGCGCTGCAACTGTGGTGTGCCCTGCAGGACGACGACGGCGGCGTGTACGGCGGCACGGAATCGGCCGGCGATCCGAATTTCATCCAGACGGTCGAACTCGATCCCGGCGGCGATTATGTCTATCCCAAGGAAGCTGCGGCGTCCTTTGCCTTCGCCGGCGTCATGGCAAATCTGACGCGGGTCATGCGCAGCCTGGGCCGCACCCAGGCGGCGGCCGCCTGTTTGCAGCGCGCCGAACGCGCCTACGAATGGGCGCGCCAGCATCCGCCCGCCACCACCAACGACTTCGCCCGCCATGAACAGTTCAGCGACCCGTATGCCTGCGCCGCCGCACAGTTGCTGCTGACCACGCGCGCGCCGCGCTATAATCAGGATTTCCTGGCGCAGTGTGTCTGGCGCACGGATCTGCGCGCATCGCTCGAACGCTGGAAATGTTACGACCAGCGCGACGCCGCCTGGGCCTATGCGCGCTGCCAGCCCGGCGACACGGATGTGGCCCTGCAGCGCCGCGTGCGCGCCAAAGTGATCGCCACCGCCGACAAGTGGATTGCCAATGCGCGCACCATGGGCTACGCCTTCATCCGCCATCCCAATGCGCCGGTCATGTGGGGCACGGGCGGCGCGCCGATCTGGCTCGATGAATGCCGCCGCGCGCACGTCCTGACCAGCAACGCCCTGTATCGCACCTGGATGCTGCGCACCTGTGACTATGCCCTCGGCGCCAATCCGCTCGGGCGCAGTTTCATTGTCGGCCTGGGCCCGCGCTGCGTGCGCGCCCCGCTGCACAACAGCCGCTATGCGCCCGCCGGTGAAGTGGTCGCCGGCATGCAGGTGCAAGGCCCGCATCAAAACGGTGATGGCTATCGCGTCAAGGAGACGGTCTTTCCGCCAGTCAATCCGCGCATCGCGCCGTTGTACACCTTCGCCGACGCCCATTTCGCCATCGCCATGGATGAGGGCACCGTGAAAAACATGGTCAAGACCATGGCCGCCTTTGGTTATCTTTTACCCGACCGGAGCAGCCCATGAGCGAGACCCGCCAGAATCGCGCCTTTGGGGTGATCAGCGGCACCGCCTCCAATTACGCGCGCCAGATCGTCGACGTGGTCGTCTTCATGTTCCTGACGCCCTTCACCGCCCACATGCTCGGCAAGGACGCCTTCGGCCTGTGGTCGCTGATGTGGTCAACGGTCGGGCTGTTTGCCCTGTTTGATTTTGGCTATTCGAGCGCGGTCGTGAAATTTGTCGCCGACGCGCGCGGGCGCAGCGACCAAGACCGGCTCGGGCGCGTCACCGCCACGTTCTTCTGGGTGCATATCGCGCTGGGCGCCGTGCTGCTGCTGGCGGCGGCCGGCTGCGCCCCCTTTATTCCCCACCTCTTCCGCATCCCCGCCGGGCTCGACCGCGCCGCCTCCATCGTCTTCTTCCTGCTGGCCTTCCGCGCCGCCTACGGCATGCCCATGAGCATGTTTGCCAGCATCCTGGTCGGCTTTCAACGCCAGGTCTTCGTCAACCTGATCAAGATCCTGAGCACCCTGGTGTATGCCGCCGTCACCTATGCCGTCTTCACCTGGCACCCGTCGGTGGCCGCCCTGGCGTGGATCAACCTGCTGACCTTCATGGCCTCGAGCGTGGTGACGATGCTGATCAGCACGCGCATCAATCCGGGCGTGCGCGTGGCGCCGCGCTGCTTCGACCGCAGTCTGCTGCGCGAGATTTCCTCGTTCTCGGGCTACTCGTTTGTCATCCAGGTCTCCTCGTTGCTGTACACGCGCGTCGATGCGATTGTCATTCAGCAGTTCCTGGATCTGAGCAAGGTCGCCTATTACAGCGTGGCCATGAGCACAGTCGGCAAGGCCGGCCTGCTCTGCAACCAGTTCAGCGCCGCATTGACTCCCTTGCTGGCCGAGTTGAAAGGCGCCGGCGATGACGAGGCCATCCGCACCGTCCTGCGCAAGGCATCCAAACTGACCACGGCATTGGCCACGCCCTTGCTGGTCGGCCTGCTCTGGTTCTCGCGCCCGTTGATCGAGGTCTGGATGAAACCCGAGTATGCGCCGGCCGTGACGCCCTTGCGCTATTTGCTGCTGGCAACCATCATCGGCATTGTCCATTCGGTGCCGGGTTCCGTGCTCTCCATGACCGGGCACCAACGTTTCACGTCGCTGGCGTCCATCGCCGGCCAGGTGCTCAACTTGGTCTTGACCCTGGTCATGGTCGTGCCGCTGGGCATCAACGGCGTCGCCTTGGCCACGCTGCTGGCCAGCGCGCTGATCGAAGTGGGCGTCATCTGCCCGCGCGCCTGCCGCACGTATCATCTGTCCATCGTCGCGTTTTACCGCACCGCCCTCCTGCCGTCGCTGGCGCCCTGTGCCCTCATGCTGGGCACGGTCTGGGCCTTGCAGCACGTGCTGCCGCCAACCGCCCTGTGGCGCATCGCCGTGCTCGAACTCGCCGCCTGCCTCGTCTTTGCCGCCAGCTTCGGCCTGCTGGGCTTGTCCGCCAAGGAACGCGCCTATTATGGCGAACGCATCACCGCCATGCTGCGGCGCCGCGCGCACACCGCAACCCCGGAACGCCGATGAAACCGTGGATCGTCATGCGTTCACACAATGACCTGCCGCTGGTGGCGCACACCCTGGCCATGCTCGCGCGCCAGCGCCTGCCGCATGAACTGCTCGTCATGGACAATGCCTCGGCCGACGGCACCCGCGCCGAAGCGGCCAAGTACACCGCGCACATCATTGACATTCCGGCCGGCGCGTATGTGCCCGGCCGCGTGCTCAATCAGGCCATGGCCCGCACCGACGGCGAATTCGTGGTCTTCCTCAATTCCGACTGCACGCCGCAGCACGACGACTGGCTCGCGCGCTTGCTGGCCGGCTTTCCCAATGAAAAGACGGCCGCCGTCTTTGGCCGCCAAATTCCCCGGCCGGATTGCACACCCCTGTTCGCCAAGGACACCGAGGATACCTACGGCGATGGCGCGCGCCAGAAATATTGGCGGCATTGCTTCTCGATGGCCGCGTCCGCCCTGCGCCGCACATGCTGGCTGGCCGAGCCGTTCAACGAGCGCATCCAGTATTCCGAGGACATCGCCTGGACATGGCGCATGCGCCAACTGGGCTGGCAGATTGCCTATGTGCCCGACGCCATCGTGATGCACTCGCACAACTATACCTTGCGCCAATGGTATCGGCGCCAATACGGCGAAGGCAAAGCCGAGGCCCTGTTCTACGACTGGTCGGCATGGGATGCGTCATGGCTGCGCTACGCGCTGCTGCCGTGCGCGCATCAAGTCCTCAACGACTGGCGCTTCGCCCTGCCTCGCGGCTATCTGCGCAGCGCCTTGTATGCGCCGGCCTTGCGCCTGGCGCAATTGTTCGGGCGCCGGCATGGCTTTCGCGACGGCCAACGCGCGCGCATCACCACACCCGGGGCATCCCATGCATCTGCGTGACCGCTATACCCCGGATGGCGCACCGGCGCTCGAGGATATGATCGACGCGACCCTGCGCCAGATTGGCGCCGAAGTGGCCGCCGTGGAAGGTGACAATCTGTGCGCGTTGGTGCTGGGCGGCGGCTATGGCCGCGGCGAAGGCGCCGTCGTGCAGCGCGCCGGGTGCGAGGCGCCCTACAACGATCTCGATTTCACCCTGGTCGTGCGCCGCCGCCGCGCCGTGCAGCATCAGGCTTTGCTGGCCATCTGCGCGCGCCATGCCGCGCAGTTGGGCATTCATGTCGACTTCTCCCGGCCCTTGACCCCGGCCCGCATCCGCCATTGGCCGCGCTGGTTGATGTGGTACGATTTGCTGAACGAACATGTGGTCGTGCAGGGGCCTGCCACAATCCTGCGCGACCTGGCGCCGCGCGCGCTGGCCGAGCCGCTGCCGGCCATCGAGGCCACCCGCCTCTTGCTCAACCGCGGCGCCGGCCTGCTCTGGGCGTTGCGCGTCCTGCGCGCCGTCGAGCCCGCACCCGATCCGGATTTCATCCGGCGCAATTATTGGAAATGCGCCCTGGCACTCGGGGATGCGTTGTTGATCGTCCATCACTGCTTCGCCACCCCGTATCGC
>JAPLST010000001.1:9340-10124 GCA_026398485.1 bacterium
GCCTGCATGACCTTGCCGCACGCGTGCCGGCCGTCGCCGCCTTCAACCTGGAACCGCTGTACCACTCCGCCCTGCAATTCAAATTCAGGCCGGACACCGTGCCGGCCGCGGTGGCGTCGGACACTGCCGTGGCAAGCTTGACGCAGCAATGGTGCGCCGTCTTCCTGCACGTCGAATCGGTGCGGACGGGCCGCGTCTGGCACAGCGCCGCCGCGTACGCCGCATGGCGCGGCATCCGCGAAACCGATGAAAACCGCCTGCGCTGCTGGCCGCGCAACCTGCTGCGCAATGCCCAGAATGGCAGCTGTTCCGTGCGCTATGCGCGCGAAGACTTGTATCGGCAGCTGCCCGGCTTGCTGTGCGACCCGCCGGCGGGGCGCACTGCATGGGCCCGCGCATCCCAACGCTTCCTGGCCATATGGCAACGCTGCAATTGAGCACGGCGGAACGCACCGCCTTCTTTGCGCAGGCGCTGGGCCTCGAACTGCATGCGCTGCACCTGATCAAGCGCAACCCGTATTGCAGCATTTACCAGGCGCAGACGGGCGCGGCACGCTGCATCATCAAGCACTACCTGCCGGCGCACACACACCTGGTCGCGCTCGAGGCCGCGGCGGTCGATGCCTACCACGCCATTGCGCACGCCGACCCGCAGTTGATTGACGCACGCACCCTGGCGCATGCGCCGTCCGAAAATCTGGTCTGCATCAGCTTTGTCAGCGGCGAGCCGCTCAGCGACCTGCTGCGCCGCGCCGCGCGCGACGACAACGCCCGCGCCGGCGCC
>JAPLST010000194.1 GCA_026398485.1 bacterium
CTGTCTCCAAATTCGTGGGCCGCCCACGAATTTACGCGGCGCGAAATGCGACAGGAAAGGCCAGCGCCGCATGGTGATGGCGTCCACAAAGATGGTGATATTGTGGTAGCTTTTGCTAACCACATTATGCAATACTGTTGCAATACAGTATGTTTGCCCGCGCAGATGGCCTGCGCGTGGCGGATCCAAGAGCTAATCAAACAACAAGGAGTCTCCCATGAACCTGCGCTTGCTTGCAATAACCTCAGGCACCGGTGTGCCGGCGCAACTAGCCTGTGTCCGTACAGCACGTCTTCTGGCGATCTTGGTTGTCGCGACGCTGGCTGCGGCGCCGCGCGCGGCCACCGCCGTCGTGATCACGCCGACCAACGCCATCGCCACTTCAGCCAATAAACCTGACCCCAATCCATACTCCGCGCCGTGGAACGTCTGGAACGGCAGCGCCCTGACGAAATCGGGTGGCGATGCCGGCATTCTGACGTGGACGCACGCCACCGATGCCTACGGCTTTGGCATGTGGCAAGCCAATTACCAGCCGCTCGCTTCCATCACCCTCGTTCTTGGCGGGGCCGTCAACCTCAACAAGATTTACCTTTGGAATGGCACGCAAACCGGAGGTGAAGGTTGGTCCCGCAAAATCAAAACGGTGGATGTGAGTACCTCGGCCGATGGTGTGACGTTTTCCACCCCGACCAACCTGACGCTAACCAGTGCAAACACCAACGTGATTGAAGGGACGCAAGAGTTCCCCTTGGTCGCCAACAATGTGACCCAAATCAAGCTGCACGTCACGTCGGTCAACGGCGGTGATACTGTCATGCTCGGCGAGGTGCGCTTCGACGGCACTATCCCCGAGCCGGCGCTGATCGGCGTTCTTGGCGCAGTCGCGGTGGCGTTCGTGCGTCGGCGCGCCTAACCACGCGGCGCCAGTCATAATGAATCCGCCCAAGAAACCGCCGGCTGCCTGTGCCGGCGGTTTCTTTCTCACCATATGACAATCCATTTGCAAATATCGGCCGCCATCGTCATCGGCTGCCTCGCCGCCGCATCCGCGCTGGCCCAGGCGACGATTGACGAAAGCACCATCAGCCAAGTGCTGTACGCATCGCCCACCGGCAGCGACGCCAACAACGGCTGGAGCACCAACGCACCCAAGACGCTCAATGGCGCCATCACCGCCGCCAACTCCGTCGCCTCAAAAATCATCCTGCTCGATGGCGACTACCGCCAGTGGGTCAGCCTCCCGGCCGGCACCAACATCCTCGTCCTCGAAGCCCAGCACACCGGCGCAGTCGCCATCACCGGCTCGGATATCGTCACCAATTGGAGCAGCCTCGGCGGCGGCCTGTATGCCTTGCCGTGGCTCAACAACTGGGGGATGGTCAGCTCCGGCTTCCCCGGCACGTGGACGGCCTACAACCGGCGCATGGAGATGGTCTTCATTGATGGCGCGCGCCTGCTGCAAAAGTGCGATGCCAGCGGCAATCCGGTCGCGACCAACACGCTCCTCGCCGGCGAATTCACGGTGGACGAAGCCACCAACCGGATCACCTTCCGCCCGCCGACGGGCGTCACGTTGAGCGCCAGCAACAAGGTTGAAGTCGCCATGCGCGGCAACAGCGACCATCTGTTCAAGGCCACGGAACGTTCGAACCTTGTTCTGCGCGGTCTGACGTTTCGCCACCACGCCGGCGCGATCAACCAGAAGGCGGCCGCCAGCATCGCCGGCTACAGCGGCAACAACGCCGCCAACCCCTCGCGGCCCGCCGCGCAGATCCTGATCGAGGACTGCACGTTCATCGAGAACAACGCCGTCGGCCTCAATCTGGCCGAGCTCGCCAACGTCAGCCTCAGCCGCGTCAATGCCTCGAGCAACGGCAGCCGCGGCGGCGGTTTCTTTGCCACCCAGCATGCCGACGTCAGCGATTGCCGCTTCAACGCCAACAACTGGCGCACGGCGCCCATCAATGCCGGGCACGACGCCGCCGGTTTCAAGATGTTCGACGGCCAGCTCAATGAATACACCGACCACGGCAGCGCCGATGTGCTCTTCCTGCGCTGCGCCTTCCGCAACAACAACAGCGTCGGCTTCTGGCAGGATTATGGCGGCACCAACGTCACCCTTGATGCCTGCATGTTTGAAAACAACGAGCAGGGCGGCGTGATGAACGAAATGACGCCCGGCCCGTTCACCGTGAAAAACTCGGTGGTGCGCCACAACGGATCGTTCGGCGTCATGTCCTATGGCTCGCCCAACGTGCGGCTGTACCGAAATATCCTGTACGGCACGCGCGCCAGTTCTGTTTATAATGCCGATCCGCAATACTGCGCCGAAATCATGCTGGTGCTCGATAACCGCGTCAACTCGGCCTTGGTCGGCACCAATCCCACGCTGCCCACCAACGCCGACGGCCACTTCAATGGCTGGACGATCGCCGGCAACAGCATTCAGGCCACGAACACCGGCGGCGTGCCGCTCTTTTACGCCACCGACTATGGTTCTTCGTCCAATCCCAACTGGCCCTGCAAGCGCACCTTTGTCACCACGGTCACGTCCGACAGCAACTACTGGTGGCGCGCCGCCGGCAAGGGCCTGTACACCTCCAACCAAGGTTTTCACAGTGCCATCAACTACAGCGACTGGCGCAACGGCTTTACGGATTTGACCTTCAGCCAATGGCAGGCGCAGTCCAATGTGTTCGGCCGGCAGGACATGCATTCCACCTGGGGCGCTGTGGACTTGAGCAACGTCGCCGACCCGACCTTTACGGGGAGCATCAGCGGCACGATCACCAACAGCACGACGGGCACGGCGGCGGCGACGGTCGTCGTCAGCAGCGGCACGTGCAGCGCGACCACCGACGTCAACGGCGCGTTCAGCTTCAGCAACGTCACCAACGGCACGTACACACTGACGCCGACGCTGGGCGGCTACACCTTCAGCCCGGCGACGCGGCAGGTGGCAGTCAACGGCGCGGACCAGCCAGGCCAAGACTTCGCAGGCGTGCCTGAACCGGCACTGCTGCTGCCGCTGCTGCTGTGCAGTTTAAAGTTGAAAGGTTGAAAGGTGTTAGGCACTTGCACTGCGGCAGCACAGTTTAAAGTTGAAAGGTTGAAAGGTGTTAGGCACTTGCACTGCGGCAGCGCAGTTTAAAGTTGAAAGGCTGAAAGGTGTTAGGTTGCAGGAATTACCGGCGCACTGATGCACCGACTATCCCGCCGGTGGCGGGACTCCAAGCAGCCGACGTACCTTGCAGGGTTCAGGGCAGCATGAGGTTCAAAGCTGAAAGTTGAAAGCTGAAAGCTGAAAGCTGAAA
>JAPLST010000133.1 GCA_026398485.1 bacterium
ACGTTTTGCGTTTGCTGCTCGGTCTTTCCGTCTTCCACCCATCCAGTCATCCACAGTCAGTAAATTCGTCCGCCGCGAACGAATTTGGGGCGAGCCGCCGCGGCTCGTTTCAAACGGTAGAATCCCCGCGTTGCGTTTTTTCGGTCTTCCAATCATCCATTCATCCAGCCATCCATTCTTCCATTGCTGTAGCAGCGGCGGCTCCCGCTTTGCAGAGGTGCGGCGGTGGTCGGTGGAGTGAAGAGCGGCGGCACAAAATCCCCCAACCCCCTTTTCGAAAGGGGGACGGCGGATGCAGAATTGCAGCACGGATGCCCGGCGCGCTTGCACCGCGTCGCGACTTTCGGTATACTAATGTTATGAGCACAGACAGGCACATTTTTTTGAGCCGTGCATGGCGGTGTGCAGTATTTTTAATGACCAGCTGGTGACCTGATGAAAGTCAGTATTGTAATTCCGGTTTTTAATGAAGAAGCCACGGTGGCCGACTTGCTGCAGCGGGTAATGGCTGCGCCGCTGCTGCCTGCCCATGCCATGGACAAGGAGATTATTGTGGTGGACGACGGGTCGCGCGATGGCACCCCCGCCATCCTGCGGCAGTTTCAGGATCGCGTGCGGGTGATCAGCCTGCCCGCCAATCGGGGCAAGGGCCATGCAATACGGCGGGGATTCGCAGAAGCCACGGGCGATGTCGTCCTGGTCCAGGACGCCGATCTGGAATATTCGCCTTCAGAATACCCGCGCTTGCTGGCGCCGTTCGTGGAGCATGACGCCGACGTGGTGTATGGTTCGCGCTTTTCCGGCGGCGACACGCGCCGCGTCCTGTACTTCTGGCACATGATTGTCAACAAGGGCATCACCTTGTGGACCAACATGGCCACCAATTTGAATTTGACCGACGTGGAGACCTGTTACAAGGCGATGCGCCGGGAGCATCTTCAGCGGCTGACACTGCAGGAAGACCGTTTTGGCATCGAAATTGAACTGACGATCAAGCTGGCGCGCCTGCGCCTGCGGTTTTTCGAGGTGAGCATTGGCTACAATGGCCGCACCTATGAAGAAGGCAAGAAGATCGGCATGCGTGACGCACTGCGCGCATTTTGGTGCATCATCAAATACGGGCTTTTGACGCGATGAGCGCACGCAGCACACGCGGCGCAGGCGTGTTGGAGCCATGGCTGGCGTCGCTGCGGTTCCGCCACGCCCGGCGCGCACTGGCGATGGTGCCCCGAACACCGCAGGCCGTATTGGACGTGGGCTGCGGCGTGGCGCCCGTGTTTTTGGCATCATTGCAGGCCGGCCGGCGTTGTGGCATAGACCGATTCACGGCGCCCGTGCCACACCATGACGGCATCACCATGCTGGCATGCGACTTGGTGCGTGATCCGCACCTGCCTTTTGAGAATGCCAGCTTTGACGCCGTGACCATGCTGGCTGTTTGGGAACACATTCCCACGCCGGTCTTGTCCGCAGTGTGCCGCGAAGTGCATCGCTGTCTGCGTGACGGCGGCCGCTTCATCATCACCACGCCCGCGCCGCTCGGCCAGCTCGTCCTGCAACCGATGACATGGTGCGGGTTGGTGAGCAAAGAGGAAATCACCGAACATGTTTCGGTGATGAACCTGCGCCAGGTCAAGGACATTCTGTCGCGGGCTGGTTTTTCTGCATTCCCATGTGCGCGCCGATTCCTGCTTGGCATGAATCAACTGGTCGCCGCAACCAAGGGCATATGCCCAACACCGGCGTCCGGGTAACCCAAACGCACCCACTAATACAACACCGCGACTTCCCTGCATGCTTTCCCATCAACACAACCACAGGACACTACCATGAAAACACTGATTATCTGCACGGCCATGCTGGCCTCATTGCTGATTAGCACCGTGCGCGCCGACATGATTCCCGACATCATCTCCACCACGGCGGTGTACGATGTCGGCGTGCATACCGTCGCCCTCAACACCGTGGTGCTGCCGGGTGCGGAATTGCGCCTGACGGCGGGCGCGACGGTCATGTTCATGACCGCCACAAGCCGGCTGGTCGTGAGCGGCGCGCTGCATGCCGTTTCGGCAACGTTGACTGCCCAGAGCCTGGTCACGCGCTGGGGTGGCATTGTGGTGAGTGACGGCGCCACTGCGCAGCTGTACCAATGCACCCTGGAGCGCGCCGGCGCGTTTGACATGGAGCCCGTCACGGCCTATCGCGCGCATTGCGCCAACAGCGTCATCTCCAATTGTTATGCGACGGATTCGGCACGCAATGCCTTCGTGTTTGAAGGCGGCAATGCCGTGCTCTGGGACAACCATGCCACCGTCACCAGCGGCAACGCGGCGTTCTGGATCAAAGGCGGCGGGAAAGTGGTGTGGCGCTCGACCCACAATACGATGAACGGCACGGGCTTTCCCGGCATATATGTGGATGGACTCTTCACTGATGATGTCGAGTTCCGCACCCTTGACGGGGATCGCTTGTACTGCAATTCGGTTATCATTTCCAATGGCGCACGGATTGTTTTTCCCGCGGGCGCCTTTGTTGGTTTCGGCTTTGTCAACAGTCAACTGGAGCTGCATGACGGGGCGCGCATGGAAGCCATCGGCACCCCCGGCGCACCCATTGTTTTCACGGATTATGCCGAGGCGACGAACCAGCCGAATCGCTGGGCCGGCCTGCATTTTGCCAACGCAACTGGTATTTTGACGTACGTCACCACCCAGCGTGCCATCGGCCACACCGTGAGCGACGGCGTCTTGACGCTAAGCAATGTGTGCATGCTGGGCAGAAGTGGTTCCGCCATAGCAGCCAACCGGGCCGTGGTCACCGCCTATCAAAGCGAGTTCAGCGGGTGCGTCGGCCGCGCGGTCACCATCACGAATTTCAGCACTGCGTTTTTCCGTGAATGCATATTTCGCAGCAACAACCCCCCGTACGCCGCCAGTTTCTACAGCGACCTTAGCACACGTGCCGACGTCCGTTTTTGCTGGTGGAACGCGGCGGACGGCCCCTACCCGTTCGGCGCGTATGGCAACGAATTGGTCAACACCAACGCCGACGCCGTCTTCTTCCCGTGGCTGCTGGCCGCGCCCGGCTCGCAGACCAACCCGCCGTACGTGAAAATCACGTCGCAAACCGAGCCGTTCTCCACCCCCGCCGCGCAAGTCATCATTCAAGGCATTGCGACGGACGCCACGCGCGTCGTGCGGCTCGCCTTGCGCAACGACCGCTGCCCGATCACCCACGAGCCCTC
>JAPLST010000238.1 GCA_026398485.1 bacterium
CCCCGCCTGCCATGCTTCGTACGCGCCGCCGAACTGCGCCTGCGTGATGCCGTACAGCCGAAACATCTGGTCATCCCAGACCAGCCGGTTGTTGGCCACGTCATAGTCCCAAATGCCCACGCCGCCCGCCCGCGCGGCCAGCGCCAATCGCTCGGTCGTCTGGCGCAACGATTCCTCGGCCTTCTTCTGGGCGGTGATGTCCCAATTGGTGCCGACCAGGTGCAAGGGCTGGCCGGCCGCGTCCTGCTGCACCATGGCCATGGCGCGGATGTTGTGGATGGTGCCGTCCGGCCAGCACACCCGGAATTCCGTGTTGTAATCCTTTTCGCCGCGCAACGCCATCTGGATTTCTTCATCGCCGCGCTGGCGGTCGTCCGGATGCAACGCTGCCTGCCATGCTGCGTACGCGCCGCCGAACTGCGCCTGCGTGATGCCATACAGCCGAAACATCTGGTCGTCCCAGACCAGCACGTCGTTGGTCACGTCGTGGTCCCAAATGCCCACCTCGCCCGCCTGCGCGGCCAGCGCCAACCGCGTACTCGTCTGGCGCAACAATTCCTCGGCCTGCTTGCGCGCGGTGATGTCGCGGCTGATGCCGAGTACGCCGAGCAGCGTCCCGTCCGATCCCCAATAGGGCGTCTTGAGCGTGTCAATCAGGATTTTCCGGCCATCCGGATAGGTGATCCACTCTTCGTTGTGCCGCGCCTCGCGCAACGCCAGCATGCGCCGGTCATGCTCCCTGAAAGAGTCCGCGATCTCCTTGTCAAAAAGATCGTAGTCGGTCTTGCCGACAATGTCTTCCCGTGCCCGCCCGACCAAGGTGGCAAAGGGCGGATTGCAGCCCAGATACACGCCCTGGACGTCTTTGTAGAAAA
Organism: bacterium; assembly: GCA_026398485.1. Classification (GTDB taxonomy): domain Bacteria; phylum Auribacterota; class UBA3054; order UBA3054; family JAPLST01; genus JAPLST01. The sequence continues at coordinate 876 of JAPLST010000238.1, forward strand.
TAATGTCGGGAATCGAATCAAGCAGGCAATTGATCAACGTGGCCTGGCGCTGTACTTCATCTTCCGCCTGTTTGCGCGCGCTGATGTCGCGGCACAGCGACACAATGCGCAATGACGCGCCTTTGCCCTCCACGGTCGCGTTGATCTCCACCGGTGTTCTCCGGCCATCCGCGGTCACATAGTCAACGATCAGATTCCGGATCACACCGTTTTTCACACATTCGGCCACGGCGACTGCATTGCGTTGCCGCGCATCGGCTGCCGTCCACTCCGCCACGCTCTTGCCCAGGATGTCACCCAAGGTCGCATGGCCGCTCATGCGCACATATTCCGGGTTCGCATCCAGCACCCGGCCGTGCCCGTCCAAAATCAGGTAGCCGGTGCCCGTCGTCTCAACCAGCGCGCGGTACTTGACTTCACTGGCACGCAGATCCGCCTCGGCCCGCTGGCGCGCGGTGATGTCGCGGCCGGCGGCGAAAACACCGCAGATCTGCCCGAGTTCATTGCGGTAGACGGCGGCATTATAGAGCACTTCGGTGCAGGTGCCGTTGGCATTGCGCATGGCCAGCGGGTAGTCCGTGATGTGCCCCTTGGCCAGCACCTCCTTGTATCCGGCCTGCGCCCGTGCCGGCTCGGTAAAATAATCCGCAAAATACGTGCCGATGAGCTTGTGCCGGCCCAGGCCGGTGAGCTGCTCGGTGGCGATGTTGACGTCGGCGATCAACCCGGCCGGGCTGATCACGGTCAGGGGATCCGGGCTGGCTTCCAAGAGCTGGCGGGCATACAACGCATTGGCATGATGCCCGTGCGTCAGCGCCACTTGCTCGCGCCGGCAGGCCTCGCTCTCGCGCAGGGCCGCCTCAGCCTGCCGGCGGTCGGTGATGTCGCTCACATTCCCAATCCGTCCCACGGGCTGCCCGTCCGCAGCGCGCCTGACGGTGAAACGATCCTGAAACCAACGATACTGGCCGTCTTTGCGCTTGAATCGATATTCCACCTGATAGGCAGTGGCGGCGGCCGGGGACATGGACTCGGCCAGCACGCGCTCGACGTCAGCCCGGTCGTCGGCATGGATGAAATCCAACACGGCGGCCGTGGGCAAGGCCTGGATCTCGTCCGGGGCATAGCCGGTGATCCGGGTGAAGACGGGGCTCAAATAATCATAGGTGTTAGTTTGCATATTGCGCTTGTACGCCGCATCCAGCGAATTCTCGAGCACATCCCGCACACGCTCCTCGTTCTCGCGCAGCACCTCCGCCGCCCGCTTGCGTACGGTGATGTCATGCAGAAAAACCGTAAACAATCCGCCGGCGCCGGCGCCGGCCTGGTACTGGACGCTGATGTCAACGTAAAAAACAAACCCGTCTTTGCGGTGGAACCGGGCTTCGAAACAATCCTCGCCCTGCGCCATGACCTGTTGGATGTGCGCGGCGGTCTCGGCCTGCGTCTCGGAGTCAATCAGATCGGAAAAGCACATGCCCAGCAATTCCGCCTCGCTGTAGCCGCTCATCCGGCAAAACGCGGCATTGACTTCCTGCAGGCGCCCTTGCGTGTCCGCCAGCCAGAAACCGTCTATGGCCGTATGCAGGATGACCCGGTGCCACGCGTCGCTCGCGCGCCGCGCTGTCTCGGCCTCCTTGTTCGCACTTATGTCGCTGAGCGTGACGCGGCAGACGGGCGCGCCGGCGTCGGCTTGCCCTGCGCTGGTCGAAGGAGCTTGCCCTGAGCTTGTCGAAGGGGCTGGTGCGGCGGTCGCGTCAAGGCGCGCCCAGAAGGCCGCCCCGCCCTTTTTCACCATGCGCAGTTCGAATCCCTGCGCGGCGTCCGCCTGCCCTGAGCTTGCCGAAAAGGTGGCAAAAAGCTGCTGGTGATGCCGGTAGTAGATATCCTGGTCGTCCTTGAGGATGAAGCGCAAGAATGACTGTTTGACCAGCGTGCCGCGGGCCGTGCCCAGCAGTGTCGCGGCGGTCAGGTTGGCTTCCAGGATCTTCCCGTTTTCGCTGAGGGTGAGATAGCCGACCGGAGCCATGTCGTACAGGCCGAAATAGCGCGCCCGCGCCGCGCTCAGTTCTGTCTGCGCCGTGCGCAGCTCCTCGTTCTGCAGCTCCAGCTCGATCTGATGCACCTGCAGTTCGTGCAGTGTCCGCCGCGCCGCGGCGGGCGACAAGGCGGCCACCTTGTCCGGTATCCGGTCCGCGTTGCTCCGGGCAATCTTTTCAGCCTGCCGGCGCAGCGCCGCAGCGGGGTGCTTGGGGGGAGAGGTCATCAGGGTTCAGGGTTCAACATTCAGCAATCAATATTAAATATTCAACATTAAATATTTAAGTTTCGGGATTTTAGCCGAGGAATGTCCGTTAATGATCCCGCCGACGGCGGGATCCACGCCGCTGGCGGGACTCCAAGCAGCTCCAAGCAGAGTTCTGCGCAGACACTTCGCCTTTCGATATTCCGTGTTCGATATTCGCTATTCATCAGGGTTCAGGGAAAAATGGTTTTGCCGCAAAACTATTTTGTGCAAAATGAATTGCCGAACTTCGTTTTTGTAGCCATTGAGTGTTGGATATTGGATATTCGATTGCGCAGCGCAGCGGAATATCCAAATCTGTTTCTTGTTCTGCATTCATCACTCATCATTGTTCTTCAATTCTCTGCCATCGCCGATCAGAAATTTCCACGCGGGTTCGGCAGCAGGAAAAGCGAGCGCCACGTCCGGGGCATATTCGTGATAGAGCAAGTGGCCGCGGGCATCCGGCCAGCGCATCTGGCCCAAGGACATGGCGCCTTTTTCGCGCTGCATGGTGGCGGGGTCGGCCAGGTCAAAACAGGTGTTGAGAAAAAGCGTGCCGTCGCCAGCGCACAGATCCACTTCACCGCCGTTGGCATAATAAAACAAATCTTTGCGGCGGCGGCGGAGATGCAGGAACACCGTCGTTTCCAGCTTGTGGCCAACGTCGCGCCGCGGATAGGCCTTGTATGCCGCCACAAGGCCGGGGTCAATGACGTGCAATTTCTTCGGGTTGTGCGCCTGCTTGCGGAGGGAAGCCTCCTGCTTGGGCAGAAGAAATATGAGAAAGGCGTCCTCAAGGTACCCGAGATACTCGAAGATGGTGTTCTTTGAGACGCTGAAACCCAACGAGGTGAAATCCCGGTGCAGTTTGCTGACGTTAAGCAGACTGGCGGTGTTGCGGAACGCATGGCGCAGCAGTTCGCGCATGAGCTTCTCGTTGCGCACGCCGTAGCGTTCCACCACATCGCGGTACAGCATCAACGCCGCGTACTCCTCCAAAATCAACGGGCGCAGCGCTTCGTCCGCCAGCACGATTTCGGGGAAGCCGCCCCATTGCAGGTACGTTTCGAGCGCGGCGCGCAACGAGCTCTCGTTGGCGGCGCTCGACGGAATGACCGGTATTTCACGAAACGCCAGGTATTCGCGAAAACTCAGCGGGAACACCTCCAGGGTTAGGCTGCGTCCGCGGAGCGCCGTGGCAATGTCGCGCGAGAGCAGCCGTGAAGAAGACCCGGTGACGAAAAGACTGACATCCTCGGTGTCCTGAAGACGGCGGGCCCAGCGCTCCCAGCCCGGCACGTTCTGGACTTCGTCGAGGAACAGATAGATGCGTTGCCGGGCGGTCTCAGGAAACAGTTCGTGCTGGCTGCGCAGCACCAGATCAAGGTCGGCCGCCTTGAGCGGCTGAAGCCGGTCGTCCTCGAAGTTGAGATACACGAGCCGGCGGCGATCCACGCCTTGCTCCGTCAAGCGGCGGATGGCGTCAAAGAACAAAAACGTCTTGCCCGACCGCCGCACGCCGGCCAGCCCAATGACCTTGCCTGTTTCCGTGGGCAGCACCAGCTCCCGTGGCCGGCACACCGGCAAGATCCGCTCTGCGAACTGCCGCAGCACATATTTCAGATTGTCACTTGTCATAGATAAGACTATCCTACAATCATCCCTTTATGAAAAGACGAAAAGTTGCAAAGCATCTTTCATGCAGCATTGGCTATGCCGTGTTGGATATTGGCTGCTCAAATTTTAGCATATTTCATCGTTCATCGTTCAGGGTTCAACCTCTTTCTTAAAATTTCAGCTTTCAGTTTTCAGCTTTCAGCTTTTCTCGTTCATCATTAATTGTCAATTGTCAATTGTCAATTCATCATTAATTGTCTGCCATCGCTTTCCTGAGCGCCGCGCGCAGCGCCTGCATCTGGTACGGCTTGCCCAGAAACACCTGGGGCCGCTCCGCATGCTCACCGGCCATGACCTGCGCCTCGTCGTACCCGCTGGCCAGCACCACCGGCAGGCCGGGTGCAAGCTGGCGCAGCGCCGTCAGCGTCGCCCAGCCGTCCATGCGCGGCATCGACAGGTCGCACAGCACGCAGCAGATCTCCGCCTGGCGTTGCCGGAACAGCGCCAGCGCCTCGACGCCATCCGGCGCGACCAGCACCGCAAAGCCCAGCCGCGCCAGCATGCCCGCCGCCACGTGGCGCACCGCCGCATCGTCTTCCACCACCAGCACCGTGTCGGTCTGGGCGTGGCCCGCAGACAGGCCGGACAGCGTCGGGCCTACCGCCATGCCGGCGCCCGCCGTGGCGGGCATTGCCGCGGCGGCCGGTGCCGGCGCCAACGGCAGGAAGACCCGGAAAATGCTCCCGTGGCCCGGCTGGCTTTCCACCGTGATGAGCCCCTCGTGGGCCCGCACAATGCCCAGCACCACAGGCAAGCCCAAGCCGCGGCCGGTGAACTTGGTCGAAAAAAACGGGTCGAAAAGTTTTTCAATGTCCTGGGCTGCGATCCCGCTGCCCGTGTCCGTCACGGCAAGGCAGGCATAGGCACGGTCTTGTGGTTGGCAACCGATGGGAAAACGATTGACGGCGGGAATGTCCGCGGCGGCCACCGTCGTGACGGTCAGGTGCAGCGTGCCGCCGGCCTTGCTGGCCTCCCAGGCATTGGTGAGCAAATTGGCCAGCACCTGTTGAAGCTGGTTCGCATTGGCGCTGATGGCCGGGCCGGGCCGGGGCACGTCGGTTTCCAACAGCATGCTTTTCGGCATGCCGGCGCCCAGCACGGGCAGGCTCTGGCGGCAGATCCCGGACAGGTCCAAGACCACATGCGCCGCGGGCGTTTGCCCGAGATAGGTCAACATCAGGCCGCTCACTTCCGCCGCCCGGTGGCCCGCCTGCATGGCAGCGTTCAAGGACGCCAACGGATCCTCGCCGCGCGGCAGCAGATCTTCCATGACCAGCTCAAGGTTGCCCATCACCACCATCAACTGGTTGTTGAAATGATGGGCGATGGCGCCGGCCATGCGGCCCAGGCTTTCTGATTTTTGGAGTTGGCGGTTCTGGGCTTCCAGCTTTTCCTTGTCGGCCTCCGCTTGCTTGCGCGACGAGATGTCATGCAGCAAGGTCACGACATACTCCACCCGGCCATCCGCGTTGCGGACGCAGCCCACCGCCAGATTGGTCCAGATGACCGTGCCATCCTTGCGGATGAAGCGCTTCTCCATCTGATA
>JAPLST010000280.1 GCA_026398485.1 bacterium
AGCTGGCGCGCTTTTTGGGCGTGCAGCGCGAACGCCTTGGCCGTGAATTCGGCGAGTATCGGCGCGGTGTCGTGCCGCGCGAGCGGGCGCGCCCGCCGGCCGCGCCGGTCATGGCCGCCAAACTCACGCCGCTCGAACTGCAGCTGCTGGCGCTGATCCTGCGCGAGCCGCACGCGTTGGCCCACGCGCGCACCCAGCTCGATGCGCAATTCATCCAGCATGCCGGGGCGCGCGCGCTGATCGAGGCGGCCTATGAATTGCAGGCGCAGGAGCAGTGGCGCGGCGTTGAATCGTTCCTCTCGTCCTGCAGCGACGAACAGGCCGTCCTGATCACCGAAGCCCTCAGCCGCGTGCCTGACGCCGGCGACCTGTGGCGCGATGCCCTTGACGATTGCATCAAAATACTGCATAATAATGACTATGACACATTGATTGCTGTTTTGCACAAAGAGTTGCAGAGCGCCAGTGACCCGCACCGTGTGCAGGAATTACTGACTCAAATCCGCGAGTATCAATCACAGAAGCAACCGACCATTAAACGCTTGGTTTTCGAATCCACCGCCTGAGCTTATGTTCCACCACACCCGCCCCTGCGGCCGCCGGATGGCGTGCCCGCTGCTGTTCTGTATTTTCATGGCCCTGGCCGTCGTCACGGCCCGCGCGGCGGACGCCGTGCCGCCCGAGACGCTGCAAGAAGCACACTTGTCCCAGTTGCTGGCCGGCACGCTCAAGCTGCACGTCAGCAAGAAAGAACTGACCCCGGAAATCGCCGCGGCCACCTTTTCAAACCTGGTGCAGCTGCTCGATCCGGGCAAGAGTGTGTTTACCAAACAAGATGTCGAGGACATCCATGCCCTGCGGGCCGCGCTGCCCTCGGCGTATGCGCGCGGCAACTGGTCGTTTGTAACCGGCGTGTATGCCTTGTTCCTGATGCGCACGACCGAGCAAAACTCGAATGCACTGGCGTATTTGTCCAGCCCGTGGACGCGGCTCGAGCGCGATCGCGAGATCATTGCCGACGTGAAGAAGCGTGACTATCCGGCAACGCCGGCCGCACGCACCACCGCCATGGAAGACAACGTGCAACTGACCCTGGCGATCCTGATGGCCGGCGGCGAATCGTTCACCGGCGCGGTCGTCAAGCTGCAACGGCGGCAGGCGCGGCTGTTGAAAATCTTCACCGACTTTTCGCACGCCGAGCGGCTGAGCTTGTTTGTCAACGCGTTTTGCCTGGCGCTCGATCCGCACTCCTCCTATTTCAATCCTGATGACAATGACGAATTTGAGATCAGCATGTCGCTCTCGCTCGAGGGTATCGGCGCCGTGCTGAGCCAGGAGGACGGCGTGACGGAGATCAAGTCGCTGTCGCCGGGCGGGCCGGCGCAGCGCAGCAAACTGGTGCACGCGGGCGACAAAGTCTTTGCCGTGGGGCAGGGCAGCACGGGTGATTTTGTCGACATTTACGACATTGATTTGCGCGACGTGGTCAAAAAAATACGCGGCAAGAAGGGCACGGTTGTGCGCTTGAAGCTGCTGCGCAAAGGGGTGGCCGGCCCCTTTGAGGTGACGCTGACGCGCGACAAGGTCAACATGCAGGACATGACGCCGCGGGTCGAGTTTGTCACCACGGCGCGCACGAACGAGGACGGGCGGGTGCGCACGTTGCGGGTGGCCGTGCTGGATGTGCCGTCATTTTATTTCGACCGCACGACCAAGCAGCTCTTCGGCAAGTATGAGCGCTCAACGGTGGCGGATATGCGGCGCCTGCTGGAGCAGTGTGCGACCAGTGGCGTGGACGGCGTGATCATGGATTTGCAGCGCAATGGCGGCGGCTCGCTGGATGAATCGGTGGATGCGGCCGGCCTGTTCCTGCAGCGCGCCAATGTGGTTATTTCGCGCGACATTCAGAATCCACGGCGGGTGTTGCGCGACAGTGACCCGGCCATCTGCTACGGCGGGCCGCTGATTGTCACCGTCAGCCGCGCGACGGCCAGCGGCGCGGAAATCGTCGCCGGCGCCTTGCAGGATTACCGGCGCGCGCTGCTGGTCGGCGGCGATCACACTTTCGGCAAAGGCACGATCCAGCAAGTGATCCCTTTGCCGGCCAAGCTGGGCGCGTTGAAAATCACGGTCGGCGAATATTTTCTGGCAAGCGGCCGCTCGCCGCAGCACAGCGGCGTGATTCCGGAGATCATCCTGCCGTCCGAGCTGGCGGCGGTCGAGATTGGCGAACGCTACCAGGACAGCGCCCTGCCGGCCCAGTCGGTCAGCGGAGCGCTGTCAAGCAGCACGCACAGCGGTGGCGGCCATGGCGCATGGGAGCCGTTGCATGAAGCCGATGTCGCGCGCCTGGCGCACATGGCGCAACTGCGCGTCGCCAGTCAGGAGCGGTTTAAGAAAACCCAGGAAAGCATTGCGCGCATCACCCGCGAACGCGCCAAGACCCGCGTGACGATTGCCTCCCTGGTCGAAAATGTCTCGACCAACAAGTCCATCACCGATCCTGAAAATCTGGCGGAAGACCTGACCTTGCCGCGCCCGACCGCGACCAACGATGTCGTCGTCCTCGAAGCCATTGACATCATGGCGGACTGGCTGACGTTGACGACCAACACCGCGCCGGTGTTGGCGCCCGCGTTCACGCCGGATGCCACCAATGTCGTAACCACTGCGTCAATCAATGCCATGCCCGTCAAGCAGGACGTCTTCTCGCGCTGCTCAAGTTGGCTGCGCGATGTGCTGTTTGGCGGCAGATAATCAGCGCCGCAACGAGTTCATCATGGTACGCGTACACTATCATCGCCATCATCAGGATTATGAGGGCTGGACTCTGTGGCACTGGTTGCCTGGCCAGGAATCCGGCGCACAGGAACTGGCGCCCGCGGGGCGTGACGACTTCGGCCTGGTCTTCGAACTGGGTGAGCTGACGCGCACCCACAACCGCATCGGCCTGCTCCCCAAACTCGGCGCGTGGTCGGCCAAAGACAGCCCGGACCGTTTTTGGGACATCGCGCTCGGCAACGAGGTGTTCATTTTGGAAGGCGATGAGGAAGTCTACGCGATCCTGCCGGCGCTGGCGCCACGCATTAAAATCGCCTATCTCGATACCCCCACGCAATTGTGCGTGAATTTCAGCATGACCCTGCCGGTCACGCAGGTTACGGCAAAATTGCTGGTCGTTTATCAGCGCGAGATGCGCGTCGCCTGCACCGCGCTGCGCCCGTACAACGAGCAGGGCAGCCGGGCGCGCACCTATGTGATCACCGTCGCCGAACCGCTCGACCCCGAACTCATCCGCACCGACGAGCTCTGGGTCACCTATGACGGCGCACGCAGTGGGCCGATCACGCCGCGCTATGTCTTGGATGAGCCGATCTATGACTGCGACTTGCCGCTCGGCCCGTATGTCAATGCCACCCATGTCTTTCTGCGCGTCTGGGCGCCGGCAGCCCTGTCCGTCCGCGTCCTGCTCTGCCCCGCCCCGCCGCTGCCCGCCGCCGCGACTAGTTCGCCGCACCGCCACGACATGCACTACGCCGGCCACGGCGTCTGGGAATTCAAGCTGGCCGGTGATTTTCGCGGCTGGTACTACCGCCTCGACACCACGCTCATGCAGGCGCCGGCGCGCATGCTCTCCGTGCTCGATCCGTATGCCCGCGCCATCGACCGGCGCGCCTTCGCCGGCATCTTGGTTGAGGATGCAACGGCCGTCACGCCCGCGCCGCCCTTTGCGTTCAACGAGGCCGTCATCTATGAAATCCATGTGCGCGACCTGACCAACGACCCGTCCGCCGGCGCTGCCCAACCGGGCACGTTTCCGGCCCTCGCCCAAGCCGGCACCCACCTGCCGGGTGATGCCGCCGTTGCCACCGGCTTTGACCATCTGCGCGCGTTGGGCGTCAATACCGTCCAGCTCATGCCCATTCACGCGATTGACCTCGACGATGCTACGACAACGCATGCCTGGGGCTACATGACCCTGCATTTCAACGCGCCCGAACCAAGCTATGCGTCCGACCGGAACGGCGCCACTGCCGTGCGCGAATGCAAGCAAGCGGTGGATGCCTTCCATCGTGCCGGCATGAAAGTCATCATGGACGTGGTCTACAATCACTCGACCGAATCGGCCGGCCAGGCGGTGCACTGGAACGGGCTCGCGCCCGATTATTTCTACCGCGCACGGCCCGACGGCAATTATTGGAACGGCTCCGGCTGCGGCAATGAGTTCCGCTCCGAAGGCCGCATGGCCCGCCGCTTTCTCCTGGATTCATTGACCTACTGGGTGCGCGCCTACGGCATCGACGGCTTTCGCTTTGATTTAATGGGCTTGATGGATCGCGAGACGATGCGCCTGATTGTCAGCACCCTGCGCGCGATCAAACCCGATATTTTCATTTACGGCGAGCCGTGGGCCGGCGGCGAAACGCCCATCCAAATCACCGCCAAGGGTACCCAAAAAGGCGCCGGCTTTAGCTGCTTCAATGACCATTTTCGCAATGCCATCGCCGGCAATGTCTTCAACGACGAGCCCGGCTTCCTGCTCGACGGCCGCAACCGCGAAGACATTCGCCGCGGCCTCGCCGGCAGCCTTGAATGGTTTGCCGACGCGCCGTACGAAAGCATCAACTATGTCGAATGTCATGACAATCGCACCCTGCGCGACCGCCTGGCATGGAGCATCCGCGCCTATGCGCCGGCACTCACCGAGGAGGATACCGTCGCCATGGCGCGCTTGGCCGGCTTCCTCGTGCTGACCGCGCAGGGCGTGCCGTTTGTCCACCTTGGCCAGGATTTCTTCCGCTCAAAACAGGGCGAGCACAACAGCTATAATCTGGGCGATGCCATCAACAACATCCACTGGGCCGACAAAGCGCGCGGTCACGCGTTGTTTGACTATTATCGCGGCCTGGTCGCCCTCCGTCATGCGCATCCCTTGCTGCGCCTGCCCTCGAAAGAAGACGTCGAAAAACGCCTGTTCTTTGGCGTCGTGCGCCCGCCGTTCCTGGTGGCGGAACTCAACAACAAGAACACCGGCGACCCGTGGCGGCGCGCCTTGTTGCTGATCAACCCGGCTGCGGACGTGTTCAGCTATGTCCTGCCCGATGCCGTGCCGGGCTGGCAAGTGTACGTCGCGGCCCATCTGGCGTCGGCCCAACCGCTGTATGCGCTGCAAGGCGAGCGCAGTGTTGTGCATGTCCATCCGCGCTCCGCCATGCTCGTCGCCGAACTGCATGCCGCATAATACCGCAATACCGCATAGGTGCCAGGCGGTGAATTGGTACTTTGCAAAAACGCAAAACCACTCGACGGTTTATCGCTATCTTTTTTACAGCAATATTTGGATGAATGTTTGCAATTATGCAAAGTACCAATTCACCGCCTGGCACCTTCCTGATCTGGCATGTGGAAAGATGACTGGAAACTCGCGCAAGAACGACTGACCGCTTGGTGGCGGCATACCGGGCCGGCCATTTCGGTCATGGCGCCAAAGGACACGCCGTGGGCCGACATCGCGCCACCTCGCTATTATCTGCCGTTCTGCCAGCCCAACGCGCCGCGCCCGCCGGGCTTGGCCAATGGTGCCCACATTGTGCCCGCGCCGCCAACACATGAGCTCGTCTGGACCGATCCGCATATCCGGCTCGAATCCGCGCTCTACGCCATGGCGCACACCTTCTACGGTGGCGAGGCCTTTCCCTATTTTGACACGCACCTCGGCCCGTGCACTTTGGCCGCCTTTGCCGGCGCCACGCCCGTCTTCGAGGACGATTCGGTCTGGTTCCAGCCCTGCATGACCTCGCTGAGCGACCCGCCGCCGCTCCGTTTTGATGCCGCCAATCAATGGTGGCAGAAGCAGATGGCCATCATCGCCCATGGCGTTGCCAAAGCGGACGGACGTTTTCTCGTCAGCGTACCCGACATGATTGAGAACGTGGACATCCTCGCCGCACTGCGCGGCACAACCGACGGGCTGCTCGACATGGCGCTCGATCCGGCCGGCGTACTGCAGCGCGTGCGCGAACTGAACGAACTATATCACGAAGCTTTTGCGCGAATGCATGCGCTTGTGGGCGATGCGCGCGGCGGCAATTGCGTCAGCGTCTTTGATATCTGGGCGCCGGGCAAGACGGCCAAGATTCAATGCGACCTGGCGGCGATGCTCTCGCCGGCCATGTTCAACGAGCTTGTGCGGCCGGGGCTTGAAGAACAATGCGCCCAATTTGACTTTGTCCTGTTTCATCTCGACGGCAGTCAGGCCATGCAGCATCTCGACACGCTCCTGCAGATGGACTGCATTGACGCGATTGAGTGGACACCCGAGCCGGGCGCGCCGTGGGGCGGCTCGCCGCAATGGTATGGGCTCTATCGCAAAATTCTCGCGGCAGGCAAGAGTGTCCAAGCTGTCTTTGTCAAACCCGACGAGATCGAACCACTCTTCAACGCCGTCGGCCGTGCCGGTGTCTTCGTCATGACCCGCACCACCACCGAAACCGCCGCCCGCCATCTCCTCGACCAGTTAGGTGCCAGGCGGTGAATTGGTACTTTGCAGGCGTGCAAAAGACGGGGATGTCACCATAGGAACCCGAGGTTGTCCAGCAGTGCGATCTGCCGATCTGTGAGTGGTGTGGCATTGGCGGCAAGGCCTTTACGCACGAGCCGTTGGCGTTCCGCCCAAGCACCCAAGCGCAGATCTGCAGTGTGATTGCGCGGGATCATGGCGTGACCGTATTTCTTGTGATAGGCAGCCAAGCTGCGGTACAGATCGAGCCATTCTTCATCAGCGTCCGCGACATTTCCGAGCGCGGCATCAGGCGCAAGGCGGCGAGCTATGGCACATGCATGCGTGGCGGCGGCTTTGCCCAGCGCGATGTCATGCTCGATCTTGGCGCGTGCGTGACCGACGGCGGCATGGGTGACACCGCCCAATCGTTGACCAATTTCTTCAATGGAGAGCCGGCCGATACAATGCCGTGCGGCTGCCCAGAGCAGCACGCGGCGTGCGTCGCGCAACGCGGGTTTGACGCGCGGGATGAGCAGTTCGGCGGCGGTGACGCCGTAGTCATTCGCCACGGCGGCGATAACGGCCTCGATGTCTATCGCCGTGACGCGGCGGCGCGCAGCCACGGCGGTGTGATCGTGGTGACCGCCATCTTGCACAAGGCGTTTGATCTTGTCGACAAAGGCGTCGCCGCCGAGAATGCTTTTGGCAATGAGGTGCTTGAAAGGATCGGTTTCAGTGAGAAGCCCCTCCTTGACGAAGCGGGCAAAGCGGCGGCGACGTTCTGTGGGCGTGTCGCCGAAATCCGCCAAGAGTTCTGCGGTGTGCAGCGGCCATGGGCACGTTTCAATGCCAGCATAGGCACGATAGGACGACCAAGGGTAATCACGCAAGACGCGCAACCGCTCGCGCAAGGAGGCTGCGTCACCGCGTCGCTTCGTGCGTGCGGGGTTGAGATGAATATAGCGTAGAAGCTCGCGGCCGTATTCGTGAGTGTCAACGACGATCGCTTTGTAGCGTCCTTGGAAAACATGGCCAACGCGTGCATGTGCTTCATTGTAGCGCCCGACGAAGCCGCTGAGCATCTCGTGCATGAAACGGCAAAGGTTGGCTTCGCGGGTCATGACCAGAAAATGGAAATGGTTGACCATCAGCGCGTAGGCATGCACCTCAACCTGAAAGTCAGCCGCGCAACGAAAGAGGATGTCGAGGAAAAGGCGGTTGTCGGCGTCAGAGAAAAATATATCGCGCTTCTCGTTGCCACGGTTGTAAACGTGGTACCAGAGATTCTCGCCTTCTATGCGCAGCGGACGCGGCATGATAAATGCACCAAGTGATGTTTACCATCTATCCTGCTATATTATAGCATAATGCAGTATATCGCATTTCTGCAAAGTACCAATTCACCGCCTGGCACCTATTCGAAGGTGAGGCCGCAATCGGGGCAGGTGGCGCAGCCGCTGGGCAGCAAGGCGTCGCAGGCTGGGCAGCGCTCCGGCTCGCCTTCCGTGGGTGCCGCCGTGGTGATGTTGAAAGTGCGGTGAAAATGGGTCTCAATCAGCGCGCGGGCCCGTTCACCCTCGGCGCTGGCGGTGGCAACGAGATAATAGCCGCGGGCGCGCAAATCGGGGCGGACCAGCTCGGCCACATGCAGCATGGCCGGCACGTCCTGCGCGGTCAGAAACGCAAGTGTTTCCTTGCAGTCATCCAGCGCGCCGATGAAAACGACCGCCAGCTCCGGCGGCTTTTCTGCGGGTGGCACCGCTTCGTCAGGCATGTCGTTCTTCGTTGATAGTTCATCGTTCATGGTTCTTAGTTCCGTTCATCGTTCATCGTTCATTGCTGCGGCGTGATAGGAGCTGCGCACGAGCGGGCCGCAGGCCACGCCGCGAAAGCCAAGCGCGCGGGCCCATGCCGTGTACTGCGTGAATTGAGCGGCGGTGATCTGCGCCTGCACCGGGTGATGCCGCGGTGATGGCGCGAGATATTGCCCGATGGTGACGAGTGAACAGCCGGCTGCGCGCCGGTCGCGCAAGGCGGTCTGCACTTCGTCATCGGTCTCGCCGGCGCCGACCATCAGGCCGCTCTTGACTGGCACCCGGGGCGCGATCCGCCGGGCATGTTCGAGCAGTGCCAGCGAACGCGCGTAGCCGGCCCGGCTGCGCAGCACGGGTGACAAGCGCGCGACGGTTTCGAGATTGTGGTTGAACACGGTTGGTTGCGCGGCCAGCACCGCCCCGAGTGCGCGCACATCGCCTTGGAAATCCGGTGTGAGCACTTCAATGCCGGCGTCCGGCAGGCAGGCCCGCACGGCCTGAACGGTGGCGGCAAACTGGGCGGCGCCGCCGTCAGCCATGTCATCGCGCGTGACACTGGTGATGACGACATAGCGCAGGCCGAGTTGTTTGGCGGCGGCGGCCACGCGGCGCGGCTCGTCGGCGTCCGGCGGCTGCGGCATGCCGGTGCGGATATTGCAGAAGGCACAGGCGCGCGTGCAAATTTCGCCCAGGATCAAAAAAGTTGCGGTGTGCTGCCCGAAGCACTCCCAACGGTTGGGACAAGCCGCCGCTTGGCAGACCGTATGCACCTGCAGGCTTGCCAGCACGGCGCGGGTGGCGTTGACCGCGCTGGCAGCGGCCATGCGCACGCGCGGCGCTGGCGGCAGATGTTCGGCGGCCGGTGCCATGACACCCGCATTCAGGACTTCTTGCCGGTCGCCGCGTTGGGTTTCTTGGTGTACGTCATCGGGATGCTCTTCGGGATGATCCACGTCCGGCCGCCTTTGAGCGTGTCGGCCGAGGACGAGCCCGTCAGAATAATCGCGACTGGCAGATATATTTCGCCGCCTTCCGGCGATGCCGGCGTGATGTAGGTCGCGCCCTGCAAGCCTGTGCGGGTGACATTGAACGTCAGCCGCAGCAGATGGCGCTTCACATTCAGGGTCATGGTCAGATTGCGCCGGCCATAGACGCCGTCATCCAGTTTGTAAATCTGGGTGAATTTCTTGTCCTTGAACGGCGTCGCCGTCGGGAGGACGCCGAAGTAGTCGCCCACGAACACGGACATGTCGGTGTTGAGCAAATTCGTGATCGCGTAACCATACTGGCTGAGATCCACGTCCATCTTGAAGAACATGGTGTCGCGGTCGAGCTTCTTGAAGTTGTTGCGGAAGCGCGCGACGCGGACGGTGATGCGGTCGCCGCTGACCACATGCGCGCGCCGGCTGGTGTCGCTGGTTTGAATCGTGGCCATGACGGCGGCCGAGCCAACATCCGCCGCGGCAATCAGGCGCGTGTAAAACGTGACTGGATTCGCGCTGACGCCCACCGGCGCCCACGCCACCGCGGCAGCCAAGTCGAGCGCATTCTGCGTCTCCAAATCATTCAGCGGCGGATTCGCAATCTGGTAGTTGACATCCACCGGCGCGGCAACGGTGTGCGATGTCGACGGGAAGGTGTCCTTGTCGGCCACCAGCCCAATGCAGGTGCTGCCTTCCGTTTCCGCCACCATTTTATAGGCGCCTTCGAAATAGCCGAAGTCATTCGACTTGGTCTCCTGCACATCGGCGTCCATGTAATAGGTAAAATTCACTGCCGCCTGGGGCACGCGCGGAATCAGCACTATGGTCTGGTCAATGTAACTGTTGCCGGTCTGCAAAAACGAGGCCGAGACGGTAAAAAAGTTTGCGCCGTAATCACGCCCATAACCGGTAAACAGCAAGAGCTCCGGATACAGCATGTCGGTGTTGGGAAACTCGAAGGTTTCTTGCACAGCCCCGCTGTAGCGCAGGCGCAGTGAGCAGTCGCTGATATGATCGGCGGGGTTGCTGAGCGGCCATTGCAGCATGCCAATGGCGCCATTGCCATTGACGCCGACACGCACCGTGCCATTATCCATAACGCTGCCGGCGTAGACCAGCGTGGCGACGGTCACACTTAACGCTGCTGCGGTAACAAGTCTTGAATTCATTGTGGTTGTCTCGTTCTGTGACGCACAATCTACATATTGTGCATAATATGATATCAGTATACCACATTTTCGACACGGACGCAAGCGAATCAGCTTTGACTGAAATTCCGATATAAGGAAAAAGCTATGTGGGATGGGGGGTGACGGGCGGTATTTGAGCCAAAAACGAGGTGTATCAAAATGACCCGCCAGACAGTTTGACGCGTTTTTGGTTTGCTGGTGGATAAGCAGCCGCAGCGCCAGAAAATCAGCCGCAGCCGCCGTGACCATGGCGTGCCGTTTGCATTGGCAGGTGGCGCGCCGCAGCACGGCTACGTGTGCCGTGGGCGACTTCATCCACGCCTTGTTTCACGCTGTTCCGCCTTCTCCTGCAATGGTTCCCCGCCAGCCACGGTGTGTCCCACCGCGCGGAGTGCCACGCTACAATCCTTATAGCAGAATATCAGGACAGATTGACGGGGCTTGACCGTGCCTGGCTCGCTGGTGTTTTGCTCTGGTTGCGACGATCGGCACGACAATCTGTATTGCCTCGCTGGTACTCTGGCGCAAGTATTTTCCGCACATTCGGCTGCTCAATCCGCCGCCCCAAGATGCGCCGGGCGCCTATGTGTTCAACCAGCTGGAAATGCTATACTGTCTCATGTTTGATTCCAGTAACGTCAACACCCGAAGGTGCCCATGAAACTGCATGTGTTGTTTGTCTTGCTCGTTGCCGCGGCGTCTAGTATCGGCATGGCGGCGCCCGCATCCGCCGTGTCCGTCATGGATATCTCGGCCGAATTTGCGATGATTGTCAGCAATCGCGCGGTGCCCGGCTTGATGGGCCGGCGGCTCGAGGACGGCGCGCTGGTCGCCGCCGGCATTGCCGGCGT
The DNA here is from genome assembly GCA_026398485.1 of bacterium. Classification (GTDB taxonomy): domain Bacteria; phylum Auribacterota; class UBA3054; order UBA3054; family JAPLST01; genus JAPLST01. The sequence continues at coordinate 11,341 of JAPLST010000280.1, forward strand.
GCGCGTGCGCGGCCAGAACACGAACGCGCTGCTGGCGGAGGACGTGATGCACTACGGCTCGATGTTCAAGGTGCAGACCGCGACGCTGGGCGGCATCTTGGTTGACACCAATGTGCTGACGTGGGACGTGTATCTTCTCGATTATGTCACGGCCTCGCAGAAAAGCGCATTTGTCGCCAGCGACGCGCGCTGGACCAATGTGACCTTGCGCCAGTTGCTGAGCATGTCGTCCGGCATCGTGGACGCGGAGGTGCCGGTGGATCTCGAGGCGTGCTACGCCTACAATACGGATCCGCCGGCCGGTCGGCAGTATTTAGCCGACGCGCTGTCACACATGCCGCTGGCCACCAAGCCGGGCGTGGCGTATTCCTACTCAAATTCAGGCTATAGCATGGCGGGATTAATCCTCGAAATTGCCTGGCAGCGCTTCAGCGGACAGACGACAACCTATGAGCAGCTCATGCAGCAAAAACTGTTTGGTCCTCTGGGTGTGACCAGCGTAACCCTTGGCCCGCCCGGCATCAGCAGCACGTTTGCCACCAATCTGCCAGCGGCGAATCCGAGTCCGGTGGCGATTGGGCACAACCTGGCGACCAATGCGCCGGCCGATGGCTATGCGCTGGGCGCGCCGGTGGGGCGGGGCTACATCGATGCGGACAATCCGCTGCTGATCGCCCCCGCGGGCACATGGGCGGCCAGCATGGCGGATTACACCAAGTTGTTGATGGTGCAGATGCAGACAAATCAAACCGCAGTACTGACCAGCCTGGGGTTGACCATCGGCACGCTGATCGACATTCGCACGCCCTTGACGCCGCTGCCATTCACGAACGGCTTTAGTTTTTCACTGGGCTGGATGGTGGATAATGCGACCACCAACCATCTGCTCTACAACGGCAGCAACAGCCGCTGGGTGTCAATAGTCGATGCACGGCTGGACAGTCAGGTGGCGCTGATTGCGGCGTGCAATCAAGGCGGGGACGCCACCGTGCAAGACGCGCTGGCGGTGCTGCAAGCCGTTCCCGAGCCAGGGCTGATGGGTCTGCTGCTTGGCATGGCGGCGGGCTGCGTGCGTGGGCCGCGCGCCCGGATGCGCAGTCGGCAGACGCGGCAAGAATAAGAGAAGAGCGGCGTCGGCGCACCCACCTGCCCAACGCGATTGCTGTTGTTGTCCCGCCCGCGCCAGTGTGGCAGAGCCAGAGCCGGGCTGGAGCCCGGCGCTCCCGGGCAAGAAAAATGCATCGGCGTTGCAGCAATGCAGATGACAAACGACCGGTCCTGTCGATTGCGTCACCGCACGTGATTGGGTAATATGATGCAACGTAACCGGCATCAAATGGAAGAAACATGGCACACGGAAAATACATCGGGTCTGAGGATGTTGCTGAAATCAAGGCAACCATTGTACAGATGCTGGCAGCCGGCACGCCGCGCAGCGAGATTGTCACGGCGTTGGCAGCCCGCTATGTGCCGCATGACGATCTTGCCAGACTGGTCGCACGTGTGCCGACGGCGGACGATGCCCGGCGCTACAAGCCTGTGCGCATTATTCTGATGGCATTGGGTATGGTGTATTTGATATTCTATATTGTGCTGCTGATTGTGCTGCTCATCGCCTTCATACGCAATCCAACTGTGATTTTGTTCGGCACGTGTTTTTTTCCATGCATGTGCAGTCTTGCAGTAATTGGTATGACCGGGTTCACATTGGCTTCTCTAAGGCGCGATGACGGCTTGGCTTATGAACTTGGTTGCTTTACTGGCTTCGTGATAATGTGCGATAGCTTGTCGGGGCTGGCTGGTGGCTGGATCGCGGCTGTGTTTGGTCTTATGGCCGTAGTCGGTGCAGGCATCTGCATCGTCTCGCTGGTGCTCTGGCGCAAGTTTTTCCCGGACATTCGGCTGATCAATCCGCCGCCGAAAGATGCGACGGGCGCCTATGTGTTCAAGCGCGACACGCCCGTGCCATAAATCCGGTGAGGCACATGTCAAGAATCTGTAATTGACAAGAGCATTTGCGGCAACCATCTGCGCCATCTGTGGATGAATCTGCCGCTGCTGATTGCACACAACCAAAATCGCTGATTGGGCCGCCTGCTCCTTAACTCCTTGTTCAATGCTGCTTGCTGCGCGGCGCGCGCCGCGCATCAGCGCACGTAGCGCTCCCACAGCGCACGCGAGTCGATCGCGGTCATACCTTCGTTGTATTTGGGATTGTCGCCGGTGTAGTTGAAATAATTATAGGGCTGGCCTTCGTAATAGTCGCCGTTGGCGGTGTTGCGCGTGCCCCAGCGGTCGCTGTGGGACAGGGTGCCGCCCTCCATGTCCGAGACCCAGTCCTGCTCGCCGCGAATGTAGTTGCTGCGCTGATAGTCAATGTAATCCCCACTGCGCATGCGTTCCTCGAAGGCGGCCTGCATCATGTTGTGAATCTCGCTGGCATTGCGCGCGACGAGTTCGGATGTCTGGCGCTGCAACACGCGCAGATGCGCCATGCCGTTGGCAATGTACTGCTGGGCGAACTGGTCATTGATCCGGTACGACTCGAACATTTTTACAAAGGTGACCGCCATGCGGTCGAAACTGGCGACCGGCGCGCTGGCGGTCATGTGCCAGAATTTCCAGCCAATGTTGAAGCGCGAACCGAAGGAAATGCCGAAGGTGTAGCCTTTGCAGCGCGTGCGGCCGGCGCTGAAGGTGTAGAGAAATTGTGCAACGTCAACCGGGCCGGCCGTGTAGACCTGCCCGATCTGTTGGACCAAATCCGTGCGCGGCGTCACTTCCAAAAAGCGCATGCTTTGGGCAAGGCCTTGCTGCCCGGCGAGATACTCCATGGCGCGATGCGGCACGAGATAGTCGGTGATGAACGCACCGGGCACCTTGACACCCAAAGCCGGGCTGAGCACATCCACGCTGGCGACCATGAAGCTGGCGTGCGCGGCGGGGTCACGCGCGATGAAGGCGCACGGCCCGAGCGGCTGCATCTGCCAGCCAACGGGCGCCAGCACCGAGGCTGAGTCGTCCGGCAAGGTGTAGCGGTTGAGCGGCAGCGCGGCCGGCAGACGGGTGGTGACGCGAAAGGCATCGCGCGTGACATGAATGTTTGCCAGGATGGTCAGCAGTTCGGGGCGCGCGGCGGCGAACTCATTGGCGGGCGCGGCGATCCAGGATTGCTGGCCGACCTCGTTGCTGCAGGCAGTCCAGCTGCGGCAGGTCATGCGCCGGCCGTGCGCGCCGGTGTAATGGGCATCCATGACGATGCGTGCGCCGCGCTCCCAGACGCGGTCAATCTTGAAATCCGGCGCGCGGCGCAGGTAATTCTTGGCGAAGCGGGCCGCCATGCTGCGCGCGGCCGCGCCGACTGGCGCGGGTCCGTACGACAAGCCGACCTCGCGGGTGCCGGTCGTATTCGTCAGTATTACGATGCGGGCCAGGCCGTCGGCCGTTTCGCACGCGACCAGGTCGGCGGGCGCATAGGTGACGAAGTTTGCCTCGCGCGTGAGCTGCTTTTTCAGCGTGGGCTGGTTCGTCGGCGTGGGTGTGGCGGGCGGTGTGGCGCAGAGCGCCGGGCCGATGGCAAGCACAAGACACCACGCGTAACTGCGGCGCGGCAAAGGCGGGTTCATGGGCGCAACTCCTGCTGGTCATGTTATTTCGCAGTGATCCTTGCCCGACGTGCAGGGCATACCTGGTGCTACTGCCGCGCTATCTGCCGCGCCGCCGCAATGAAATTGTGTTTCATAGATGACCTCCAGTTGACGTTACAAGGATTGGCGTAGGGCGCCCGCCCGGACGCATGGCGCCTGCAGCACCTTTTTCACAATTATAAAACTAACAGCGTGGGAAATCAACTGAAATTCCGCTATAGGGGGAAATGCGAACCTGACGTAGCCAAATCTGTTTTGGATCCTGCGCGTGCTGAGGTAGGGCGGTCAGGCCCTGACCGCCGTTGCTGCCTGCGCGGGTAAGGTAGGGCGGTCAGGCCCTGACCGCCGTTGCTGCCTGCGCGCGCACGCCGGTGCTACAATGGCGCGGCGACGACCGCGGCGGTCAAGGGCCTGACCGCCCTACCTGTCTGCGCGCTCGACGCCGGCGGCTACCGTGGCAGGAGCGCCGCACGGGAATACGGCTCCCGTTCTTATAGCGGATTTTCAGTTGACAGATGCCGATTGAAACAGTACACGCAATGCTGGCGGCATCGCCGGTGTCGCGCCGTGCTGGGTGCAGACAAACGCAGCCACGCGATTGGCCGCGTCACTGATGCGCGCCGCGTCCCAGCCGCGCAACAGGCCCAGTGACAGCGCCGCCGTGAATGCGTCGCCGGCGCCGACCGTGTCGCGCGCGGCCACGGCGCAGCCGGGATGCTCCGCCCACGCGCCGCGGACGCAGAGCAGGCTGCCGTGCGGCCCGCGCGTCAGCGCGACGGCCTCGAGCGCATACGCGTGCATCAGTGTTTCGAGCTGCGCGCGCGGCGGGCCGGTCAAACCCAGCAGCGGCGCCAGCAACGGCAGTTCCTGGTCGTTCACTTTCAGCACCGTGGCGCGCTGCAAGGATGCCGCAATAATCTCGCGTGAATAGTAGTGTTGCCGCAGATTGATATCAAAGACGCGCCGCGCATCCGGGCGGGTCTCGTCCAGCAGGGCAGCGATGGTTGCGCGCGCGACCGGCGCGCGCTGCGCCAGCGAGCCAAAGCAGACCACATCGGCCTGGCGCGCCAGCGCGCGGAAGTCGTCGCACAACGGGATGCAGTCCCACGCGGCCGGCTCGTGAATGACAAAGGTCGGCACGCCTTGGTCGTCGAGCGTGACGGCGACGGTGCCGGTCGGCTGTGCGGCGATTTCCGCAATGCCAGTGGCCGGCACACCCAATTCTGCCAGCCGGGCCACAATCTCGCGGCCGAGCGCATCGGCACCGACGGCCGAAATCAGCGCCGCATCCGCGCCCAACGCGCGGCCATGGCAGGCGACATTCGCCGGCGCGCCGCCCAGCGCTTTACCGCCCGGCAGCAAATCCCATAGCACTTCACCAATACCAACCAGCAAGCTCATGACACTGATTATACAGTGGTCAGGGGTCAAGGGTCAATGGATAATGGATAATGGACAGTGGATAATGGACAATGGACAATGGACAGTGGACAGTGGACAGTGGACAGTGGACAGTGGACAGTGGACAGTGGACAGTGGACAATTATTGAACAAGGAATATCGAAGGCCGAAGTATCTGCGCAGAATTTAATCATTGGACATTCCTTG
>JAPLST010000008.1 GCA_026398485.1 bacterium
CAATGGCACAGCGGCAACCGCGGCGGTCAAGGGCCTGACCGCCCTACCCATCTGCGCGCTATACGCCGGCGGCTCCCTGGCAGGAGCGCCGCTAGGGCGTGCGGCTCCCGTTCTTATAGAGGAATTTCAGGCACTAGACGCGGCTTCCAGCCGCTAAGTTGACGCGCATGCGCCGCTGGCGGGACTGGCAAAGCCAGCCACCCAAAGGGAGACCATGCAGCGCCTACGCAAGCGCTCCGTCTCCCTTTACACTAAATCCCTCCCCCACGCCAAGCCGGGTACTCCTACCGCCGTTGGCGGTACGGCATAGACGCCGCAGGGAGACAGGGGTTGTGGGTCGCAGCCGTCCCCCTGGCGGCGCTTGCGCCGTCCCGCCACACGGCGGGAGGGTTGGGGGATTTTTTGCGATTTTTGCCGTAGTGATCAAACTCAAAGCAGTGTTAGAGACACGACACTAGCGCAGATGATGCGCCAGGTGCAGGCCGATCAGTCGCGCAATGAAGACCGTCAGAAATAACTGGCCGACGATCGACTCGAGATTGGCCAGCATCATGGCCACTCCGCTGGTCGGCACCACGTCGCCATAGCCGACCGTCGTCAGCGTGGTGAAGCTGAAATAGACCAGGTACATGGCGTGGCCCGGCGGTGGCACATGAAAACTTGCGGGCTGCAGCTGGTGCAGTGTGATGAACAACAGCGCCCAAAAAAAGCCCAGCAGGAAATAAATGGAGATGCCGCCCAGAATAGTGTCCCAAGTGACTTGCGCGGTGGTGAACAAGTGCTGCACCATGGTGGCCATGGTGACCAGCATGACCAGCACATACAACCCGGTTGCGCTGAGCCCCAAAACCGCCTGCATGCCGGCCGAGACGACCACATAGGAGGCCAAGTCCAGCACGAAACCGAGCAACAGCAGCACGACACACACGCGCTGGGTCGCGTGATGCAGCTCGATGGCGCGCATGGTGAAGGCGAGAATGCACAGGAAGACAAAGGAGATGATCGGCGGTGTATAATCCGCGCGCTCGAACAGCGGCGAGATCATAAAAAAGAGGAGCAGCAACGCCAACAGATGCGTGTACTTGTTGCCAGCGTGCAGTGTCCACAAACGATGGGGCATTATGGTCTCCGGGTCAGCAAAATATACAAGCCACCAGCCGCAGCCATGGCCAGCATGCCCGCCGGCTCGGGCACCGGTTCAGCGGTTACCGCAAGGTCATCACGCAGATCCACCACCTGCAGCACCAGATCGCCCTGCGCGGTCGTTGTGCGCGTTTCCGTAGTGGTCACGGTGCCGGTGATCGTGTTCCACCATTGTAACAAATATTGGGTGAAGGGATGCAGGCGCACCACGATGTCCGCTGTTTGCGGCGTGATCGGCTGCGGTGTGGCGACGCCCATGACATTGCGCCAGGTGTGCCGGCTGTTTTGGATCCAGCAATGCGCCAAGCCGCGCGCCAGGTTTTTCTGGCCGAGCACGCGCACCAGCGGATTGCTGCACACCGCGGCGATGTCGGTGTAGCCACCATCCTGCAGCGGCAGGTTCTGCATAAACTGCGTGAACGGCCGCGCGACCGCGCCGCGGTCAATCCGCGCGCAATGCTCGCTGAACCAATACGCCGGATCACTCATGCCGCCGGGGCCGAGTTGGGCCCAGAGCAGATTGTGATACCACACGCCGGGATTGTTGCTGTAGCTTAGAAAATCGAAGGCGGGCTGGGCGTCAATGCCGGTTTCCGCGCGGATGACCGGCTTGCCGACCGCGTCGGCATAGCAACTGGTGCTGTCGCTGAGGTGCCAGGCCGCCATGTCGTACTGCAACTCGCTGGCGCCAGCATAATGGTGCAGATCCGCGTAATCCACATCCGGATAGGCGCTGGTATTGCCCCAGAAGGCAGACTGCCATGTGGCCCAGAACGAGGTGGTCTTCAAATGCGGGTGCGCGTCGTTGGCACGCAGAAACGCGCCGAATTCCTGCGCCCGGCGCCAATGGGCCGAATCGTTGGGCGGACCTTCATTGCACAACTCCCACGAGTGCACCGCGGGCGAGTAGCCCCAGCGCGCGCAGAGATAGCGCCACCATTGCTCCTGCAGCCACGACGCCTTGGTGGCGCGCGCCTGGTAGTAGCCCTGGCCGGTGTCGGTGAAGATGCCGATGTTGACCAGGTGATTGGGTATCCAGTCATTTTTGTCCTGCACGACATATTTGTGGAAGACGCCGTAGCGCGCGCCCTGCTCGAGCTGCTCGTCGAAAAACGCGCACGGGCGCTGCTCAACATACGCATGCCAATCCGCGCGCGGATTGCGGACCAGCTCGGCGCCGGGCGTGCCGTCGGCCAGCACTGGGCGCAGGGAAAGTTCATCAATGTACACCGCGCCGTTGGTCACATTGTCCAAATAGAGCTGCAGGTACGTCAGGTCGAGGGCATTTGCCTCGGCGACGAAATTGGTGATGAGCGTGTGCCAGCCGCGTGAACCGATGACATGCGGCAGCAGCGCCGGGCGCGCCCGCATGGCGCTCCAGAAATTGGTCATGTCGGATTCCGGCCACGCGCTGGTCTTGATGACAAAGCCCCAGGGGAAGCCGGGTGCGAACGGCCCGGCGATGTCCTCGCAGCGCAGGCGGATTTTCAGGCGATAGCGCACGCCGGGCTGCAGCCGCGCGCGGAATTGGTCGTCCAGGAAACCCATCCAGATGCGGTAGCCCTGGGGATAAAAAATCTCCTGTGACACATCGCTGCCATAGCATTGCCGGCGCAATTGCAGCCGGGCGGCGAAGCCCTCGTTGCCGTGCTGCTCGGCGGTGGAAATCCAGCGCGCCCAATTGGCGCTGTAGGCGCCGCGCCCGCCCATCCACGGCCGGGTGAAATTCATGCCGACCACGGCATTGCTGGCATAATCATCAAAAACGGGGCCGATCGGCCAAAACAACGCACCGTTGGAAAATGCGAAATAGCGCCAGTCGCTGGTGCTGACGCGCACGAAGCCGCGTGCCGTCGTCGCCGTGACCGTGAGCGTGGCGACAAATTGCGTGACGCTGCCGCGGGCGTCCTGCGCGCACAGCCGCACCTGGTGCGTGCCCGGCTCCTGCGGCGTAAAGCGCAGGCACCAGTGTTGATTGGTGGTTTCGAGATAATAGTCATTGGTGGCCAGCACGTCGGTCATGAAGAAGGCGGGATGCCGCAGTGTGCGGCTGGAGGGCGTCAGCACAAGGCCGTCAACGCTGATTCCCGTAGCCGGTGTAATGCCGGGTGGCGGCGCGGGATCAAAGCGGAAGAAGGTGCTGTCCGCCACGGTTTGCACGGTGAACGTCGCCTCATATTTCTGGAAGGTGCCCAGCACCGCAGTGTTGCTGCGCACGTTGGCAATCTGCGGCGCACCGGCCGTGCGGTGAATGCGCCCGCGCAGCGTGTCGATCAGGCCGCGCGCGTCGGTGGCGGTGAGCAACAGCAGATTGTCGCCGGGCTTGAGCGGCACGGCGCTGGCTTGCCATTGCTGGGTCGGGTTGCCCGGCAGGGGAATCACGCCGGCATCATGGGTGTTGAGATTATCCCACACCAGCGCGGCAATGGTGGCAACGGTGGAGGTTGCGAAGCCTTGCAGCGTGATGGTGGCCGCACTGGTGGTTAGCACGCTCGGGCCGGCCAGATACAAAAACGGCGCCGCCGCGTCGGTTGCAAGGATCAGCAAATTTGAAGTGATAGTCGCGCCGTCATTGTCCCAGACGGTGAGTGTGACCGGGTGCGTGCCGCGCTGGATGTAAGTGTGCAGCGGGTCGGCGCTGATTTCGCGCGCGCCATCGCCGAAATCCCATGAATAATACTGGATCGCACCGTCGTCATCCGCAGCGTTGGCGTGGAATTGCACGCGCAACGGCACTGTGCCGTTAGTCACACTGGCCGTTGGGGCAATATGCGGCGGCAGATTGGTCGTGCGTTCGTCCAGGGTCGCGTCATCGAAAAACAGATCGATCAATGTTTGCGGGCCGAACACGCCGAAGCTGGCCTGCACGCTCGGGCGCGTCGCGGTGAACGTCAGCGCGATTTTGCTCCAGACGCCACTGGCGCATTTTGTGTGCAAAAGATTGGCGGACGCGGCGGTGGTCCAATCATCATTAACAACGGCGAACGTGTCAAAGCCCCAGTCGTTGCCGCTGAACGCGCGCCATTTGAACCAGACGGTCGCGAGGTAGGTGTGGCCGGTCGTGACCGGCAGCCAGCCTTGCGTGGCTTCCCATGCGTCGGTGATGCGCAGTGCATAGGCGCCGCTGTGCGGATCGCTGGTGGTCAGATGTGCCGTGCTGACATTTTGCCAGGGCGCAATGCCAGTCTCAAAGCCCGGATTGCTCAACAGATTGGCGCGCGCAGCCAGCGGCGCGCAACACAGCAAGAGAAGGCAGAGGAGCTCACGCATGGACAATCGACATTTTTTGTCGTTTTCTTCCCACCGACATTACGTCGGCGGGAAAAAATAAATTATTGAGAATATTCCGTTGAAAAAACGCAGGGCAGCAGGAGCGCATCTGAAACCACGCTCCAAATGCAAGCCACGATCAGCAGCACATATGGCGCGCCTATGAACAGCCTGGCTTGCCGTCCCCCTTTTGGAAAAGGGGGTTGGGGGATTTTTGCGGCTGCTCTGTCTCCACCGAGAACCGCGGCGCAGCTCGTTTTCCCATATCTTGGAAAGTCAGGTGCTTTTCCCATAATAAATATGGTGTGAACATTTGCGATAGCGGAACCACGCCAACGATAGCAGCCACAGTGCCGCCGCCGGCTCGGGGATAATGCTGAAGGGCGCGTCACTGCGGTCGGCCACGGCGCCGTTGGCCGCACTCACGACGCGCACGCTTGCCTGCATGGTCGGGTCGTTCGGCACATGCCACAGATACGCGCCGGTGTTGGGAACATTGGTGGCGATCATCTGCACGTCGCTGATGAAATTGTCCTTTGAATAGTGCAGGTCCACGCGGGCAATGCTTGTGGTGGCGATCCACTGCACCACAAGGTCGGTTGCGGACACGAGCAGTTCGCCGCCGTTGGGCGCCAGCAGTGCGAAGGGGAGTTGCGGATGCCGTGTCCAGACCGAGGTGCCGTACGCCTCAAGCGCGTGGATCAAATTCTCGATGTAGTAACAATCGCCGCGGCCGACCGGTGCGGAGAGCCAGGCCGCCAATTGCGCCGGCGGCGTGTGCCGCACCCAGCGCTCAAGCGGCACGATCATGGCGGGCATTTCGGGTGATAGGCCGATGCCTTCATCGCCGGTCCAGCGCGTCCAATAGGGCGCTTGATGCAGCCACCACAACGGAAATAACTTGCGGCCGGCGTCGACATGCGCCAGCGCAGCCGTGCGCACCGCCGCATGGTCGTTGATAAACCGGCAAATCTCCGGCGTGATATTCAGAAAACACCAGCCCTGAAAAACCAAATCACGGCTGCGCACATCGCTGTACCAACTATAATAGATGTTGGTCGAACGCCGCACAATGGCGTTGAAATCAAGCTGTTCGTTCAATTGCTGCTGCAGTTGCGCCATGGCCTGGCTGCGCGTGGTCTGGTCGCCAACCATCGTGGCCATGCGCACCATCGCGAGGTGCGCGCCGACGGTGCCGTACAGATCGCCGTCGTAGCCGCGCCAGCCGCCCCACATGCTGGGCGTGCCATAGCACGTGGTGATATCCTCCCAATAATTGGAAATCAGCGCCCAATCGCCGGCGCGCTGGGCATACAGGCACAAGCCATAGAGCACGGCAATCCGCGGGCGCAATTGCAAATCGAGGCCATACATGGAAGCCCAGCCGTGATCGGGCGCGTGCGTCGTGTAGAGTTCACGGCGCGCGCCGTTGGTGGGCGGGTCCTCGAGCATTTTCCACCAGACGGCGTGCAGGCAATCGGTGACGACGTAGGCGCGCACGGCGACTTGGTCGGCCGCGCTGAGATGCGGATAGGCATACCCCAAGGTCATGATGGTGCGCAGAGTCTCGGCATACAGGAAATATCCCTTGCCCAGTTCATCGGCGTAATGAATGCGCAGGGGCGCGAGCCGGCCGGCGTCCAGGATGGCGCGGATTTCGCGGCGCAGCTCGTCGCGCAGCGGATTCGCATTGGTCGCAATACCGACCGTCAGGGGATATTCGTCCACATACGTTTCATACGCCGCCCGGCCGACGGCACAGAACAGCAGCAGGCCGCACCAGAGAAAAACGCGGGTCGTCATAATCAAGGCTCGAGTTCTCGGTCAGGAATCATTTGTTGCCGGCAATGGTGGGGGCGACGCGTGCCTGCAGCGTGGGTTCAGGCGTATCAGGCATGAGCGGCTCGGGCCCGGATTCGTTGATGTCACCATTGATGTAACAAATCTGGACCTGGGTCATTCCGCCGCCGTCATAATATCGTAGCTGCGTTTGAATGAACACGGCATCACTGCTGGGCAGGTGAATGCACTGCGTGCCGCGGAAATCCTGGCGTAGGTACACGTAATTGCCGCCGACACTGAGGGCGAAGAGATTGTCGGTTTCGCGCATGATGTTGGCGCGCGCCGCGTTTTGGATGAGCACGCGGCGCCCGGTCGCCGGGTTGATGCCGGAGATGTCACAGCCATAGGCGCTGCCAAAAATGCCGCCCTCGGGCAGCAAGGTCGGGTAGCGTGTCTTCCACCAGGTCAGGATGCGCCCTTGCTGATCAATGCACGGCGGCTCGGCGGGCATGCCGCAGCCTTCGATCGGCCCGTTGGGAATAATAAACGGCTCCTGCAAATCGCTGGTGCGCAGGGCGAACAAATGGCGCCAGTCGTTCGAGTAGGCATCGGGCCAGGCCCCGCCGTTCGTGTCGCCGCGCATCCAGCGCAGGATGTTATCGGCTTCGTTGGTCAAATCGCTCGAGTCGCGCATCACGTTTTCCATGATGTACTCGCTGCCCACCACCAATGCGCTGCAGGTGCGCACCAACACCAGATTCGTGTAGATCACCGGCCAGAGCAGGCGGAAGCTCGAACCGAAGAGGCGATTGGACGCCAGCACGCTGCCGTCGGCCAGCGCCAATTTGTAAAACCACAGGTTGTCCGCGCCCAGGTATGCGGCCGTGGCATCGGCCGCCACTCCGCCCTGCAGCGGCGCGCCCAGCCACGGCGAGGTCCACAGCGGCGCACCGGTGAACACATCGAACGCGCGCAGGCGGCCGTCAAGACACGTGGCCATCACGCGCGTGCCAATGATGCATGGCGCGCTGACGCACGGGCGCGGCAAGCGGGCCGCCCAGCGCAGCGCCCCGCTGGCGCAATCATATGCCGCGACGCGCCCGAGGATCGAGGCAAACAGCACATTGCTGCCCGCAACCGCCGCGGCGTAGCCTACCGGCCCGCCGATGGTATTGGTCCACAACGTGCCACCGTCATACGCGCTGATGCCATACACCCGGCCCTGCAAGTCGCCGATGAAGACTCGATTGGACACGACCACCGGCTGCGCGCCGAGCGCCAGCGTGTGCGACACCGGATCGGGCAGCGGGAAGCTGTAGCCGTCGCGCGAGCGCAGGTCGTTAGTCCAGCCAATGCTGCCGGGCACGCTGTTGGAGTTGCGCAGCGTGCCTTCGGCGCCAAACCACATCCAGCGCACGCGATACGGCGGCGCGATTTCATCAGCCGAACGACCGGTGTGCGCCGGGTCATGCTGCAGTTGCGGCCAGTCTTCGCCCAACGCGCGGCCGACCAGCAGCAATAGCAACAGACCAACACGAATCAGCATTGAAGTGCATGCCATGCCATACGCGTCTCCAGAGGAAGAAAAACAACATAACGATGCCGATCACCGGTTCCGGCACGGCGAACTGCGCGCCGACCGCATACCAGCCCAGCGCGGCGCGGCGCTGGCCCAGCGCATTGAGATGCCCGCCATCATCGGTGTAGCCATCCCACAATTTCTGATTGGTCACCCCACCATACACAAACGTCTGCGCCACGCCGTTGGTGTCATGGGCTTCCATGTCGGCCAAGTCAAACATCAGGGTGCCATGCGTGGCACAATACTGGCGCACAAAGCGGTTGTAGGCGTTGCGGCGGGCGTTGTCGGCATCGCTGTCGGTCGTGAGCGGGATGGCAATGTAGACAAACTTTGTTGCCGGATAGGCGGTCTCGAGCACGGCCATCAGCGCCACATAATTGGTCGGATTGGCGTCCGGATCAATGTAACACAATTTGTCCATCATCGCATCGACGGCGGAATAGTGCCAGCCCGCTGTCGCGACAGAATTGCTGAAAATCGTAAACTTTTCCTGCCAGCCGGGATTGCCGCGGTTGCATTCATAAATGCGGCCGGCCACGGTGGGGGTGGGCGGATCCGCCGCGCGCAGTGCGCCGCCATTGTAGCCCACGCTCGCGCTGATCCATTGATAGCGCGTGGCGTTCTCGCTGTGCAGCGCATTGATGCCGTCAATCATGTTGCCGCCCACCGATGCGTGTGTGAACAACCAGCGCTGCGTGCCGATGCCATTCAGCAAACTCTGCGAATAACCGGCCACCTCGTCAATGTAGGTGTGATCAATAATCGCCGCCGTTCCGTTCAGCACGCTTGCCGTCAACAGTATCAGAAATGTTTTCATGCCGAATTCTTCCTGTAGTTAAACTCAACATTTGAATTATACCAGCAAATAACATACCGGTCAATGCCGAAGAGATTATCCGCCGATGCCGCCGATTGCCAGCGCCGCGCCGCGCCGCGAAGGGAACGCGGGTCGCCTGACCCGCTGAAGGTCTAGCCGAACGCCCGTTCGGCTTGCTGCACTGCACAACACTGCGCTGGCGGGATGCGGTGATCCCGCCTACCCTCAGCGGCACCGGCGTGCCGCGTTCCCCTCGGCGCTGCGCCGCGAAGGGAACGCCGATAAGGCGCTGCGCACGGAACCGCCCACAATTTCTGCACCTCTGCAACCCTACATTCTCTCGCCGCGAGAGAATTTATCGTATACTAGGGCCATGCGTAATGTGCAATTGATTATCGCCTATGACGGCACCAACTTCCACGGCTGGCAGGCCCAGGCGGGCGTGCGCACCGTGCAGGGCGTGCTGACCGAGGCATGCGCCGCACTGCTGCAACACCCCGTCCTGTTGACCGCCGCCAGTCGCACGGATGCAAAAGTGCATGCACGCGGGCAAACGGCCAACTTCATCACCACCTGCGCCTGGCCGGCGAAAAATCTGCACGGCGCGCTCAATAGTCGCCTGCCCGACGATGTCGCAATTGTTGCTTTGCGCGATGTCGACGAAACCTTTCGCAGCCAGGCGGCGTGCGGCAAGCATTACCAATATCGCATTTATACGGCACCGGTGGACGACCCGCTGACGCGGCACTTGCATTGGTGGTATGCCCGCCCGCTCGACCTGGCGGCCATGCAGGCGGCGGCTTCGCTGCTGGTCGGCACCCATGATTTTCGCGGTCTGCAAGTGCAGTCCGGCAAAGAGCACGAAGCCACCGTGCGCGAGATTTTTGCCGTGCATGTGACCATGGCCGCTGATGAACTGGTCATCGATGTGCTCGGCCACAGCTTCATGTACAAGCTGGTCCGCTCGCTGGTGGGCATGCTGGTGGCGGTCGGGTGCGGGCATGTGCAAGTTGAAAATGTGCCGATGCTGCTGGCAGGGGCGCCGGCGGCCCGGCGCTCGGAAGTGGCGCCGCCGCATGGCCTGACGCTGGTGCGCGTGTTCTATGCGCCAGACCAGCCCAAGTTACCGGCGTGATGCCGGGCAGGGCCGCCGGCTGTTTTCAGTTGCAGAAGCTGACCACTAAAAACATTCTGCCGCAGGCACCACGGCCTGTTTGACATGCTGCGGCCAATTGTGTTACAATGTCTTACGATGAATACCATGACCATTAGAATCCAAGATGACCTGCGCACAGACTTGCAGGCGCTCAGCAGCGCGCAGCACAAGCCGGTCAGCGATATCGTGCGCGAATCTTTGCGCCGCTATGTCGCCCTGGAAAAGTTTCGCGCGTTACGCAAACGCACGTTGCCGTTTGCGGAAGCACAAGGGATCATGACGGATGAGGATGTGTTCCGGATGCTCTCATGAGAGTGGTGCTGGATGCCTCGGTCATTGTTGCCGCCTTTGCCGCCCACGGTCTCTGCGAAGTTGTTTTCGAAGTATGTCTTGACAGCCAGCACCTGCTCATAAGCTACGAGCTCATCGAGGAAGTGCGCGCCACGTTTCGAAAGAAATTGCACTTGCCGACAGAAACTATTGCTGCCATTGTCCAGCTTCTTCGCGAGCGGTGCGAGCTTCTGATTCCAGATGCTGTGCCGCACACTGCCTGTCGTGATCCGCATGACCTGCATGTCCTTGGCTTGACATCGGCCGGGCAGGCAGAGTGCCTTGTCACGGGTGACAAAGATTTATTGGTTCTTAAAACCTTTCGCGCATGCCGCATTCTTTCGCCGCGTGACTTCTGCGCGTTGCTGCGCAAGCAGTAGCCGGCCAGGCGGCTGTTTGCAGTTTACAGTTTGCGGTTGCAGAAGCTGAAAACTGAAAACTGAAGACTTTTTCAAGGCATCTGCAACAGCTGTGCGGCGCTACTCGTAGCGCAGGGCTTGGACGGGATCAAGCCGGGCCGCCAGCGCGGCCGGGAACAACGACGCGATCAGCGACAAACCAATCGCACATACGGCAATGATCAGCACATCGCCCGGCACAATCACTGCCGGAATCGCATCGAGATAGTAGACATTCGAGGGGAAGAAGGTAAAGCCCGTCTCGCGCTCGAGGAACTTGCTGATCGGATCAATGTTGAGCGCCAAGGTGATGCCAGTGATCAGGCCCAAGCCGACGCCGATCAGCGAAATCAGCAGACCCTGAATGGTGAAGATTGCGCCAATCGAGGTTTGGGTCGCGCCGACCGAGCGCAGAATGCCAATGTCCTTGGTCTTTTGCAGGACGACCATGACCAGCGTGCTGATGATGTTCAGCGACGCGACCAGGCTGATCAGCAGGAGAATAATGAACATCACCCGTTTTTCCATTTGGACCGCGCCGAACAAGGCCGGATTTTGATCCATCCAGGTGCGCACGCTGAAGTTTGGCCCGAGCAGTTCCTGGAGTTTCGCTTTGACGGCCTGGGCATGTTCGACATTGTCGAGCCGAATGCGCACGGCGTGGACGCGCTCGCCCAAACTGTACAATTGCTGGCCGGCGGTCAGGGTGATGAAGCCATAATTCGCGTCATAGTCGTAATTGCCGGTGTGAAACAAGCCGGCAATCTGAAATTCCTTGTTCATCGGGACATATGAGTTGCCTTCGGGGGTGCGCATGCGCGCGGCCGAGGTCAACTGGATTTTGTCGCCGAGACGAAAGCCCATCTGTTTGGCGGCCTGGTCGCCGACGATGATTTGATCATCCGCGATGGCCAGCGAACCGACCGTGACATAGCGCTGCAGCTCGGCCGTGTCATCGCGCAGGGCGACATCGGTGGCCAAAATGAAAAACGGGCGGACGCGGTTGTACTGGCCCAGCAGCAGGGGGCCGCTGACGACCGGCGTGGCGGATTGCACCTGGGGCAGCGTGCGCGCCGTGCCGGCCACCTGCTCCCAGTCCTGCAGCGCCTCGCGCCCGGCGCCCATGACGCTGACATGCGCGTACATGCCGATGACGCGCTCCTTCAACTCGCGTTGAAAGCCGGTCATGACCGCCAGCACGACAATCATGGCGGCGACGCCGATCAGGACGCAAATGACCGAGATGATCGTGAAAAACGAGACAAAACCCTTGTGGCTTTTGGAGCGCAGCAAGTAGCGCAGCGCGGTGGTCAGTTCATAGGGCATCAATTGCAAAACCAGTGGGATTCGGGTACAATAACAAAGCGTCGCCGCACGCGCGGACAATTGGCGCACCCTATAGTATACTGCAAGCACTGGTAAAAATGCAACGAATCCTGTTGAAATCGAAATTGCACCGGGTGCACGTGACCCGCACGGCGCTCCATTATGTCGGCTCGATCGGCATTGACGAGGCCTTGCTGGAGGCCGCGAATCTGGTGCCGTACGAAAAAGTCGTCGTGGCCGATATTGACAATGGCGCGCGCTTCGAGACGTATGTCGTGCCGGAAGAGCGCGGCAGCGGCACGATTGCGGTGTTGGGTGCGGCGGCGCGGCTGGTGCATGAGGGCGATTTGATTATCGTGCTGGCCTTCGGCATGTTTAACGAGTGCGAGGTGGCGGCGCACAAGCCCGCGATTGTGTTTGTCGACGAGCGCAATCAGCCGGTCCGCACCGGGACCGTTGGATAAGGCGCAGCATTGCGCGGGTGCCGCGGGCGTTTTGACGGGCGTCCCATGCAGGATGTGATCTGTTTAGGCCGCCAAAGGTTACGTCAGTGGCGGCGGAGAGTGGCACAGCACGACCGTCCGCAAAGGACGGCTATGCCCGGGTGATTATACTGGTCAGCAGACTATGCCAAAGCTTGATGCGGGTGGGATGCCGGCTAAGCGCGCGGCGGAACCATGCGCGCGCGGCGGCTTTGTCGCCCTCGGCCGCGGCTTCCCGGCCAAGATGCCAGTAAATGTTGGCAAAACGGTGTTGGACTAGGCGCGCCGGCACGACGGCGGCGACGCGCGGCGCGTGGCGCTGCAACACCTGTTCCTGCATTTCGAAGATGCGCCGGCGCTGGCGTTTGCCGGTCGATGTTGGATGCGAGCGAAAGCGCACCAGGCACGACGGCGTGTAGGCGACGTCATACTGTTCCGCAAGCTTCAAGAAAAAATCCCAGTCATCACTCGGAATAATGGTCGAGTCGAAGCCGCCGACTGCGCGGCAGACCTCCGTGCGCACCAGCGCCGCCGCCGGCGGAATGAATAACTCGCCGGCGACCAAGCGGCGCAGGGTTTCGGCCCGATCCGTGCTGCCGTTGATTTTATGCACTTCGCGGCCGCTGGCGTAAAAGCGGGTGAAGGCGGAATAATGCCAGACGGCCTGCGGCGTGGCGCCCACCGCCTGCCATTGACACGCGAGCTTGTGCGGCCGCCAGAGATCGTCCTGGTCAAGCAGCGCGATCCATGCGGCACGCGCGGCGGCGATGCCGGTGTTGCGCGCGGCGGCAACGCCTTGATTGGTCTGGGTGAGCAGGCGCAAGGACTGCAAAATCGGCGCGGGCGATTTGCGACAAATTTCTTCGACAAGCTGCGGCGCATTGTCCGTGCTGCCATCATTGACCACAATCAGTTCGGCGTCCTGCAGCGTTTGTGCCGCCAGCGATGCAAGCGTCTCGGCGATGAACGCCGCGCCGTTGTACAGCGGGAGAATGATGGAGATCTGCATGGAAGCCCGGTGATCAGTAATCAGTGTTCGGTAATCGGTGTTCGGTTGGCAGGGAGCAGGCTCGACTAACAGCTAAGAATTATGGACAAGAACAATGGACAAGAATTATGGACTGAGAACTATGGACTATGAACTATGAACTATGAACTATGA
>JAPLST010000439.1 GCA_026398485.1 bacterium
CGGCGGTCAAGGGCCTGACCGCCCTACCTGTCTGCGCGCGCTACGCCGGCGGCTCCCGTTCTCATTGCGGAATTTCAGTGTCAAAGCGCAGGGTACTTGACAACGCCCCTTGCCCGTGCTATAATAGTTCGACACTTGGCGAAGTATAATAGTAATGGAATGTTTTCATGAACCGGAACCCATCGTTGCAGGAACTGCTGCTGATCACCGGCGCGCTGGCGGATGCCAGCCGCGTCCGCCTGCTGCTGGCGCTGCGCGGCGGGGAGCTGTGCGTGTGCCAGCTGCTCGGGCTGCTCAAGCTGGCGCCGTCGACGGTCTCGAAGCACATGTCGATCCTGCACCAGGCCGGATTGGTCGCGGCCAGCAAGCGTGGCAAGTGGGTGTATTATGCGCTGGTCGGTCGTGGCGCCAGCCCGGTCGCGCGCAAGGCCGTGGCGTGGCTGATCGCCGCCGCCGCCGCCACGCGCGAGATTGAAGCGGATGCCCGGCGCTTGAAAACCGTGAACCGGACATCGCGCGACACGCTCTGCCAATGCTATCGCTAAGAAATGTTGTGGCTGAAAACTAACCCTCAAAAAAGAGAAACAATGAAGACAGCAAGCACAGACAAAACGGATGGTATGAACACCCAGGACGCGTGCTGCGGATCCGGCTGCAGTTGCACCGGCGGATCGTTCGGCCGCGTGCGCATAATTATTTGCGTACTCATTCTGGTGGCCGCGACCGGGCTGGTGGCGCGGGCCATCATCAAGAAGAATCGTGCGGCGGTGGCGCCCGTGCCGGCGGCCAGCTTTACCGCACCGGCCGTGGCACAGCCAGCCGCGCTTGCAGGCAGCCCGGCCGCGCCGGCCGCCCTTGCTGCCACACCGGCCGAGAGCGCGGTGACGGAGATTGCGACGCTGGCCGAATTGAACACGGCCGCCGCCAAGACTGATGCGGTCTTTGTCTTTCTGCCGGGCAAGAGCGGCACGCCCCCGCTGGCGCAGATGCAGGCGGCCGCCAAGACGCTCGGCGCCCAAGGCCGCACGGTGGGCATCTTTACCTTGAAGACGACGGCGCCGGAGTACCAGAGCATCGCGGCGCAATCACCCGTGCCGTGCGTGTTGGCAATGGTAAAAGGCCGGGGTGCGGCGCCGGTCTCCGGCGACATTACCGAGGCAAAATTAGTGCAGGGCTTTGTCGCCGCATCGAGTGGCGGCGGCGGCTGCGGCCCGGCCAGCAGTGGCTGCGGGCCCGCAGGCTGCAACTAAGGAGCACGCCATGGTTGAGGCCATTACCAAAGCATTGCAGGATGCCAGCATGGGATCGATGGCCTTGCCATTGGCATTCTTGCTGGGGCTGGTCAGCGCGGTCGCCAGCGCGTGCTGCACCGTGCCGGCGATGGGCATGCTGATTGCCTATTCGGGCACACGCCAAGACAGTTCGCGGCGCGCGGCCGTTGTTTCGGCGCTGTCGTTCATGATTGGCACCACGCTGGCGCTGATCATCCTGGGCTTTATCGCCGGGTTTGTGGGACAGGCCGCGCAAGCGCTGCTGGGCCGCTACTGGAAACTGTTTGCGGGCGGCATCGCCGTGCTTCTGGGCCTCGCGGCCCTGAAGCTGTTGCCGCTGCATCTGCCGCAGTTCACGCGCCAGACGAAAACACGATCAGCCAGCTACGGCATGCTCGGCACGGTGATCGTCGGGTTGCTGATGGGCGGCGGCGTGGCGGCTTCGTCTTTGCCCTGCAATCCCGGCATTTTCATCGTCACCGGCGCCAGCATCCTGATGGGCCAGATCTTCTGGGGCATGCTCCTGATGGCGGCGTTTGGCATCGGATTCAGTCTGCCGCTCGGTGCCATTCTGTTCGGCATTTCGTTCGGCAAAACGGCGCTCAAGGCGAAGAAAGTGGAAGCCGTCATTCGCACCGTCGCCGGCGTCCTGCTGATCAGCGCCGGGCTGTATTTATTGGCGACATTTTAGGACCAAGCATAAACTACATTAAATGAACGAAGAGAACAAGAGGGCAGAAAGAGTCCATGAGAATAAATACTCATGTGGATTGTCAACTCTTTTCACTCGGCAAATCTCTTTATTCTCTTCGTCAAATAGTTAATGCACTGATTTGTAAGAACAACAACACCAAGGCACCAATGATGAAAGACGAACCGAAGAAGAAAGGATTTTGGGCGGCGATCTGGGAATCCATGACCAAGACCGGCGGCTGCTGTGGCGGTGGCGGCGATTGCTGCGGCGCGCCCAGCACGGCGGGCAGCAAAGAGAAACCAAGCCAGAAAGACAGCGGTGCGGTTGCGGCGCGTAAGTAACCGTGCGGATAATCATCCCAACCACGAGTACTGCATGAGCAACAAAGAACCGCGCCACCGTTCCAACTATAAAGACATAGCCGTCTTAGCGCTTGTCCCGGCGATTGTCGCGGGATTGATCGTTGTGAGCTGGGCGCTGGCGCACTGGAAGATTGGCCCGACTTTTGTCAATGCGGCGCTGGCGATTATTGCCACGGTATTCGGCGGCTTTCAACGCTTTATTGCCGGCTTCAAGGACATTGCCAGGCGCAAAATCACCGTCAATGTCTTTGTCGCCGTCGCGCTGATTGCCACGCTGGCGGTGGGCGAATTCAGGCCGGCGGCGATTATTGTTGTGATCATGGCCGTGGCCGGTGCGCTTGAATCGTACACCTTGGACAAGACGCGCAAGAGCATTCGCGACTTGCTCGATTTCAGTCCGAAGATGGCGACCACACGCCGGCAGGGACAAGACGTGGAGGTGCCAGTGGCCGAACTGCAGGTCGGCGATCTCGTGCTGGTCAAGCCCGGTGCGCGCATTCCGGTGGACGGCGTCGTGACCGCCGGGGCCAGCAGCGTCAACCAGGCGCCGATCACGGGCGAGTCCATGCCGGTGGAGAAAGGGGTGGGGAGCAACGTCTTCAGCGGAACGCTTAATGAATCCGGACGGCTTGAAATCCGGACGGAGACCGTTGGCGAGAATACGACCCTGGCAAGAATTGTGCATTTGGTGCAGGAGGCGCAAGGCACCCGCGCGCCCATCCAGAATCTGGCCGACCGGTTCACCACGTGGTTTTTGCCCGCCGTGGTCCTGCTTGCGCTGCTCGCGTTTGCCCTGTCTGGCGACGTGCATACGGCGGTGTCGGTCTTGCTGGTGGCGTGCCCGTGCGCCTTTGCCATTGCGACGCCGACGGCGGTGACGGCCGGCGTGTCGAACATGGCGCGCCGCGCGGTCTTGATCAAGGGTGGCAGTTTTCTTGAGCTGGCGCACAAGATCAATCATTTGCTGGTGGACAAGACCGGCACGTTTACGTTTGGCAAGCCGGCGCTGGTGGAGATTATCTCGCTCAACGGCTTTAGCAGCGACGATATTCTGCAGTTGGCCGCCATTGCCGAGAAGCACTCTGAACATCCACTCGGCCGCTCCATTCTGGCGGCCGGGCGCGCGCGCAACCTTGACATACCGGATCCGGAGCATTTCAACAGCACGACCGGCATGGGTGTCGAAGTGCAGTGGAATGCGGCCAAGATTCTGGTTGGCAAACCAGACTTTCTGCGCGAGGCCGGCGTGCCACTGGCCGCGCCGGTCGAGGAGGCGCTGCACCAGCAAGCCGCGCAAGGGCGCACGGCCGTGCTGGTCGCCCACAACGGTCAACCGATCGGTGTACTGGCGATTGCCGATCAAATCCGCCCCGAAATTCCGGCGACGATCCGCGCGCTCAAGCGCATGGGCATCCAGCGCATCACGATGCTGACGGGCGATCATCCGCAGGTCGCCGCCGCGGTTGCCAAGGCCATTGGCGTTGATGATTTCCAAGCCGGGATGCTGCCGGAAGACAAACAGGCCTTTGTCAAGAAATTGCAGGCGGACGGCCAGATCGTCGGCATGATTGGTGATGGCATCAACGACGCGCCCGCCCTGGCGCAAGCCGATGTCGGCATTGCCATGGGCGCGGCCGGCACGGATGTGGCGATCGAGACGGCCGATGTCACCTTGATGACCGACGATATCTCACGCGTGGTGGATTTCATGTGGATGTCGGCCACGGTGCTGCGGCGCATCAAGCTCAATATTTTCTTTTCCATGATTTACAATGTCATCGGCCTGACGCTGGGTGTGCTGGGCATGATGACGCCGATTATTGCCGTGCTGTTTCAGGAGGCGGGCTGCGTCACGGTCGTGTTCAGCTCGACCTTGCTGCTGTGGGCAAAAATGCGACGGATGCCCGCATGAAGGCGCCCCTGCGGGTTCTGTTCTTGTGCACCGGCAACGCATGCCGCAGTCAGATGGCCGAGGGCTGGGCGCGGCATTTGAAGCGCGATGTCATCGAGGCCTACTCGGCCGGCATTGAGACGCACGGGCTGAATCCGCGCGCCGTTAAAGTGATGGCGGAGGCCGGCGTGGATATTTCAGGCCACCATTCCAAACAGGTCAGCGAGCTCAAGGACATCGCGTTTGATTATGTTGTCACGGTCTGCGGCCACGCACATGAAAGCTGCCCTTTTTTCGCAGGCAATGCGAAAAAAATGCATGTTGGTTTTGACGACCCTCCAACCCTGGCCCGGGATGCCAAGACCGAAGAAGAGGCGCTGGCCCACTACCGCCGCGTGTGTGATGAGATTCGGACTTTCATTGCAGCACTACCGGGAATTCTGGAACAATAGTGTATGTCTCTAACCCTTCTTTACATTTGACCACTACGGCAAAATCGCAGAAAATCCCCCAACCCCCTTTTGAAAAGGGGGACGGAGCGCTGGCGCAGGCGCTGGATGGTCTCCCTTTGGAAAAGGGAGATGCAAGAGGGATTTAGGTTATGACGAAAGCAACCTGTTTGGACAATTATGAATTGTCAAGCTATTTATGAGACACTGCTCTATGAGGATGATTATGCATAACAACACGAACATCGCCAATGAACGCAAACTGACAAATGTGTTTGAACGCTATCTGACCGTCTGGGTGGCGCTGTGCATTGTGGCCGGAATTGTGCTCGGCAAAGTCGCGCCGCAGTTCGCAAAAACACTGGACGGCATGGCGATCAACGTCAATGGCGCGCCGGTCGTTTCGATTCCTATCGCCATCTGCCTGTTCTGCATGATGTACCCGATCATGGTGAAGATTGACTTCGCCTCGGTCGTGAAGGCCGGCAAGAGCGGCACGCCCGTCTGGCTGACGTTGTTTGTCAATTGGGCGATCAAGCCTTTCACGATGTACGCCATTGGCCTGCTGTTCCTCGGATTCCTATTCCGCGGGCTGATCGGCGCCGAGGCAACCGACTTGGTGAAACTGCCGTTCGGCCTCGACCTGCCGGTGGGCGCGATACATGGCGCGGGCACGGTCGTGCTGCAAGAAGGCGTCAAGATGCTGCAAGTGCCGCTCTGGCGCAGTTATTTTGCCGGCTGCATTCTGCTCGGGATCGCGCCCTGCACCGCCATGGTGCTGGTGTGGGGCTATCTGGCGCGCGGCAATGACGGCCTGACGTTGATTATGGTGGCGATCAATTCGCTGAGCATGCTGCTGCTGTATGGGCCGCTGGGCGGCTTTTTGCTGGGCGTCGGGCGGCTGCCGGTGCCGTGGCAGGCGCTGGTGCTGAGCATTGCGATTTATGTGGCGCTGCCGCTGGTGGCGGGCTATTTCTCGCGCCGCTGGATTCTGAAAGCCAAAGGCGCGGCCTGGTTCCAAAACAAATTTCTGCCCGTGCTGACACCGATCACGATCATCGCCCTGCTGACCACGCTGGTGCTGCTGTTCAGCTTCAAGGGCGAGACGATCCTCAGCAACCCGCTGACGATTGTGTGGATCGCCATTCCTTTGTTCCTCCAGACCATGCTGATCTTCTGGCTGGGCTACTGGTGGGCCAAACTGCTGAAGTTGCCGTATCGCGACGCCGCGCCCGCGGCCATGATCGGCGCTTCAAATCATTTTGAAGTGGCGATTGCGACGGCGACAATGCTGTTCGGCCTGTCGAGCGGCGCGGCGCTGGCGACGGTCGTCGGCGTCTTGATCGAAGTGCCCGTGATGTTGTGGCTGGTGCGGATCTGCCTGCGCACGCAGGGCTGGTTCGGCCCAATCGAGCGCCAGGCAACGGAGGTGGTGAATGCCGGCGCCTGAATGTTCATCGTGCGGCGCGGTTGCGCCGCGCACGGCAAACTGCGGCATGCCGGTCGTTTCTGTAAACAGCACATGGTCGTGGCGCGACTGGCTGGGCGCGGCGCGCGTGCGGCTGAACCTCGGCCGGATGTGCTATGCCGTGACGCCGGGACTGTACGCCATCGGCCGGCCCGCACCGGACGCGCCGGTGTTGGTCACGGCCAATTACAAATTGACTTTTGACCATGTGCGCCGCGCCATGCATGGCATGGCGGGTTGGCTGCTCGTGCTTGACACCAAGGGCATCAACGTCTGGTGCGCCGCCGGCAAAGGCACGTTCGGCACGGATGAACTCATCCGCGCCGTTGCCGCAACCGGTCTGGCACACGTGGTCACGCACCGCACGCTGATTGTGCCGCAACTCGGCGCGCCGGGCGTCGCCGCCCATCTGGTGCAACAGCAGACGGGTTTCCGGGTCGTGTACGGCCCGGTGCGCGCCACCGACCTCCCGGCGTTTCTGGCTGCCGGCATGCAGGCCACGCCGGCCATGCGCCGCGTGACGTTTGACCTGCGGGATCGGCTGCTGGTCGTGCCGGTGGAACTTGCGATGTGGATCAAGTACGCGGTGCTGCTGGCCTTGCTACTGGCGTTGCTGAGCGGCGTGCATGGGATGGGCTACGACCTGGCATGGGTGTGCAGCCGCGGCCTGCGGGCGGCGGGCCTTGTGCTGCTGGGCTTTGTGGTCGGTGGGGCAGTGACGCCGGCGCTGCTGCCGTGGCTGCCCGGCCGGGCCTTTGCCGTGAAAGGCGCGCTCACCGGCATCGTCGTGGCGCTGCTGTGCTGGGCGCTTGGCCTGGTGCAGACTGGATCTGAAGTGCTTGCCGCAACGCTGCTGCTCGGTGCCATGGCGTCGTTCATGGGCCTGCAATTCACCGGCGCCAGCACGTTCACCTCCCTGTCCGGCGTGCGAAAAGAAACGCGCATCGCCCTGCCGTTGCAGAGTGCGGCCCTGCTGGCCGGCATCATCATCTGGCTCGTGGCGCGATGAGATATTTGTCAAACATTGTCACGTTGGAACTTGACGATAGCCGCTGCATTGGTTGCGGGCGGTGTGTCGAGGTGTGTCCGCACGCGGTCTTCATCGTTGCGGAGGGAACGGCGCGCATAGTCGAGCGGGATGCCTGCATGGAATGCGGCGCCTGCGCGCGCAATTGCCCGGTGGATGCGATCAGTGTCCGTGCCGGCGTTGGCTGTGCCACGGCGGTCATTTACGGCATGCTGACCGGCAAGGAAACCTGCACGTGCGGCGAGTCGTGCTGCGAATCAATGTGATGCACTTGTGACACTTGCAGAGATGAACAGCATCGCCGCACGGAGGCAGCTCCCACCTTGCAAAACAAAACGCCGCGGGTGAGGATTAGTCACCCGGGCGTTTTGCTGGAACGATCAGACCAAGGGCTGTCTTGGTCAACGTTTTCGTGTGCTTGTCTGTATTAGAGACTTGCGACAAACACGGCATTCGTGTCTTTCTCGCAACTACCGCAGTTGGCAAAGAACACGGCATTTGTGTCCTTCTCGCAACCGCCGCCGACGACAAACACGGCATTCGTGTCTTTCTCGCAGCTACCGCAGTTGGCAAAGAACACGGCATTCGTGTCTTTCCCGCAACCGCCGCCGACAAAGAACACGGCATTCGTGTCTTTCTCGCAGCTGCCGCACTTGGCAAAGAAGGTCGCGTTGGTCTCTTCTTCGGCAGCAAAGAAGGTCGCGTTGGTCTCTTCTTCGGCAGCAAAGAAGGTCGCATTGGTCTCTTCTTCGGCAGCAAAGAAGGTCGCATTGGTCTCTTCTTCGGCAGCAAAGAAGGTCGCATTGGTCTCTTCTTCGGCAGCAAAGAAGGTCGCGTTGGTATCCTTTTCGCAACTACCACAGCTCGCGAAGATCATCGCGTTCGTGTCTTTGCCGCAACCTTCGCCCGCGAACGCCGCAACCGTCAAACCGAACATCAAGCAAGCAACTGCAACTGTCAGACTTACGTGTTTCATCAAAGTACCCTCAGGGTTATTGTTTGTTGGCTCTCATGGGCCACCATGGCACACAAGAGATAACTGGGTTGTGTTTGCTACCTTAATTGTTAATTTGGTGTAGCACAAGGTTTGACGGGGATGCCCGCCATATATTCACTATTCCCGCACGGAAACAGACACTATACAGCGCCACTACCACAACTTTTGCGTTGTGCAAAAG
The DNA here is from genome assembly GCA_026398485.1 of bacterium. GTDB lineage: Bacteria > Auribacterota > UBA3054 > UBA3054 > JAPLST01 > JAPLST01. The sequence goes on from JAPLST010000439.1 coordinate 8,341, forward strand.
TTGGTTGACTTGCCGCGGGGTTTGTGCTACTATTCTGGCGTGAATGAACAACGCTTGCCATTGATTTCGGTCATTATCACGACCCGCAACGAGGAACGCAACATTACGGCGTGCCTGGCTGCCGTGTGCGCGCAATCCGTTGCGCGCGAGTCCCTTGAGATTATTTTGGTGGACAATAATTCGAGTGACCGGACGGTCGACCTTGCCCGCCCGCTGCTCGACCAGCTGATTATCTGCGGGCCGGAGCGCTCGGCGCAACGCAACGAGGGGGTGCGCATTGCGCGCGCGCCGGTCGTCATGTACCTTGATGCCGACATGCGGCTGTCGCCGCCGGTGGTGGCAGAATGTCTTGCGCGGCTGGATGCCGCGCCGGACGTGGTGGCGCTGTACATCCCCGAAATCGTGATTGGCCGCGGCTATTGGATTCGCGTCCGCAATTTCGAGCGCGGCTTTTATGATGCCACGGTGATTGACGCCGTGCGGGTTGTGCGTCGCGATGTTTTTCTGGCGACGGGCGGCTTTGACCTGTCCCTGTGCGGGCCGGAAGACTGGGATTTGGACCGCCGCCTGATGCAGCGCGGGGCGCTGCGCCTGATCCACGCTCCCTTATATCACGACGAGGGCGCGTTCAACCTGCGCCGCTATGTGCGCAAGAAAATGTATTACGCGACGTCGTTCGCGGCCTATGCCGCCAAGTGGAATAATGACGCCACCGTGCGCAAGCAACTGGGCGCGTGGTACCGCTTCATCGGCGTGTTCATTGAGGCCGGCAAATGGCGGCGGCTGGCGCGCCATCCGTTGCTGACGGCCGGCATGTATTTTTTGCGGGCGCTGGTCGGCGGCGCCTTTCTTTGGACGCGCCTGCGCGGCGCGCTAAGTTTACAAAAATGAACGAAGAGGACAAGAGTGCAGCACGAGTTCAAAAGACAAGAACATATGCCTTTTCTTACGCTCTTTATCCTCTAGCAATTCTCTTTTCCTCTTAGTAAACTACTTACCGATTACGACCATAACAATATTGGAAAATTAGCGATGAAGCACCTCAGCATTCTTGAACAACAAGACCCGGCCGTCGCCGGCCTGATCACGGCTGAAGAACAGTATCAGCAAGAGACGATTCGCCTGATCGCCTCCGAAAATTACGTGTCGCACGCGGTGCTCGAAGCGGCCGGTTCGGTGTTTACCAACAAATATTCCGAGGGCTATCCCGGCAAGCGTTATTATCAAGGCCAGCAATATTGTGATGCCATCGAGCTGCTGGCGATTGCGCGCGCCAAGGAATTGTTTGGTGCGGAGCATGTCAACGTGCAGCCCTATTCCGGCTCGCCGGCAAATCTCGAGACCTACTATGCCCTGGCCGAGCCGGGCGCGCTGATTATGGGCATGAGCCTGCCGCACGGCGGGCATCTGACGCACGGCTGGAAGGTGAATTTCAGCGCGCGCTTCTATCGGGCGGTGCAGTATCCGGTGGACGAAAAGACCTGTTTGCTGGATTATGCCGCGATTGCGGCGCTGGCGCGCGAACACAAGCCGAAGATTCTGGTCTGCGGCGCGAGTGCTTATCCGCGCGTGATTGATTTCGCGCGTTTCGCCGAGATCGCGCGCAGCGTCGGCGCGTTCCTGGTCGCCGATATGGCCCACATCGCCGGGCTGGTCGCCGCCGGCGTGCATCCCTCGCCGATCCCGTATGCCGACGCCGTCACGACCACGACGCACAAATCGCTGCGCGGGCCGCGCGGCGCCATGATCTTGTGCAAAGAGCAGCACGCCAAGGCGATCGACAACGCCGTCTTTCCGGCCTTGCAGGGCGGCCCGCATAATCACACCACGGCCGCCATGGCGGTTGCCTTTGGCGAGGCGCTCACGCCGGATTTCAAGAAATATGGGCAGCGCGTCGTGGCCAATGCGCGCGCCCTGGCGGCCGCGCTGCTGCAAGAAGGCTTTGCACTGGTGACCGGCGGCACGGACAATCACATTGTCCTGATGGATCTGCGCGAGAAGAGCTATGGCGGCAAGCCGCTGGCCCAGGCACTCGACCGCGCGGGCATTATTGGCAACTGCAATGCCGTCCCGTTTGACCCGCGCAAACCGTTTGACCCAAGCGGTGTGCGACTCGGCACCTGTGCCGTCAGCACGCGCGGCTTCAATGCCGATGACATGTGCCGGCTGGCCGGCTGGATCGCGCGCGTCGCCAACAACCTTGAGGACGCGCAGGTTGTCGACACCGTCCGCAATGAAGTCCTTGAACTGTGCGCCGCCAAGCCAGTGCCGGCAACGTTTGTGTAAATTCTCGCGCGGCGCGGCAATTTATAATTTGGAACCGCATACAAAGCATTATGAAAACAACACTCCTTGTCGTTTGCCTGCTGGCTGTGATGGCCGGCGCCGCGCCCGCGCCGCCAGCCGAGCCGCGCCCGCTGATTCAGTATGACCAGCGCTACCAATTGGTCGGCATTGACGCAGAGACATTGGCAGTCTTCGATTCCGCCACGGGCGTCATCTGGCTCGGGCAGCAAGCCAAGTATTCATTCGACACCTGGCGTCGTTACGAGTTGACTAAAATCGCCGAACAGCAGCGCAAACTGCCGGCCGCCGCCGTGCCGGTGGCCTTCAGCAACACCATGGTCTACGGGCGCTACACGCTGAATGTGCGCGGCGGCACGCTGGTGTTTCTGGACACGTTGAGCGGCCGGGTCTGGAGCTGCCGGCAGTCGAAGGGCTTGCTGGATGTCTGGAAATGCTTTGATGCGGCCAGCCTGAAATCCGAAAGCAGTGGCGCAGACGGCGGGGACTGATCTGAATTTGTTCGCCGCGAACAAATTTCCTTAACTGAAAACTGCAAACCGCAAACCAAATGACAGCCAAATCCGTTGTCTACATTTGCGCGCATCCGGATGATATCATCTCCGTGGCGGGTACCTTGACCTTGCTGCGGCAACAGGGTTTTTGTTTGTACGACATGTGCCTGACGCCCGGCCAGCGCGGCTACCAGCCTGAGAACGCCGCGGCCGCCGGGGCGCTCAATCCGCCGCGCATGGACGTGGCCGCCCGGCGCACGAGCGAAGAGCAAGCTGCCTGCGCGCTGCTGGGCGCCGAACTGATCATGTTTGACGAAATGGATGGCGAGCTTTACGCCCATCGCGCCATTTGCGGGCAGGTCGCCGCCCGGCTTGGCGCCATCAAGCCGACGGTGGTCATCACGCTCTGGGCGCTCGAAAAGCCCGACCACGCGGCAGCATTCAGCATCGCGCACAAGGCGCTGCATCTGGCCGGGCTGTCCTGGACCACCGAATTGTACATGGCGGAGGCCGACCCGCACGGCTATAATTTCCAGCCCAATCTGTACGTCAATATTACCCGCGTCATCGAACAAAAGAAGGCCGTCGCGTTCGCTTACACAAGCCAGTTGGGTGCGCGCGCCGGGGAATTTGCCGTGGAACGGGCGCGTGCATGCGGGCGGCCGGCTTGGTGTGACTATGCCGAGGCCTTCGCCACCAGCGTGCCGCTGATGGGCACGCGCTGGGATCGGCCGGCGGAAGTCGGCCGCACGCTGCTGCAACTCTGAGCGGTGGAATCCTTCACCGCTGGGCCGGAAAAATGCGGCATGCCCCGCGCGGCGCGCGTGGCGTATGGGCAGCAGTATTTATTTTTCAGTTTGCAGTTTTCGGTGGCAGCAATTGCGGCAGATTCGCGATCCACGCCGATGGCGGGACTGAAGGCAGGTGCGATCTCTCAATTACATCTTTCGGCAGATGGCACCGCGCACGGAACCGCCGACAACTTCTGCACCTTGACATGCAAAGAATGGCAGCCGTCTCCGTGCGGCGAATGCAGTGTCTGCGGCAGATGCCGTTCACCGCAACCAAGATTCAACAGCAAGCCGCTACCGGCGTGCCGGCGTGCCGAACGCCGCTGCTCCCGCGCAACGGCGGCGCGCCCACAGGACTACCAGCGCCAGCAGCGCGCCGGACGATTCCGGAATCACGCGCAGCTCGCCGGTGGTGTACAACGTGTTGGTCGACCAATGCAGCCCGCTGTCCAGCGCCGGCAAGTCTGCCGTGTCGAACGCGCCGTGCGTGCCGCCCACCCAATCGAAGAGATCAAAGACGGCGCCGTTCGTCGGCGTATAACTGGCGAGCGTGACCAGCAACGTGCCGGCCAGCGTGCTCGCGCCCGTGACGATCAACCGGTCATACTGCGTCAGCGCCGGGCCGCCCAGCTCCATGTGCAGTGTCCCACCGACCTCCTGCGCCAACACGCCGTCAATGGTGAGCACGCCGATGCTCGTGCCGGGGCAAATCTGGCCGTAGACATTGTCGACGCTGGCTTGCAGTGTGCCGCCATCGCCCTGCAGCGTGCCGCTGTTGCCAATAACCACGCCGCTGCCCACCGCGACGCGCCCGCCGTACGCAATAGTGAGTGTGCCCGTCGCATATTGGTTGTAGGTGTCGCCGATGCTCAGGTCGCCGCTGGCGTTCCACACCGAGCCCGCGCCGCTCACGGTGACCTTGCCGCCACTGCCGTCGTAACTGCCGAGATTGCTGTAGCCGCTGCTCGCGAGTACGCCGCCATTGGTCACCATGATCGTGCCGAGGCCATAGCGCCCGACCATAAATTCTTCGCCGATCGATGAGTCGCCACCACCATGCCAATAGCTGCCCGCGCCACTGACGGTGGCGATCCCGACGCCGCCAGGAAATTCGCCCAGCTTGCTGGAAGTCCACGTCGTCGTGCCGCCGTTGAGCACCTGCAGTGTGGCCAGGCCTTCATAGCCAAACCAGACATCGTAGTTCACCTGCCAGAGCGAGCCGGGGCCGGTCACGATGACATCGCCGCGCCCGCCGGCATTCACGCCGGCTTGGGTGAACGCGGTAAACGCCGCCTGCCCGCCGTTCGAGACCACCAAGGTGGCGGCGCCGGACAGGCCCAACTGAATTTGCTGACTCGCGGCCGGCGCCACGCTCAAACTTGAACCAGCGCCAATAATGTCAACGTGCGCGGCCGCCCCGGCGTATTCGCCGAACACGGTGTTCTGATTCTGGTTATTAAACGTAACGCTGCCGCCGTTGAGGGCGCAAAGGACTCCTCGTCCGCGCTCGCCGATGTGCGTTTGCCAATAACTCGACCAGCTCGATCCGGCGGCGACCACCAGCGTGCCGGTTGACCCGGCATTGCGCGCCAGGTGCAGTTCCTGGCAACTGTCGGCAATCGCGCTATTGCTGATGACGAGGCCGCCGCTGCCACTGCTGCCAATGGTCAGGGTGGTGGGCTGCCAATGCGTTCCCACGTCGGTCACCAGCACGTCGGCGCGCGCGCCCGCTCCGCCGGCAATCGTGGCGTTGCCCGCCAGGCGCGTCATATCGCGCAGCGTAAGGCTGGCGCGCCGGGCGGCGCCGGTCGCAAGCAGCACGTCGGCGTTGATGCTGGGAAAATAAAAGCCGTCGAGCACCAAACTTGGCGAATGCGCCGGCGTGTCGCTTTCAAACACGACGGGCGAACTGCCCCAGTTGAAATCGGAACCATTGACGATCATGCTGCCGTCATACAGATTGAGCGCCATGCCGGCGGCGCCGATCAGGCCGTCGCACTCGATGGTGCCGCCCGCGAGCGTCAGCACGCCGCTGCTCTCCATAAAGAGATCCGCAGAAGCCAGGCCTTCGCCGTGCAGCAGCAGGTATTGGTTTGTGAGCACGCGCCACGCCTGCAGCGACGTGCCCTGGGCAACATTGAGGCCCTCGGTCAACTGCAGTGTGCCGGAGTGCCAGATCAGCGTGCCGGTGCCGAATTGCACCGCGCCGGCCTTGAAGCTGCCACCGTCAAGGCAAGCCGCGCCGCCATTGGTGGCAAAAATAGTGCCGCCGACGTCGAGCAGCCCGGCGTTGGCGCGCAACTCCGCGCCAGCACCCGACACGTGCGCGTCGGTCACAATCCGCAACGTGCGCGCCGCATTGTTGACCACGACATAAGCGCCGCTGGACGCAAGCATATTGCAGGCACCGTCAACATTCAGTACCACGACCATGCCATTGGTGACAACCGCCGTGTCATTGGTGGTTGGTGCGCCGGTTGGCGCCCAGTTCGCATCGGTGTCCCAGAGGCCCGACGGCCCGCCGTTCCACATTTTGAGCGCCGCGCTGGCGCTGCCTGCGACAGCACACAACAGTAACAGTGCCAGCCACACTTTCAGCCGTGTCTTCATGATCTTCCTGGTGCATCAAATGAGGCGGGGGCTGGTGTCGCGCGCGCCGAATCGCTGCGGCAAGTGTAGCATTTCCGCACTGAAGAGGCAACAGCGGCGCAGCCAGATTACTCAATCATATTCACCCACAACGCGAGGTCGTGGGGGCCTCGGACAGATGTAGCCGCGGAACGGCGTTCCGCGTGATGTGCTGCACGCCGCACGCCGTGCGTCGGCTACGGGCAGAGGTACCGAC
>JAPLST010000448.1:0-705 GCA_026398485.1 bacterium
TGGTCACGGTCACCCATTCCGGATGGGTGCGGCCATGCTGCCACAGCGACCAGAACTGCAATCCCCGTGCAAAATCGCTGTTGCGCAAAAGATTCCGCCCGCGCACGGCGGGCGCCGCACCATTGTCGGCCGCCCGGCCGGGCAACGCCAGCAGGGCCAGCAACAAAGCAACACGCAAATAACAGGCGCAATGGTTCATACAGTCGTTCAACGTCAAATCTTGATGATCGTGTGGCAAAAGCCACTAATGGTTGTTATGTCTCGTGGGCATAGTATACCATATTTGCAGAAAAATCAGCCGGCGTGCCAGCGGCCCAGATTCAGCGGTTTGTTTGTGCTGTTGCTCCCCACCGATCCCGCCGCCGGCGGGACTGGTGGAAGCAAAGATTGAGAAAAAGGCGCTGGCGCGCCTGTCATTTCTAAATAACGTAAACCCTGTCATTTCTATTTGCTTGCAACACACACCGGGCGATGCACTTGACGCCCCCGGCCACAACTGGTAGTATGGTACGCTATGGACGCCGAAGACTATCCGAAGACGGTGCTGGAATTCGAGGGACGATGTGCCTCGGCGCGGGCATGCAGGGAGTATGTATGAAAGCATGTTTGATTGACATGGCCCATGGGCGCCGCGACATCACGGCCGTGGCGCTCGAGCAACAACTCCCCGCCACCGGTTTCTTCTGGCTCGATGTGAGCGGCGCC
>JAPLST010000448.1:721-7275 GCA_026398485.1 bacterium
AGAGGAACTGCGCGCGGTGGCGTCCGCGCTGAAGCTCGAAGCCCTGACGGCCGACTGGTTGCCGCGCTTTGGCCAGCATGCCCGGTTTGAAGTGAGCCGGCACCAGACCCGCATTTCCGTCTGGGCGGCGGATGCGCAGTACCAGCCGCGCGAGGTCCACATTCTGTTTCGCCACACCTGGTTGCTGACGGTACATGCGCAGGTGGACAAGACCATGGATCAGGCGCGGACGCTCTTTGGCGACATCAGCGACGTGATCGCGCCGCACCCCAGTTTCGCCCTTATGCTGGTGCTCAACGAGTTGTTGGCGAGCTTCTACCCGGCGCTCGAGCACGTGGACGAAGGGCTCGGGCAACTGGAAGATGAGATTTTCCAGGCGCCGGACACGTGCCAATGGGTGGCATTGTCCGCAGTCCGCAAATACGTGGGATCGCTGCAGCGGCTGTGGCTGCCGTACCGCGACACGCTCAGCCGGCTGGTCGTCACCATCGGCGGCATTCCCGGCATGGGCGAGAAAGAGCTGCAGACCATGCGCGACTATGCCGAGCGGGTCGCGGACTTTGTGGAGCGCATTGATGACTATCGCCAGCGCACGAACGAGGCGCTCGACAGTTACAGCGCCAACATTTCCAATCAGCAGGCCACCATGATCAACCGCTTGACCTTGATCAACGGCATTTTCCTGCCGATCACCGTCACGACCTGTTTTTTTGGCATGAATTTCAACTGGATGGCCGTCAACATGGGCACCTTGACGGGCTTTCTTGTCTGGGGTGTCGGGCTCAATCTTGGATTGATCGCGGGCACCTTGCTGCTGTTCTGGAAAATTGGCTGGCTGGGCGTGCGCGCGGCGTCCGGCGCCAAGCCGGCCGTGGGCCCGCCCGCGCTGCTGAGCATGCCGGCGCCGGCGCCGCGGCAGACGCCGGCCGGCGGGCCGGGCATGCCCAAGGCCGGCACGCCGACACCATCCCCGGCTACGGCGCCGCGGGCATAGATTGAAAGGTGAAAGCTGAAAGAACGGGCACAGAGCGCCCAGCCACAACGTGCAGATGTGGCTGGCCCTCTCCGCGGCCGGTCTTGTCAACGGAACCATGTGTTTTTCTCCTTGACTTATCAGCCGCGGATTAGTATCCTAGGCAGACATTGGCATGCGTGCGCGGGTGTGGCCCGCCGCGCTTCACTTTACGACAAGGAACTGACATGCATGTGCGCGCTTACGTCCTGCTGACCGCCACCGCCGGTGCGCTGCTGGTCGCCGCCAGCTCACATGATCCCGATACCCGCCGCCCCGTCTGCCAATTGGCCAATACCAGCATGACCTTGCAGTGGTACACCAAGCGCCCGTGCGAGACCAAAGTCCAAATGCGCATGGGTGGCGCGCCCTGCATGACCCTCACCGCCAGTGGCCGGGTGGCGCAGGTGTGGAGCGACAAGAATGTCTGGACCGTCAGCGGCCCGCGCGGCACGCGCACGTATCACCGGCTGATCATTCGCGGCATGCTGCCCTCGACCCGCTACTATTATCGCACCTATGATCCGTCCGCGACGCCGACCGCCGACGAGTGCGCCTGGGGCGCGGCCGCGCCATGGCGGCGCGAATATGCCATCAACACGCATGCGCTGCCGGGCCGCCGCACCATCATCCATGTGCCGGTCAAAGTGCTGGTCATGCCGAATGTGCTGATGCTCAGTGCGGCGTGTGACCGTGCGCAGGGCCCGCTGGCGCCCGCGCCGCCGGCCTTGTCGCGCGTCGAGATCGAGAAGATCAAGGAAGAATACCGGCTGGCGGAACGCTTCCTGTTTATCAACAGCGGCTTTCGCATGTGGCATGATTTCCAGTTGTTTTTTGACGACCGCTGGCAGCGCTGGGGCGACGAGCCGACCAACGCGAGCGGCCTGTTCAAGGGCCTGCCGCTCTGCCGTAGCTGGGCGGGCAGCGATTTCGTTGCCCCGGGCGGCGGGCAGTTCTCGCCGTTTGACAGCGGCAACGTGGCGACGACCGGCGCGTACCCGATGGTTGAACGCGAGGTGTACGCCGGCCAGATTGAGAATGCCCTGGTGCGGCGCTGGAATCCCGCCACCAAAAAATGGGAGTTCGTCCGCAGTGGTGGTGGCACGCTGGGCATCGACGGCTGGCCGCGCGGCGTGCCGGGCCGCTCGCAATTTCTGGGTGATGACCTGGCCTGGCTGACCACCCATGAATATCATCACCAGATTGAGTCGCAGGGCTGGTTCAGCGGCTTGAACACCGAGGATGACCGCGTCTATTTCTGCCATTTCAGCGGGCGCTTTCGCACGCCCAAGGCGGATGGCACGATCGAGGAATTCCCCTGGACGACCGCCGGCAAATTCGGCGAGCACTGGAGCGGCATCGCGCAGACCGACCGCCTGATCAGCGACATGCAGTGGCTGCGCTGGTATTTCGGCGAGCCGATCGCGGTGGATGATACGGATCGTGATTGCATTCCGGATCGCGATGTGCGCCTGCCCTTTGATGAAGCCCGCTTTGGCAGTGACCCGCGCAATCCGATGAGCGACGGCGAAGTGCTCGACATCACCAAGGTCGGCATGTCGATTTGGTCGCCCGGCCCGCTCCAGAGCACGTGGACGCGCCCGGCCCGCGCCGGCATTCTGCCTCGCCCGCGCGCCACCGACAGCGATCACGACGGCATCAGTGACCTGCATGATCCCGAGCCGCTGGTGCCGTTCCCGCCCTTTGTCTGGCCGGGCACGGCCACCCTGGATGGCCGCCCGGATGAATGGCGCAACATGCCGCTCTGCGGGCGCATCACCGCACCCGAAGGCGAAGTCATGTTCACCCACTGCCATGACAATGGCGCCTACTATGGCTTGGTCGCCATGAACGGCGCCTGGCGCGATGTGCGCATCGTCCTGGATGGCGAAGGCGATGGCGTCTGGGGTCCGGGCGTCGGCGGCTTTGGCGGCAGCGCGGATGGCTATTGGCTGACGATCAAGGCGCCGGCGAATTCGAATGCGCCGCCGACACTGACGCTCGATCACAATCCCGGCGGATTCACCTTCTGCGCCACGCAAGACAACGGCAAATCGATCGTTGAATTTCGCATCGGCAATCGTGGCGACAGTGCCTGGTTCTGGGACGGCGGCGGGCGCGAGATCGGCGTCGCCATTGACGCCGGCATGCAGACTGGCGCGCGCTATGCCATGTTTGACGGCTATGACCCGGTGTATTGCACGATGCTGCCGCTGATCGGCACCCAGGATGCGCCGGCGCCGCCGCCCGCGGCGCTGACGGCCGCACAGGCAACGCGCGCGGCGGATTTCTCCACGCCGGATGCGTTGAAAGGCTGGCGCTGCGACGCCACGCAATGGGTTGTCCGCGAGGGCGCGCTGCACTTTGTCGGCAAAGATGACACGCTGCTCGCCACGCTGCCGGCCACGACCAATTTCCAGATTTGGGTTGAATTCGAAGCGGCGCGCGACCTGGTGCTGGGCGCATTTCGGGCCCGCACCACGCGGCTCGACCCCGGCGCTGATTACATTGCCTTCGCCGGCGGCTACGAGAACAGCGTCAGCAAAATCCGCATTGAGGGCCGCGGCGAAGTGGCCGGCGATCAACGGGCGCTGACGCCCGGGCGCCACACCATGCAGTTTTCGCGCCGCCAGAATATCCTGTATTTTCAAGTGGATGACGCGCTGATCGGCTGGTATCAAGACACCGAAACGCCGTTCGTCATCACCCGCCTGGGTGTCGTCGGCATTCCCGACGCCGGCATCATTCTTCACAAAATATATGTGCGCGGCGGCGTGGATCGCTAACGGAGAGCGTCCAACGCTTCTTTACTTATGTTCTGTCGAGGAAAAGGATTTGAAAACGGCGGTGTGCGCCATGCCGTTGTGGAGTGCGGGAGCCGTGCTCCCGCTTTTGCCGCGGCCAGCCATGCTGGGCCGTCTTCTGTGAACATGGCGCGCACAAACAAAGCGGCAGTATGACTGCCACTGCCATGCTTCCGGGCAGGCCGGACACCATCCTATGCCGAGCAGTGCTCGGCTATGAAAAGCGGGAGCACGGCTCCCGCACTGCGCCGCTGGCGTGACCGTGGATAAATCAGATTGAGCACAACCATGCAAATATGAACAAGCCAGCCCCGTCGCTGTCTGCCCGCATTGCGTGGATCATTGCGCAGACGCCGATTACCGATATTCACACGCATTTGTATCCGCCCACCTTCGGCCCGCTGCTGTTGCGCGGCATTGACGAACTGCTGACCTATCATTATTTGGTGGCCGAAATGTTCCGCTGGCGGACCGACCTCGACTATGCCGCGTTCTTCGCCCTGCCGCGTGCCGCGCAGGCGGACATCGTCTGGCACACGCTCTTTCTTGACCATGCGCCGGTTTCCGAATCCGCGCGCGGCGTGCTGACCACGCTGCACGCCTGCGGCCTGAATGTGGCCGCGCGCGATCTCGCCGCCTATCGCCGCTTCTTTGCCGGCCTCTCCGCCAGCGAACATGTCGACCTGGCCATGCGCCTGGCCAAGGTTAAAACCGTGGTGCTGACCAATGACCCGTTCGATGACGCCGAGCGCGCCTGCTGGGACAAGGGCGCCGCCGTGGATGCGCGCTTTCACACGGCACTGCGCATTGACCTGCTCTTCGCCGATTGGCCGGCAGCCGTGCACAAGCTGCGCGCGATGGGCTTCCGCGTGACCCGCGCATGGACGCCGGCGACCGCGCGCGCGCTGCACCGTTTTCTCGACCATTGGATCACGCGCATGCAGCCGCTGTACCTGATGGCCTCGCTGCCGCCGGCGTTCCGCGCGCCGTCCCGCGCGTTGCCCGCGCGCATCCTCGACGAGGTCGTCCTGCCCGCCGCCCGCGCGCACCAGCTGCCGTTCGCCATGATGATCGGCTGCAACCGCCAGGTCAACCCAGACCTGCGCCTGGCGGGCGATGGCATTGCGCCGGTGGACATGGCCACCATCGAACATGTGGTCGCCAAGCACCGCGCGGTGAACTTCATGGTCACGCTGCTGACGCACGAGAGCCAGCAGGCGCTCTGCATCCTGGCCCGCAAGTTCCGCAACCTGCTGCCCTTCGGCTGCTGGTGGTTTCTCAACAGCCCGCTCTACATCGAGGAACTGACGCGCATGCGCCTCGAGTGGCTGGGCGCCAGCATGATCCCGCAACATTCCGACGCGCGCGTCCTCGATCAAATCATCTACAAATGGGCGCATACCAAGACCATTCTGGCGCGCGTCCTGGCCGATAAATATGGCGCCATCGAGCAGACTGGCTGGCGCCTCGGCGATGACGAACTGCGCCGCGAAATTGCCGGCCTGCTGGGCGGAACATTCTGGCGCTTTCTTGGCCGTGCCGATGCGTGACCCGCACATGGCGCGCACATTAAACGTGGCGGTGATTGGCTGCGGCGTGATCGCGCCGGCGCACATCGAGAGCTATCAATTGCTGCCCGGCGTGCGCGTGCGCTGGGCCTGCGATCTGCTTGCCAGCAAAGCGCGCGCCTTGGCAGACCGCTATGGAATCCCTGGTGTCTGCACTGATTTCCGCGATGTCCTGCGCGACCCGGCGGTGGACGCCGTCTCGGTCTGCACCGACCATGCCAGTCATGCGCCGATCAGCGCCGCGGCCCTGCGCGCCGGCAAACATGTCTTGTGTGAAAAAGCACTGGCGGCCAACGCCGCCGGCCTGCGCCAGATGTTTCGCGCGCACGCCGCGCGCCCCGGCCTGGTCTTCAGCGGCGTCTTGCAGCATCGCTTCGACCCGGCCATGCGCTATCTTAAACGCCTGGTTGAGCAGGGCGCGTTCGGCGCCATCCTGACGGCCGGCACGCACCTGCGCTGCCTGCGCACGGCGGACTATTATGCGGCTGACACCTGGCGCGGCACGTGGGCCAGGGAAGGCGGCGCGGTGCTGATCAACCAGGCGATCCACTTCATCGACTTGCTGGTCTGGATCATGGGCGGGGTCGCCATGCTCAGCGGCGCGCACACCAATTTGACGCACAAGGGCGTCATCGAAACGGAGGACACCGCGGTCGCCTCACTGCAATTCCGCAATGGTGCGCTGGGCGTTATTGACGCAACCTGTTCGAGTAATATCGCCTGGGAGCACACCCTGGCGATCCACGGCTCGGACGGCGCGGTCGAGTGGCGCAACGGTTGCGCCTTGAAAGTTGCCTTTGCCAGTCGCGCACGCACCACGGCCGTGACCAAGGCGCTGGCCGCCTGTGTTGAACGCCAGACGATCAGCGCAGCCAAGGCGCATTACGGCGCCGGCCATCCGGCGCAGATCGCCGATTTCGTGCAGGCCATTCGCGCACACCGCGCACCGTTTGTCCCGGCCGCCGCGGCGCGCCACACGGTCGAGGTCGTCCTGGCAATTTACGCCGCGCACCACCGCCGGCGCTGGCTGCGCCTGCCGGCCCGCGGGCAGGCGGCTGACCGGAATGATGAATGATGAATGATGAATGCATCATTAGCAATCAGGGTTCAGGGTTCAGGGTTCAGGTGGAGATGCAGCGGAATATCGAATATCGAACAAGGAATGTCCCA
>JAPLST010000165.1 GCA_026398485.1 bacterium
CTTGTCGCCGGCCTTCGCACCACGCAGTAATCTCACCAAGCCGCGCACAACTGACGGATACGCCGGATCATAGACCGGCCACAACGTCCACGCCGTGCCAAGTTTGCGCCAGTAAGCGGACCAGCCATGTTGGCCGTCCCACGCGAGCGCCGCGGCGAGGAACGCCTCCACGCAGCGGGCGCAGCGCGGCTGCGGCGCGCGCCGGCACAACGCCTGACGCAGTGCCTCGAACGCGGCCACTGTTTTCAACTGCCACGTCAGATCCCGCGCGATTTGCCGTTGGTCGGGAAAAAGCAACTGCCCCAGCCGGCCCAATTGGCCCAGCCGGTCTTGCTCAACCAGCCGCGCCAACCGGCGGGCCAGCCTGCCGGCGTCCGCCCGGCCCGCTGGTGACAAGGCCATCCAGCAATCCGCCAACAGATCCTGATGTTGCGGATACACAGCGGCGGCCAGCGCGCGCAAGATCTTGCGCGGGGATCGCTTTCGGGAGCCATAGTCCATGGCGGCATTCAGAAAGAAACCGACATGCGGCAACTGCAGGAGCGGCGTCTGCACGTTGCCCATCAGGCCCGCCAAACCGGCACAGCGGGCTGCTGCATCCAAACTTTTGCGCTGCAGGGTGAAATTGAGTTGCGTGCCCGGCCGCGACGGTTCGCCCTCAATCGTGTTATATGGCAGATACACGGTTTTTCCCAAGACCCGCTCTGCGGCACAGGCGGGCAGGTACTCTTGTCGTCCCACGATCAGACGCCACGGGTCGGGCAGCTCCCGCTTCATGGCGCGGATCGTCTGGCACATGAACTGGTGCATGTCCTGCCGGCGCCACGTGCGTGTCCACCATCCAGGCTGCCCCCAGCCAGACCACAACCAGTGAATCAATTTCGTCTGCGTGCCATGAACCGAAAGTCGATCAAGCAGCCGGCGCGATGCCTTGAAGATTTGCATCAAATCACCGAGCGGACTTTGGGCCCAACCGCCGGGATCACTGTCAATTGTGCAAAAGCCGTCGGCATTGGCGAGCATGCGGTACAAGGCCTCGCGCGCTCGCATGATCCGCGCAAATTGTTTGGGCTCGGCCGGATCGAGGTCGACCTGGCCTGTTTTGGTGTGGTCGCCCTGCGCCTTCAGCACCCAATACGGGCGCAGTCTGGGATCGCGCACATCGCAGTCGTTCAGCGCCACCCGATTGGCACTCTGCATGATCCAGACTTCCATGCCGTGGCGCCGCTGCGCATAATCGATCACTCGGTGAACCTCTTCCAGATAGGCCCGGTCGGCGGCCGACAGCGGAACGGGCATGATCTCCATGAACGGCCAGATGAAGAAAAGGTTGCAGCCTTGGGCGGCGAGCATATCGGCATACCGTTGCCAGTCTGTTTCTTGCCAACAGCGAAATGTGTACGGATAGCCGAACGCCCAGCCGTTGAGGTGCATGCCGCGCAGTGCAAAGGACGGCGAATTGTCAGCGGCGCGCGGCCCGCGCGCCGCCGCTGAAAGATGGGTTGTAGATGGCATGGCTGTCCGCGTCGTATAAAGTTAACTGGCTTGGCGGCCAACGAA
>JAPLST010000315.1:0-1221 GCA_026398485.1 bacterium
GCACATTGCGCGGCCCTCCTCCCCATTTCTCTTCTTGAGCTGCAAAGTGGGAGCGACTTCCGTGCTAAGGCACCAGCCAGTCCAGCCAGAGGTGTGGATCGCGATTCTGCATCTGCGCAGAGACCCCCACGACCTCGCGTCGTGGGTGAATAAGATTGAGTAAAAAGGCGCGCCGGCGTTTTTTCTCAATCTTTGCTTCCACCGAGGCAAGCTCGGTGGGGCGCCCGAGATCTGAATAAGATTGAGCAAAAATGTATGTCAGGAACTGGACTCTGCATGCCACGCGCGGAACGCGTGGCGTACTGTTGGGTTGCCTGTTTGCCTGGCAACCATTGTGTTTCTTTATCAAATGCCACGCATGCGCGTGGCTATTTGCGCGATGCGGCGGCGCGGTCGGCCACGCGCCGGCGTTTTCTGACACTGAGGTTGGCCAAGCAGTTGAACATCGTGGCGGCCAACGTGTCGTTGATGGTCTTCTGCAGTTGTTTTAGTTTGGTGTGCAGCGGGCAGATGCACATGCGGCCGCAGCCCGACGGCTTTTGCAGGCAGATATTAAGTAGCAGCCCCGTCTCGTCGACAGCGTGCACCACTTCGGCGACGCTCAATTGGTCGGGCCGGCGGGCGAGGCGCAAGCCGCCGGAACAGCCGCGCTGGCTTTCCACAATGCCGTTCTGCACGAGCAGGCGCACAATGTTGCGCAGAAAGCGGTAGGGGATTTCCATGGCGCGCGCCAGATCCGTGGACGAGACCCACTGCGTGGTGCGCATGTTGCAGGTCAGGTATTCAACGACGCGAATCGCGTAATCGGCTTTGCGGGTGATCATGGGATGATTATACACAATTCCACGGTTTTGCGCCGTGGCAGCTAATTTCTTTCGCAACGAAACAAATTAAGGTGCAGCGTTGCAGAGTTTGCTGCAAGTTCCCGCCGTGCTACCACCGAAGACCGATTATCCACGCCAGTGGCGGGACTCCAAACAGCTGAATACCGAATACCGGGCAGCAACTTCGTGTCTTCCAAATTCTCGCGCGACGCGATGAGGCATAAAACGGCCGGGGATCGCACAGCGGTGGCTTCCCGTCTTCCGTTCGATGTTCAATGTTCGATGTTGAATGTTCAATGTTAATTTCTTCTTCGTGACCAAAGTGTCTGAGCTGCGGCAGGGTTCAGGGCAGCAGTTTTCTATAGTACCGCGCCGCGCGGGAATTTAGCGGCCAAAC
>JAPLST010000315.1:1268-4204 GCA_026398485.1 bacterium
CGATATCACGCACCATCCAGCCCGGCACTGTGCTGGCCGGCAGCGCCGCTGTCGTGCCCAGCACGCGCCGCAGATTGTGCAGAAAGGCCACCGTCCGAAACGGTCGCGCATCCGCCTGGTAGTTGGCCAGCCGCTTCAGTGCGCGCTGGGAGGCATAGCCACGCTCCGGCAGGGCCAGATGCAACAACAAGGCCAGCTCGACCAGCTCCCGTGTCGCGGCCGAGGCGGCCGCCGGATCGCGCTTGATGCGTTGCCACAAGCGATCCGCCGCGGGCGGGAAAAAGGCCAGTTCATAGGCTTGCTGCAACGTGGCGCGCGTGATCATGGCAGCACCGACCACATCGTCATATCCGCGCGCAGATTTTCCAGATTATCGCGCACCAGCGGATCGACGCGAAAGTGGGCCGGCAGCCGTTCGACGGCCGCCGCAATACCGTACACATACAACGTCGCCGGCTGGGTGAGAAAATGGTCAATGGCCTCGCAGTACTTCAGTAACTGGTGTTTATCCATAGTAATACATTATAGCGAACCTGGCCGCGCGCGGCAAATGGCAGCTAATTTCTTTCGCAACGAAACAAATTAAGGCAGAGCAACTGGCCACGAAGGCAGAACTGGTGCGTCGGTATGCTGAAAGAGAGCTGGCTTGGCTAGCTAAGGCACCAGCCAGTCCCGCCACCGGCGCGGATCCCGCCAACGGCGGCGATTCCATCCGGCGAATGCTGTCGCTGCACTGAAAACCGAAAACTGAAAACTGAAAACTTCTGCAACTATGCCGCCTATCGGCGCTTTTCCCCATGCCAATTTTGGTCCGACCCCAATCCCAGACAGGCCGCGCATTTGCCACAGACGCACGCAGATGCTCGCAGACTGCATATGAACAAAATCGCTTTTGATCTGTTGTGTGTCTGCCGCAGCAATCGGTGAGCATCGGCGAGTATCTGTGGCCAATCCCCCGTACGCCACGCGCTCCGCGCGGGGCATGCTGCGAGTTCCTTTCCATGCAGAATCGCGGCACGGAGGCCGCTCCCACTCTGCAGAGCTGCGCCAGCGACGGGATGCGTCGGTATGCTGAAAAGAGAGCTGGCTGATGCCAGCCGCAGCCGGTGCCGCACGCAGCCGGTAGCCGACCACCCTTAATTGCTAAAACCGCGCCAGGCACCGGGCAGGCACCGGGCATGATTTCCGCTTTCAGCTTTTTAGCTTTTCAGCTTTTCAGCGTTTTACCTAACACCTTTCAACTTAAAACCTAAAACCGGCCCTGAGGCCAATCAGCAGCAGGCCCGCCAGCGCCAGCATGCCCGGCTCCGGGATCATAACGATTTCAACATTCTGCCCAGTTATGCGTGCGGTCGCCGAAGAAACTTTTCCTTGCGCTTGGCTTACGTCAAACTTCAAGCCAGTAAGAGTAGGACCACCTCCGGTGAAAGTAAACAAGGTGCGCACCTCGCCACTGTATATGTCACTATCAGTCTTCACGTAAATCGTGACATCGTTGGCAACGGTTGCGAAGCTGAGAGCGCCAGCGACCACCAAATCCGCAGAACTGGCATCAAACTCCCATACCATGGCACTGCCGGCATTGAAGATGAGCGCGCCCGTATGGAGCGTGCCGATGGCACCGTTGCCCGGGGCAACCTTCGCGCCGCTACCAATCGTCGTGCCGCCCACTGTTCCCACGCCGCCCAAGGTTGTCCCAGTGTTATTGACTGTCACGGCACCGCTTCCCGTGCCCGAGCCGCTCGGATTGTTCACCAGCAGCGTGCCGCCATCGACCGTCGTTGCGCCGGCGTATGTATTCACGCCCGACAGCGTCAGCGTGCCGGTTCCGATCTTGGTCAGCGCCAGCGTGCCGGCCGTGTTCTTGATCACGCCGCTGAAGGCGCTCGACTGATCGTTGGCTCCCACCGTCAGGATCGGACTGCCACCAGCAACGGTGTCCACTATCCCGGCGCCGCTCAAGCCGTTGATCGTTTCACTATGGGTGTTCAAATCCAGCTTGTCGCCGTCCGTGGTGTCTGTCACAGTCACATCGCCTTTGTTTGCACCATTGGGAATGACATCCGCCGCGCCCAGTTTCAGCGTGCCGCCGTTGATCGTCGTCGCACCGCTGTAGGTGTTGGCGCCCGACAAGGTCAGCGTGCCGGCGCCGGCCTTGGTTATGCCGCCGCCTGCAGAAATGATGCCGCTGATGGCCGTGTTGCCGATACCTTGAACCGTAAACGTATGGCCACCATTGTCGACGGCGGGCAACGTGAGCAAAACAATGGCGTCCCCCACGTCAAACACTGCCGCGCCGCTCAGGATGGTGGCGCCAAAGGCCAGACCGGCCACGCCGCTGTTTACAGCGTTACCCTTGGTGGCAGACAACGTATACGCGCCGATACTCAGCGCGCCGAGTACATGCGGGATGCCCGGGCCGGATGACCCGCCCCTGTCTGACTCGATGGTCGCATTGCCGTTGATGGTGACCGGGTACGCGTTCACGGAGCTGCTAATATCCAGATCCAAGGTGCCGCCGCTTTGGTGTATTGAGACTCCGGCGGGGTTGCCCAATGCGCTTGGCTGGTTCGGCGTCAACAAACCGTTTAACAACGTTATAATGCCGGTGGTGCGCGCTGCATTGGCCGCCTGCGTCAACTTCATTTCGCCGCTGCCCTGCTTGGTGAAGGCACCCGAGTTTTGCAGCGCATTCAAGGTGAGTAGCACTTCATTGGCCACATCAAAGACCGGCGGCGTCGCGTCGAAAGTAGTGTTGCCAAAAGTCAAGCCGGCTATGCTGCCGGATTTTACAGCGCCACCCTTGGTGGCAGACAACGTATTCGCGCCGATATTCAGTGTCCCGAGTGTATGAGTGATTCCCGAGCCGGATGTCCCGCCCCTGTCTGACTCGATGGTCGCATTGCCGTTGATGGTGACCGGGTACGCGTTCACTC
>JAPLST010000443.1 GCA_026398485.1 bacterium
CAGGACTGCGACATCGTGCGCGCCGGCGGGTTTGATCCCGGCTGGCAGTGGCGCGGCGCGCTCACGATCTGCCCGCATTTGATCAACATTACCGGCGTCCAAATCCGCAACCTCACCATTTCCAACAGCCTGTCCTACGGGGTCCAGTTCGTGTCGCCCGGCAACGGCGTCTTGAGCAACGCCACGATGAGCAACATCAACGTGGCCGGCTATGCCGTGGGCGTGCCCCCGTATTCCCCGTGGCCCAGTTATTGCGACGGCGTCTACGGCGTGCTGGCCCGCAACGATGCCAAGGGGCGCATCAACGTGAGCGACCTGCGCATCAACGGCACGGGCATCATCGCCGTGCCAACCAACGGCACGGACCTGGCCAACCAGTCACAAAATGGCCAGTTCACCTTTAATTTTCTCACGCTGCCCATCAGCGTGACGGTGCAGGCCAATCCGCCGGGCCATGCCTTTACGGTCGACAGCGTAGCCTACACGAATGCGCAAACGTTTAGTTGGGTGCAAGGCGCGCTGCACGCCCTTGGCACCACTTCGCCGCAGAACAGCGGCGCCGGCGTGCAGGATCTCTGGACGTCGTGGAGCGACGGCGGGGCGATGGCGCACACGATCACGCCGACCGCGTCCGCCACCTACACGGCGGACTTCACCCGCCAATTCTACCTGACGATGAACACGGCGACGGGCGGCAGTGCCAGCCCGGCCAGTGGCTGGCAGAACAGCAATGCGGTGGTTACCATCAGCGCCACGCCGGCACCCGGCTTCGAGATGGCCGGGTGGAGCGGCAGCGGCAACGGCTCCTATTCGGGCACCAATGCGGCGGCGGCCGTCACGATGCGCGCGCCGATCACGCAGACCCCCATTTTCAGCAGCCTGCAGGTCCAGTCAATGAATTTTGTGCAGCAACCCGGCACCGTGCTGCAGAACGCACTCATCACGCCCGAAGTCCAGGTTCGCGCCCTTGGCACCAACGGCCTGCCACTCGCCGGCGCGCCCATTAGCCTGGCGCTCGGCAGCGGCGCCGGCACGCTGGCCGGCACGCTGACCCGCGTGACCGATGCCGGCGGCATTGCGCATTTCGCCGACTTGCGCCTGACCCTGCCCGGGCCGAAAACATTGTGCGCCACCGCCGCCAGCGGCCCCGCCCCGCCGACCAACAGCAGTTCCTTCATGGTCATCGGCCCGGTGCTGGCGCTGGCGTTCACGACCCAGCCCGGCTCGGCCGTGGCCGGCCTGCCCTTCGGCCAGCAGCCCGTCGTGAAAACAGTGGATGCCGCGGGCACCCCGACTACCTGGGGCGTGCCGGCTTCCTTGCCGGTGTACATTTCCCTGACCAACGGCACCGGCTTGCTCTCCGGCACGACCAGCTACGACATCGGCACCAGCGCCGGCAATGGCGAGATCACCTGCACCGATCTGGCGCTGGATATGATTGGCGTCAGCAATCAGCTCGTGGCGTCGACTGTGGCGCTCGCGCCCAGCAACACGGTCACTGGTGCCGTGCTCTGGCTGGATGCCAACGACCCCGCCACGCTGACGACCAACGGCACCAAAGTCCAAGCCTGGAAGAACAAGGGTGCCGGCGGCACCACGGGCGCCAACCTTTGGTTCACGCAGAACACGTCGGCGCTGCAACCGCTGCAGATCAACCAGATGGGCGGCCGACCGGTGGTGACGTTCAGCAAGAACGGCAGCGGCTATGGCGGCGGCTGCACCTATCTCGGCAACATCGGCCTGAATTCGTACACCAACAGCGGCAACCAGATGACCTGCTTCGTCGTCGCGCGCCAACGCGACAACAGCTACGCGTGGCAAGGCCCCATCAGCTTTAGCACATCGGGCCAGACGGACGGGCAGAGCGCTGCCGGTGTCGTCATCCTCGCCGACGGCAGTCAGGCCACGCCCTACCCGTTCGGAATTCAACGCAACCATCCGGCCACCCCGATGCAGGCCGATCTCGCGGCGGCGCCATTGCTGACGCCGTTCCTGCTGACCTTTGTCGACAATGCCGGCGCAGCCACCTTGCGCGTGCTCGAATCCACCGGCGGCGCCCGCAACAGCAGCGCCAGCATCGTCAACGGCATCAGCCCCTACAAGTACGGCATCACCGATGTCGCCATCGGGGCCCGGCTGGAACCCTCGCCCACGACGATTGACAACGGCTGGGATGGCGATGTGGCCGAGGTGCTGGTGTACAACAGCGCGCTGGGCGCCACTGACCGCGCCGCCGTGGAAACGTACCTGAGCAACAAGTGGTTTAGCGCCAGCGGGACGTTGACGGTGAACGCCGCCGTCAGTGTGCCGTTCACGGTGATCCCCGAGCCGGCGGGCGGGCTCGCGCTGCGGCTGGGCGCATGGTACACCGCGCGGCAGGCAGCCCGCCGCCGCGAAAGCCGTGCAAAGCATAACGCCTGATTACTATGTTTCGAGGAGACCCTATGAAAATCACATTCACGCTTGCCCTGTGCGCCTGTCTTTGCCTTTGTGCCCGTGCGGCCGTGGCGGACAATGTCATCAGCAACGGTTCTTTTGAAATCGGCGACGGGCCGTATGCCACCGACTGGAATGGAACCATCCCCGCCGCGATGCTGCGGACCAATTCCACCGCCCACACGGGCAGCTACGCGGAACTGTGCAAGGGCGGCGTTAACCCGTGGGCCAACATTTTCCAAAGCTGTCCGGTGGATTTCGCCGGCAAGACCGTGCGCGCGACCTGCTGGGTCATGTCGCCCAGCAGTGCCTCGGCCGTGGCGAGCATGCCGACGGTGTACAGTAACTGCAGCGTGATCCTGAAGTTTCAAAAGCCGGGCTCCTACGATGCGATCCAAGAAGTGTACGGCATGGCAGATGTCAGTGCCGGCGGCGTGCGTGACCAGTGGATTTGCCTGACCAATCAAGTTGATTCGTTCCCGACCAACATGGCCAATTTCGCCATCGTGCTCTATGGCTTGATGAGCAGTGGCCAGATTTATTACGACGACGTGGTGGTGGAAGTTGTCAACAGTTCGCAGCCGCCGGTGCAGTCGCTGACCTTTGTGCAACAACCCGGCGCCGTGCTGCAAGACGCGCTCATCACGCCGGCAGTGCAGGTCCGGGCCCTCGGCACCAATGCGCTGCCGGTCGCGGGTGCGACGGTGACGCTGGCGCTCAGCAGCGGCAGCGGTGCGTTGGCCGGCACGCTCAGCCGCGTGACCGACGGCAGTGGCATTGCGCAGTTTGCCGATTTGAGCCTGAACCAGCCCGGACCGAAGGTGTTGAGCGCCTCGGTGGCCGGCAGCCCCGCCGCAACGACCACCAGCAGCACCTTCATGGTCACCGGGCCGGTGGTGGCACTGGCGTTTGCGACCCAGCCCGACTCGGCCGTGGCCGGCCTGCCTTTCGGCCAGCAACCGGTCGTGAAAACAGTGGATGCCGCGGGCACCCCGACCACCCTGGGCTTGCCGGACAGCCTGATGGTGTACATCGCGCTGACCAATGGCACCGGCACCCTCACCGGCACGACCAGTTACGACATCGGCGCCAGCGCCGGCAATGGCGTGGTCACCTGCAGCAATCTGGCGATTGACATGGTCGGCGTCAGCAATCAGCTCGTGGCGTCGACGGCACCCGTCAGCACCGCGAGCAACACCGTCGCCGGCGCCATGCTCTGGCTGGATGCCAACGACCCGGCCACCCTGACGCTCAACGGCATCCGCGTCCAGGCATGGCAGAACAAGGGCAGCGGCGGCACCACCGGCGCCAACCTCTGGTTCACGCAGAACACGACCGCGCTGCAACCGTGGCGCACCAACTTGATGAGCGGCAAACCCGTCCTGACCTTCAGCAAGAACGGCAGCGGCTATGGCGCCGGTTGCACCTATCTCGGCAACATCGGCCTGCATTCGTACACCAATAGCGGCAATCAAATGACCTATTTCGTCATCGCGCGCCAACGCAATAACAGCTTTGGCTGGCAGGGCCCGGTCAGTTTCAGCGCGACGGGGCAAAAGGACGGGCAAGGCACCGCCGGCGTCGTCATCCTCGCCGACGGCAGTCAGACCGCGCCGTACCCGCTTGGAATTCAACGCAATCACCCGGCCACCCCGATGCAGGCCGATGTCGCGACGGCGCCATTGCTGACGCCGTTCCTGCTGACCTTTGTCGACAATGCCGGCGCCGCCACCTTGCAACTGGTCGAAACCAGTGGTGCCGTCCGCAACAACAGCGCCAGCATCGTCAACGGCATCAGCCCCTACACGTATGGCATCACGGATGTCACCATCGGGGGCCGGCTCGAACCCTCGCCCGCGACGATTGACAACGGCTGGGAAGGCGATGTAGCCGAGGTGCTGGTGTACAACAGCGCGCTGGGCGCCGCCGACCGCGCCGCCGTGGAAACATACCTGACCAACAAGTGGTTTGTTGCCAGCGCCGCGTCATCAGTGAGCGCCGCCGTCAGCGCGCCGTTCAATGTCTTGCCCGAACCGGCCGGCGGCATCGTGCTGCTGCTGGGCGCATGGCACGCCGCGCGCGTGGCGTCCCGCCGCCGCAGAGGCATGCCGGTAGCTGGTAGTCGGCACGACGTTGCAAACCGGCTTGGATAGCTGCCTCTGCTTCTTCACCGAATACTGATTACTGATTACCGAATACCGAGAAGTGGCCA
>JAPLST010000175.1 GCA_026398485.1 bacterium
GGCGCCCAACACGCCGATCGGGCACATTCCGCAGGTGGCGCGGTGCTACACCTATTACGAGGGCACCTATCCGATCATGAACGAGAAGCAGCTCAGCATTGGCGAGACCACCTGCCCGAGCAAAGTCACGCCCAAGCCGGACGGCAGCAAGCGCCTTTTTTACAGCGCCGAACTGATGCGGGTGGCGATGGAGCGCTGCGATAATGCCCTGGCGGCCGTGCGGCTGGTCGGCGCACTGATCGACCAATATGGCTACTATGGCACGGGCGAATGCCTGGTCATTGCCGACACGAACGAAATCTGGGTGATGGAAATGACGGGCTACGCGGCGGATGGCACGGGCGGTCTGTGGGTTGCCAAGCGGGTGCCGGACGATGCGGTGTTTGTGTCGGCCAACCTGTTCCGCATCCGGGTCGTCGAGACCAACTCCGCCGACATGCTGTACTCGGCCAATCTGTTTGCGGTGTGCGAGCAGCTGGGCTGGTGGCATCCGAGCGACGGCCCGCTCGACTGGCTGACGGCAGTCACCACCGGCGAGTCGGGCCACCCGTATGCCTGCATCCGGCGCGTGTGGCGGATCTTCAGCCTGGTCGCGCCGTCCACGAATCTGTCGCCGACGGTTGCGGGCTGGCAGACGACCGCCTATCCGTTTGCCATGAAGCCGGACCAGAAGTTGTCCGTGCAGGATGTCTTCGCCCTGCATCGCGATCGCTATCAGGGCACGGACTTTGACCTGACCAAGGGGCTGGCGGCACAGGCGGCCGGCGATCCCGTCCGCTTTGATATCCAGAACGGCGTCAAGGTGAACGGCGCTTTCGAACGCTCCATTTCGTTCTTTCGCAGCAACTACATCAACGTCAACCAAGCGCGCGGCTGGTTGCCGAACGCGGCTGGCGGGCTGATGTGGATCGGCTTTAACGAGGCCGACCGGAATTGCTTCATGCCGGTGCATGTGGGGGTGAAGCGCATGCCGCAGCTGCTGGAGCGCGGCGATTACCTGCACTGCACGATGCAGTGCGCCTGGTGGGTTTTCCAACTCGTGTGCGACACCATCAGCCGGCGCTATGACCTGGCCATGCCGGATGTGCGCGCGCAACAGGCGGCGCTTGAAAACAGCAGTTTGGCCATGGTGCAGGAGCTGGATGCGCAAGCGCGTGCGGGCCGCGCGTCACGCGGGCTGCTGACGCGCTTCGCGGATCAGCGGGCGCGCGCCGTGACGGCCGCCTGGAAAGAATTGTGGGCCGCGCTGCAGGTGAAGTTTCTCAAAAACTTCATGGTGGACGCGCAGGGCACTACGGCCAAGCTGGGCTATCCGGCGTTCTGGCTCGAAAATTGTGGATATACGAATGGGCCGATACGCTATGCCACCGATGATACCCAAGCGCCCGCCACCAATTGCTGGCCGGACTTCGACCCGTAAGTGCGCCACTGATCGGTAGGGCAGGCTACCCAGCCTGCCACTGCGGGTACCGCTTGCCTTGTTTCCACTTGCATCATCTGCATATTTATGGTATAGTGTGAATAAACAATAATTTAATATAATAATAGCACAGCTTAAATGATATTTATGAACGATTTCCGCCAGATCTTGCTCCTGCTCGCATCGGGCGCGCTTGCGGGGCTGATGCCCGCCGCCTTTGCTGCCGAGCCCCTGCCGGCGCTGGACCTTTCGATCAACAAGTCGTTCGGCACGACGCGCCGCGAAGAAGTCATGCTCAATCGGATTGTGCCGTACGCCGGCGCACATCTGGGCGGCGTACATGTTGACACCAGCAAGACACCCAATCGCTTTTACGTCTTTGACTCGCTCAACAACCGCGTGCTGGGCTACAATGGTTTCAAGGAAGTGACGCTGCCGAACGGGCCGTTCCCGCCGGCGGACATCGTCATCGGCCAGCCCGCGTTGTGGGACGCCGGCGCGGCCAATGGCGACTGCACGCGCGTCATGCAGCCAACCGCCGCAACGCTGGCACTCGTGCCGTATCCGTGGATCAACAGCACGGCCGAATGCCCGTCTGGCGGCACGATGGCCACCGACACCAACGGCAATTTTTATATTGTGGACAAATGCAACAATCGGGTGCTCAAGTATAACGATCCGTTTGCCACCGACCAGATCGCCGACGAAATCTGGGGCCAGAACGACTTTACTTCACGGGTGTATGGCGTCACCAGCGCGTCCAGCATTTTCACCCACGAAGTGAAGGAAGGCGGCAAGGGCGGCTTCACCTCAGGCGTGGATGTCGAGCCGGACGGCACGTTGTGGGTCGCCGACAGCATGAACAATCGCGTGCTGCGCTTCCCGCAGGGCGCCAAGACCGCCGACCTGGTTCTCGGCCAGGCCACTTTCACCAATCGCAGCAGTGGCGCGGATTTGCATCAAATGTATCGGCCGCAATGCGTGCGGTGGCATCCCAAAACCGGCGAAGTGTTCGTCATGGATGGCGAAAGCTATAATGTCCACCGCGGCGTGAAGTACAATCCGTGCCGCGTCTTGGTGTTCACGCCGCCGTTTCACAATGGCATGCACGCCCAGCGCGAGGTTGGCAAGTCGCCCGACCGCGCCATCGGATTGCAGGAAGCGCGCGGCTTTGCCTTTGATCCATTCGACACAAACATGGTCTGGGTCCTTGACGGCGCGCATGGACGCATCCTCAAATTCAATCATCGCACCGGTGCAGTTCTCGATTGGATCGGCTATCGCTCGACAAATTATTACGGCACGCATGCCGGCGGCGATGGTCGCTACCAACGGCCGGGCGGTTCGGCCGGCGCCATCCGCCAGCCGGACGGCGACTGCGGCTTTGACAACCACAGCAATTTCTATTTCACGGCGTGCTATGGTTCGGCGCCGATTGTGCGCATCCCGATGCCGCTCCAGCGCAACGGCCGGCACCTGACGGAAGACAACGGCAACTGGGTCATTGCCAGCGGTGAAATGATGAAAAGTGGCATGAACGTAACCTCCGGCCGCACCATGCAAGATAACTACGGCATGTCGCGCTGGGGCACGCAGTTGTACCTGAATGACGGCGCGAGCTGCCGCTTGCTGGTCTGGACTAATTATCCGGCCGCCACGACCTTTCAGCGCGCCGACTTGGTCATCGGTCAAAGCGACTTTACCAGCAAGACGCCCGGCGGCACCTTCGAAGGCCGCGGCCTCGGCGCCCACGCCGTCGCCAGCAATTTGCTGTTCATCGCCACCGATGCCAAACTGTTCGTCTTTCAGTTGCCGTTCACCCATGGCGGGCGTGACTATGCGCCGTACAAGACCGTGGATGTCGGGCACCCCGATAGCATTGTCTGGGATGATGACGGTGCGCCGGCATATTTCAGTTTTGCCGGCATTGCCTACGATGCGGTCAGCAATTGTCTGTGGGTGTCCAACAGCGGTCCCAACCCGTTTGTCCACAACAATGTGACCAATGGCACCAAGCGCATTCTGCGCATCCGCAATCCACTGGGCCCAATGCCGCTGCGGATCGACATGGTGATCGGCCAGAGCCACAAGACAAATTACATTGCCAATCATGGGCGCGGTGATTTCGAGCCCGATGCCCGGGGCTTTGCGCAACCCAATCAACTGGCGCTGGACAACTACCGCAACTTATATGTGGTGGATGGCTCCTATGAAGGCCGTTTTGACCGCACCAACGACACCGCCAACCTGCGCGTCGTGCGCTTTGATGCCGCCGTGCTGAACCCGGTGCCGGGCAATCTCTTCCCGCTGCCGGCCGCCAACGCGGTGTTCTGCAAGACCGCCATGACCTCCAACCGCACCGAGGTGATTGCCCACCGGCCCAACACCCCGATCCAAATTGGTTTTGGCGTCAGCAACGAAATGTTGCTGAGCGTCTGCGGCTATGGCAACGAGCAAGGCGAGCGCGTGTTTTATTATCCGACGCCGCAGCTCGGTGCGCATCCCGAACCGACGCACGTGCTCAACACACATTTTGGCCAGGCCGCCGTCTGTCTGCTTGACGGCACCTCCGTGATTATGCAGGATCACACGTGGAACCGGGTCCTGTTTCATGTGCCGCGCGCCACCGCGCCATACATGGACATCACCAATGCGGCGATTGTCACCACCGGCACAACCACCGCACTTGGCGGCACAACCGCGAACATCGTCGGCACGCTGCACTGGTACAATGAGGCGGGCGGCGGCGGCGCGTTGCCGGCTGCCGCACAGTGGCAGATTCCCGTAGTCGCGCTGCACGTCGGCCCGAACCTGATCGTGGTCAGCGGCACCAATGCCACGGGCATTGTTGGCAGCGACTCGGTCACCATCACACGCAACAACAAAAAGTGACTTCACATGAATAGCCTTGCCATCTGCATTACGTTTGGTTTGCTCGCGCTGCCCCTGCCGTCCGTCTTTGCCGCCACGGCATTGCCGGCACTGGACCTGTCGGTAAGCACCTCGTTTGGCACGACCCGCCGGGAAGAAGTCATGCTCAACCGCATCGTGCCATATGCCGGCGCGCACCTCGGCGGCGTGCATGTTGACACCAGCAAGACGCCCAATCGTTTTTATGTCTTTGACGCGCTCAACAACCGCGTGCTGGGCTACAATGGTTTCAAGGAAGTGACGCTGCCAAACGGGCCGTTCCCGCCGGCGGACATCGTCATCGGCCAGCCCGCCTTGTGGGATGCCGGCGCGGCCAACGGCGACTGCACGCGCTTCATGCAGCCCACCGCCGCGACGCTCGCGCTCGTGCAGTATCCGTGGATCAACAGCACGGCCGAGACTCCCTCCGGTGGCACCATGGCCACGGATACAAATGGCAATTTCTATATTGTGGATAAATGCAACAACCGCGTGCTCAAATATAACGACCCGTTTGCCACCGACCAAATCGCCGACGAGGTCTGGGGCCAGGCGAATTTCACCTCGCGCGTCTACGCCACCACCGCGTCGAGCCTTTATATCTACACCCCGGTGGAAGGCGGCGTGGGCGGCTTCACTTCCGGCGTGGATGTCGAGCGCGACGGCTCCGTCTGGGTCGCCGACAGCATGAACAACCGCGTCCTGCGCTACCCGCAGGGCGCCAAGACCGCCACACTGGTGCTCGGCCAAGCCAATTTCACGGCCAATGCCAGCGGCACCACCCTTAATAAAATGTACCGGCCGCAATGCGTGCGGCGCCATCCCACAACCGGCGAGATTTTTGTGCTGGATGGTGAAAGTTATTCCTGGGGCGGTCCCTGCCGCCTGCTGGTTTTCGCCTCCAATGCCGTTTCCGGCGCGAGCGCGATCAGAGAAATAGGCAAATCAGCGGATCAAGCCATCGGTTTGAAGGAGGCGCGCGGCTTTGCCTTTGACCCGTTTGACACGAACATGGTCTGGGTGCTCGATGGCGCCCACGGCCGCATTCTCAAATTCAATCATCGCACCGGCGCAATCCTTGACTGGATCGGCTATCGCTCGACCAATTATTACGGGACGCACGCCGGCGGCGACGGCCGCTACCAGCGCCCGGATGGCACGGCCGGCGTGATCCGCCAGCCGGACGGCGACTGTGGCTTTGATACCAGCAGCAATTTCTATTTCACGGCGTGCTACGGCTCGGCGCCGATCGTGCGCATTCCCATGCCGCTGACGCGCAATGGTCAGTATATGACAGCCGACAACGGCAACTGGGTCATTGCCAGCGGTGAAATGATGAAAAAGGGCATGAACGAAGTGTCTGGCCGCACCATGCAAGATAACTACGGCATGTCGCGCTGGGGCACGCAGTTGTACCTGAATGACGGCGCGAGCTGCCGCGTGCTGGTCTGGACTAATTATCCGGCCGCCACGACGTTTCAACGCGCCGACTTGGTCATCGGCCAAGACGATTTTGAAAGCACGACCGCGGGTGGCACCTTTGAGGGCCGCGGCCTCGGCTCCCACGCCGTCGCCAGCAACCTCCTGTTCATCGCCACCGACTACAAGCTGTTTATCTTTCAATTGCCGATCACCAGCGGCGGGCGCAATTACGCGCCGTACAAGACCGTGGATTCCGGCCAAGTGGGCAGCTTCGTCTGGGACGACAACAACGCACCCGCCTACTTCCAATTTGGCGGCATCGCCTATGACGCCGCCAGCAACTGCCTGTGGGTCTCGAGCAGCGGCACCAGTCAGCTTATCATCAATGGGGTGATCAATGGCAACAAGCGCATTCTGCGCATCCGCAATCCGCTGGGCCCATTGCCGCTGCGGATCGACATGGTTATCGGCCAAACCAACAAGACTGAC
>JAPLST010000465.1 GCA_026398485.1 bacterium
GCCCGGCGACGATCCCGCCACGCCAGGCCCGCGCCGTCGTCGCGCCACCCCCGGAGCCCGCGGCACATCCGGCGCCCCCGCGGCTGCCGGCCATCCTGGTCGAAATCGTCGACCTCGAGGACCCGCTGATCACCGGCGAGGAAACCACCTATAAAATCTCGGTCCAGAACCAGGGCACCAAGGAAGACCGCAATGTGGCGGTCTCCGTCAAATTCCCGAAAGAGCTGAACCCGCTGTCCGCCGCCGGCTCATCGGACGGGACGATCAAAGACTCCATTGTGACCTTCAAGCCGTATGCCGCCCTGGCCTCAAAAGAAACGCTCACCTACACGATCAAGGCCAAGGCCGCCCAAGTCGGCGATGGGCGGGTCAAATTGAGCGTCACCTCCGACTTTCTGAAAACACCCGTCGTCGAAGAGGAAAGCACGCACGTCTACTGAGCCGGACGTGCGCCGAATTTCAACAACACCGGCAGCCTGTCTGCCGGTGTTGTTTTTTTGCCCGCAGTTTCGTATACTACGTCAGCGTTTTCTATAACTTGATTACCAAGGCACCTCCCATGACCATTCCTGCCGTGTGCATCCGTTCCGCCGTGATGGCGGTCGCGCTGCTGGCGCTGGGCCTCCCGCGCACGTCGCTCGCCGCGCCGCGCATTTATTGTGCGGCCCCCATCCAAGTCTTCCGCGCCGAGGGCAGCACGCCCTACGCCGAACACACCTTCTTCATCGAAAATCGCGGCGATAAACCGCTCGAAATCACCCGCATCCTTGCCTGCTGCCGCACCGGCACAGACATGCTGCGGCTCATCCCGCCCGGCTCGAACAGCCAGCTGTATGTCAAGACCCCGCTCACCGAGCGCACCGGCCTCTTTACCAAAAACGTGACGCTCGAGTGCAATGACCCGCTGCAACCCTATCTGTACTTGTGCCTCTCGGGCATGGTGTATCGCTATGTGGATGTCGAGCCGCGCAGCGTGGATTTCGGCCGCTGTGCCGGTGATCGCGCGCTCGTCACCAACGTCAGCGTCATTTTCGAATCAAAGTTCAAACTGGCAGTCACCAATATCCTGACGACCTCGCCGGCGTTTACCGCCATCGCCACGCCGGTCGATGAAAACGGCGCGCGCATCACCATCCGCACCGTGCCGCCACTGGCCGAGGGGGTCTACCAGGGCGAAATCTGGCTCGCCACGGACAATGCCGTGTTCCCCTATCTGCGCGTCGGCGCAAGCGTCTCGGTCTTGCGCGAGTATGTCACCGTGCCGGAGGTGCTGACCGTGGCGCCGACGAACGCCACCATCACGCGCACCGTCCTGATCCGCCCGCGCCACCATCGCCCGGTCAAGGTCCTCAGCGTCACCTGCGCGAATCCGGCCATCACGGCCCAATGCACGCCGACCGGCGAGCTCGGCTTCCGCTGTGATGTGACGTTCCGCGGCGTGACTGCCGCCCTGCACGGCGCGCAAATCATCGTGACGACCGATGACGCCAGCCAGCGCGACATTGTCATTCCCGTGACCGTCGGCGCGCAGACTGCGGAGCTGTGATGCGCGGTCGCCGGCTGTTGCTCTGCTGCCTGGCATTCTGCGCCTGGGGCAGCCGGGCGCCCGCCGCCGAGCTCACCCCGGTCATCGTCGATTATTTCTACGAGCCGGGCTGCCCGGAGTGCGAGCGCGTCAAGCTGGAAGTGCTGCCGCGCCTGGCCGCCCAGTACGAGGGCTTTTATACGTTGCGCTTGCATGATGTCGGCGTCCCGTCGAATGTCGTCCTGCTGGCGGCCTATCAAGAAGCCCTGGGCATGGCCGAGAACGCGCCGGTCAGCATGGTCGTTGATTACCAAATTCCATTGCAGGGCGTCGCGCAGATCCGTGAAGCCCTGCTGTCAAATGTGGAAGCGCGCGTCATGGCGCGCACCCAGCCCGACTGGCAGCCGCCGCGGCCGATTGCCGTCACGCGCGGCCCGGCCGACGCGGCCCTCGCCGCGCACGCACGCCAGTTCACCCTCGTGCTGGTCATGCTCAGCGGCCTGATTGACGGCATCAATCCGTGTGCAATATCCACCCTGGTGTTTTTCATGAGCGCCCTGATGGTGGCCAATATTCGCGGCCGCGCGCTGCTGGTCATGGGCGCGGCATTTTGCGCGGCGTCCTTTGCCACCTACTTTGCCTTGGGCTTCGGCCTGTTGCGCATTTTGCATTCCTTGCGCGCCTTCGCCGCCGTGCAGCGCGGGATTGAACTGGGCATGCTGGCCGTCCTGGCCGTCTTTGCCCTCCTGTCGTTTCGTGATGCCTGGCGCTATGCCCGCCACGCCAATCCCAACGAGGTCAGCATGCAACTGTCGGCGCGCATGAAAGAACGCATTCATGCCGTGATGCGGCGCGGCGTGCGCTATCACAGTTTGCTGCTCGGCGGCATCGTCATCGGCTGCCTGGTCACCGCGCTGGAGAGCGTCTGCACCGGCCAGGTCTACGTGCCAACCCTGGTGATGCTGCTCAAGAGCCAGGCCGGCAATCTGCGCGCGTGGCTGTATCTGCTGCTCTACAACACCATGTTCATCCTGCCGCTGGTGCTGGTGTTTGTGCTGGTGTATCGCGGCCTGAACATGCAGCGCTTGCTGGCCTGGAGCCGGCGCAATGTGGTCGTCAGCAAATGCACCTTGGGCTGCTTTTTTGTGGGCATGGCGCTCTTGCTGCTAATACTGTAACATTATACGATTGCACCGTGACACGCCAACACGCTTGGCGCCACTTGATAACCACCATCCCGGACGCGCGATGAAACCGACCCTTCTCGTTTTGGCAGCAGGCATTGGCAGCCGCTACGGCGGCCTGAAACAGCTCGATCCGGTCGGCCCGGCTGGCGAGGTCATCATGGACTTCTCCGTCTTCGACGCGATCCGCGCCGGCTTCGGCAAGGTCGTCTTCGTCATCCGCCATGACTTCGAACAACAGTTCAAGCAGGCCATCGGCGCCAAGTACGAGAAACGCATCGAGGTCGCCTATGCCTTTCAGGATATCAACGATCTGCCGGCCGGCTTCTCCGTCCCGAAAGGGCGCGTCAAGCCGTGGGGCACCGGCCACGCCATTATGGCTGCGCGCGACGTCATTCGCGAACCGTTCACGATGATCAATGCCGATGACTTTTACGGCAGCGAGGCCTTCGAGCTGATCGCCCGCGAACTGTGCGCCAGCAACAGCGCCAGCACCGACTGGTGCATGGTCGGCTACAAAATCGTCAACGTGCTGTCGGCCTTTGGCGGCGTCACCCGCGCCATGTGCGACATGCGCGGCGGCGAGCTCAAGAGCATTGTCGAACGCTTTGAGATCAAGCGTGAGGGCGACCTGGTCGAGGCCCAGGACAAGCAGGGCGAGGAGCACACCTATCCCTTGGACGCCTTGTGCTCGATGAATTTCTTTGGCTTCACCCCGCGCCTGTTTCAACTGCTCGACGAGGGCCTGCGCGCGTTTCTTGCCAAGCATGGCGACGATCTGAAAGCCGAATACCTGATCCCCTCGGCCGTCAATGACTTCATCGCCGCCGGCATGGCATCCATGGCGGTGCTGTCGTGCGATGCCACCTGGTTTGGCGTGACCTACCCGGATGACAAGGCGCGCGTGCAGGCAAGCATTCGCGCACTGGTCACCCAGGGCGCCTATCCAACCCCGCTCTGGCAGGCCTAGACAAGATTGGCATATGGAGTGCGGGAGCCACGCTCCCGCTTTTGCCGCAGCCCACGCTGCTAAAGTGATG
The DNA here is from genome assembly GCA_026398485.1 of bacterium. Lineage (GTDB taxonomy): Bacteria > Auribacterota > UBA3054 > UBA3054 > JAPLST01 > JAPLST01. Next base: position 3,750 of record JAPLST010000465.1, read on the forward strand.
CAGGGCATGCGAATGTCCAATAATTTGTTCGCCGCGAACAAATTAGTAAAAAATCATGTGCGGTCATGCGCGGTTCTTCATTCTTTTCCGTGCTCTCTCCTTCGTTATTGGGAATTCCTTGTTCAATATTGGATATTCATCCCCTCTCCTGCCAGACCCCCACGACCGCGCGTCGTGGGTGAATGAGATTGAGTAAAAAGGCGCGTCGGCGGGTTTTCCCAATCTCTGCGTCCACCGATCCCGCCGCGGTCGTAGATCGCGCAGACCGGTAGGGCGGTCAGGCCCTTGACCGCCGCGGTCGTAGAGCGCGCAGACCGGTAGGGCGGTCAGGCCCTTGA
>JAPLST010000044.1 GCA_026398485.1 bacterium
GGCCGGTGTCGCGCGGCAGCAAGCCGGTGATGATCGTCGGGTCACAGGTGGCACTATAGCCGAAGATCGTGCCGAGCGGCTGCTTGTGCGCCAGCACGTCGTCGAGGAACGCATGCCGGCGCAGCAGGGCATGGCCGAGCGCGTCGATGAAGACGCACAGGCTGACAGAGCGGGGTGTACTCATGGTGGGTGTCGCGGTGCGCGGCGCGGCTCAGGCATACGCGCGCAAAGCCTCCTCGCGGGTGGTGAACACATCAAAGACGCGCTGCATCCGCACCAGCTCGAACAGCGCGCGCACCTGTTTGGTCAGGCCAAACAGCTTCAAGTCGCCGCCCTGGGTGTTGAGCGTGCGCAAGCACGACAGCAGCGCGCCCAGTCCGGAACTGTCCACAAAGGTCACCTGGTGCAGGTCGAGCGCCAGCTTGCCGGCCGCCACCATCACCGTCTGCATCTGCTCTTTGAACTCCTTGACGTTGCTGACGTCGAGCGTGTCGCCCGCATACTGCAGCACGATTACATCGCCGATCGTTTCTTGTGTTACTGTTGCCATACTGTGCTCCTGTCTGGTTTGCGTGAAAGGTGAAAAATCAGGGGGGGCCGGGCGCATCCGCCAGCGCATCCGCCACCGTCGCGTAGACGGGCATGACGCGCTGGATATGCACCAAGTCGAACTGCGTGCGGACTTGCGCCGTGACGTTGCAGATCAACAGCCGGCCGTGGTTGCGCGCCAGTTGACGCTGGCACAACAGCAGGGCGCCCAAGGCCGAGCTGTCCACGAACAAGACATGTTCAAGGTTCAGGATAATCGTGGTGCCCGCGCTCATCAAGGGCTGCATCTGCTGCTTGAAGGCGTCAATCATGCCGACGTCCAGGGATTCACCGCAGACCGTCACCAGTGTGCCCGCTGGCAGGGTTTCGTGTGCAATGGTCATGTGCTGAAGCAGGTGGGTGCCGCGTGAAACGCGGTGAATGGTTTGCGCAATACCGTCAGATGGCTGCCCTGGCTGCCAAAGCCATAGCTGACCTCGCTGCAGGCGTCCATGATAAAGACCCCGAAGCCTTGGTCGCGACTGCCGTCAAAGGCCGGACTGGCCACCGCCTTGGGCTCAAAACTGGCGCCGTGATGCGCCAATTCGAGATACAGCGCGTCGGCATACGCCTTCATCGTCACGACAATCTGGCCGGCGGGCTGGTTCGCATAGCCATGCTTGATGATGTTGACCAGGGCTTCTTGAAAGGCCAGCAGCAGCAAGTCGCGCTCCTTGTCTTCCAGCGCGGCTGCCGGCACGTGCGCCAGGAAGGCCTGCAAGGTGGCCCGCGCGCGGGTCAGGGCGTCATAGTCGCCGGGGATCGTCAGGTGCGCTTCATGGCGCAACTGCGCGCCGGTCGCCGTCACGCGCACGACAATGCAGGTCAGATCGTCGCGCTGGATGGCTTGGCCGGAAAAGGCCGCGACGGCGGCGGTGATGGCGCCCAGCAGCGCCGCCGGCTCATCCGCCGCCTGCGCGCACACCAGCGCGCACAGGCGCTCCTCGCCAAACATCTCGCCGGCGCTGTTCTGCGCCTCGGTGATGCCGTCCGAGTACAAGACAAACACGTCGCCCACGGCATACGGCAGGATCACCTGCGAATACGTTTCGCGCTGGCTGAAGCCCAGCGGCATGTTGCCGCCTTTCAGCAAGGCACACTGGCCGTGCGCGGCCTGGTAGTGGATGCTGGGCGTATGCCCGCAATCGACCAGCAGCACGTGATCGGTCGCCAGGTCAAAACGCAGGTAGCAGCAGGTGATGAAACTGTTCAAGGCAATCAGTTCGGGGGTCACCTCGCGATGCACGGCATTGACAATGGCGCGCACGTCCGGGGCGCCGTGCCGGTCGTGCGTGGCGCTCAGCTCCTGCATCACTTGCGGGAACAAGCTCTTGGTGGCTGCGCCCAGCAGCGCGGCCGAAATGCCTTTGCCCATCACATCGCCGATGACCATGTCGAGCGTCTGCGTGCCATGCTGGTAAAAATCATAAAAGTCGCCGTCCACCGACTGCGAGGGGATCGTGCCGGCGGCGATGGCCAGTTCGCGCGTGGACGCCGGGGGATGCCCGGTCAGCAACGTCTGCTGAATCTTCGCCGCAATGGCGACTTCCTGCGCGCGGGCCTGCGCCAGCTGCTCCTCGGCCCGCTTCAGTTCGCTGATGTCCTGCGCGCAGGCCACATAATGGGCGATCACGCCGTTCTCGTCCTTGACCGGCGCAATCGTCATGGATTGGTAATACGGCGCGCCGTCCTTGCGCCGGTTGATCACCACGTCGCGATA
>JAPLST010000281.1:0-20570 GCA_026398485.1 bacterium
CCAAATTCGTTCGTGACGAACGAATTTTTCAAGGGCTTGTTCACTTGCGGTGCTGCAGAAACCAGGTGTAGAGTTCGGGGTCGTTGTAGGCCTTGGTCCAGGAATCATGGCCGGTCTTTTCATAGCGCGTGAAGCGCACATCGCCACCCGCCTGCTGCAGCGCCGCCACCATTTGTTCTGATCTCTGGACCGGCACCGCCGGGTCATCCGCCCCGTGAAACACCCAGACCGGAATATGCCGCACGGTCGCCGCCTTGGCCGCATCGCCGCCGCCGCAGACGGGCGCAATGGCGGCAAATAAGCGGGGATAGGCCATGGCCATATTCCACGTGCCGAAACCACCCATGCTCAACCCCGTCAGGTACAGCCGGTTGGTATCAACCCGGTATGTCTTGATGATCGTCTGCACCAGCGCATACAACGCATCCGCATCCCACCATTGCTCCGCGGGACATTGCGGCGACACCACGATGAACGGAAAATTCGTCTCGGCCTCCGCCCGTTTGGGCGGGCCGTAGATTTTAACTTTGGACAAATCCTTGCCGCGCTCGCCCGAGCCGTGCAGAAACAAGATCATCGGCCAGGATTGATTGGTCGTCGCGGCATACCCGTGCGGCAGAAACAGGAGATAGTCCAAATCAATGGCTTTCTGAATGGTGGTGGACAGATGTTGTTCATTGTGCGCGCCGCAACAGACGCCGTGGGTCAGCATCAGCAAGAGCGCGGTTAGCAGGATGGTGATTTTCATAATCCTTCGTGGCGTGATCGGTGAACACGGCCGTGCGTATGCACCGCCATGGCATGGTGCGACAAGCATACCATAACCGGCGGCGGAACGCAAGACGGCGTGCGCGCGGCCTGCGGCACTATCCCGCGGTTGCTGAATAGTGTATACTATGAGTAACAACCTATGATGACTGCCCACCCGCCATCGTTCTTCACGGCGCTGCTTGTCAGCGCCGCGCTGGTTAGCACGCCCGCCGCACCGGCGGCGTCCGCGCGCGTGACCGTGCGGGTCGAGAACCTGCTCGGCCAGCCGGTCACGGGCGCGCTGGTATGGGTCAACGTGGACGCGCCGTCGAATGCCTATGCCGACGCCAGTGGGAATGCGCTGGTCACCGTCACGACCGGCACAAACTATCTGATGGTGGCGCGCCACGCCGGTTACGGCCGCGCGCCGGCACTGTTTCCCTTTATTGACCAGGATACCAATATCACCATAACACTGCCGGTGCGGACATCGCTGCGCATTGCCTCGTACAACATGTATGGCATGAGTGCCTGGTCAGATGCCAAAGTGAAAGCGCTGGCGCGCATGTTGTGGACCGTGCAGCCGGACATCGTCTTTGCCCAGGAAACGCGCACGACAACCCTCGCGCTGAGTGTGTTTCAACCCCGCTATTTATTCGGCTACACCAATGCCCAGTCGCGCGACTGGGGCGACATCCGCAATGCCCTCGTGTCAATATTTCCCCTGCAGAATGTCTTCAGCGCCGGCACGGCGGTGATGACGCGCGACCTGTTCGGCGCCGAGGCCAGCCTGCCCGGCGTGGGCAACACGACCCTCATGAGCGTGCATTATAAAGCCCTCAAGGACGCGTCGTCCGCAGCAACGCGCGACATCGAGGCGCTCTTTACCGCAGGCTATTGCTCGAATCTGAATGCCCAAGCGAAATTTTTCATGCTGGGCGGCGACATGAACGACGATGTGGGCGATCCAACCTGGCTGTCGCATGTGCATCAGATTCTGACCAACTACAACACCGGTTTGCGGCGCCTCGAACCGCGCGATGACGCCGGCAATCCCGCGACCTATACCTCTTTCAGCTACACCAGCCGCTTGGATTACATCTATCTCAACCAGGCGTTTTTGCCGTATGTCCAAGCCGCGGGCGTGGCGCGCACGGACACGATGACAAACCGCCCAGTCTGGCTGCGCCCGACCAGCAGCAATTTGGCATCGGATCACTCGATGATCTACGCCGACATCGCGCTGGTGCCCGAACCGGCCTGCGGCGTGCTGTTGCTGCTGATCCTGCTGCGGCGGCGTGTACTACCACTTCTTTGCTGTTGACGATTATGCAATCCCGCGCTGCTGCGCCTCGGCGAGGATGGCTTCGGTCGTCGTCGCGCCGACGCGGGTGACACCGAATGCGCGCACCCGCAGCAGATCATCCAGCGTGCGCACGCCGCCGGCGGCCTTGACCTGCACCTGCGGCGCGCAGTGCTGCCGCATCAGTTGCAAGTGGTGATCCGTGGCGCCCTTGTAGGCGAACATGCCGTTGGGCTGCTTGACAAAACCGTAGCCCGTGGACGTCTTGACGAAGGCCACCGCGTGGCGCGAGCAGATCTCGCAGAGTTTGATGATGTGCGCGTCGTCGAGATAGTCATTCTCGAAGATGACTTTGAGAAGCGCGCCGCGCGTCACGACGGCATCGTTGATCGCCTTGATCTCCTGCGCAACATAGTCCCAGTCGCCGCCCAGCACGTTGCCGATGTTGACCACCATGTCAACTTCCGTCGCGCCCGCCGCAATGACCTCCGCCGCCTCTTTGACCTTGATGCTGACCGTGCTGTTACCGTGCGGGAAGCCGATCACGGCGCAGACACCCACGTTGCTGCCCTGTAAAACTTTTTTCGCCAGCGCCACCGCATACGGCTTGACGCACGCCGTCGCCACGGCGCAACGGCGGCTCAGCTCGCAGCCGGCCTTGATCAGCGCATCGGTCATCGTCGGATGCAGCAGGGAATGGTCAATCATCTTTGCCAGCGCGTTGCGTGTCAGCGGCGTGCTCATGGATTCCTTGGTGGTTGATGGTTCATGCGTCACTGATTCTCCCCGCCCAAGGCGCGTCGCACTTCGGCGAGTTGCGCACGAATCTGGATGTGCTGCGGGCACTTTGCCTCACAGCTGCCGCACTGCGTGCAGGCGTCCGCGCGCCGGCCCTTGGGCCAGTTGCCAATCGTGGTATAGCGTGCCTGGGCCGCTGCCAGCAAGCCGTAGACGCGATACAGATTCATGGCCTCAAAGCATTCGGGGATGCGCACCTCGTGCGGGCACGGCAGGCAATAGCCGCAGCCGGTGCAATAAAGCCGGGCCATGTGCTGCAGCTTGTCCATCACGCGCCGGATATGGTTTTGTTCGCGGGCCGAAAGCGGCGCGCGCTGTGCCGCCACGCAAACATTCTCGTCCACCTGCGCCACGGCGCTCATGCCGGACAAGGCACAATCGACATTGGGATTACTCAACACAAAGCGCAGTGCCAGTTCCGGTGAGGACACCGCCTGCTTCGGCAACAGGTCGCGGATCACCGCGCCGGGATGGCCAAGGCGCCCGCCGCCGACCGGCCCCATCACAATCACGCCCAGCCCCTGCGCCTTGGCGTAGGCCATCATCGCCTCGTTGGCGCGATCCAACAAATTGTATTGACACAGGACGGAGGCAAACGCGCCGGTGTCAATGATCTCCTTCATTGCTTCCGGCTTGTCATGAAACGAAAAGGAGAGGAAGCGGATCAGGCCTTTGCGCCGTGCTTTTTCGGCCTCGTCGAGCAGATGATGTTTCAAAATCGTGTTGTGCAGGCTTGCGGCGCCAATGCCGTGCAAGTAGTAGATGTCGACATGCGCGAGCGCCAGCCGGCGCAGTTGCTCTTCGAGCAGGCGCATGAAATCGGCCCGCTTTTTCACCTGCCAGACCGGCAGTTTGGTCGAGACAATCAACTGGTCGCGCAGGCCGCGCACGGCCTTGCCGACCACCGCCTCGCTCTCGCCCGCGCAGTAGCCGTAGGCCGTGTCAACATAATTGATACCGCTCGCATAGGCATGCCGCATGAGTCGCACGGCCTCGCGCACGCGCACGTGCTCGGCGCCGCCGCGGCGCTGCATTGGCAGGCGCATTGCGCCGAAGCCCAACGCGGAAATCTGCAGGCCGGTCTTCCCCAACGGGCGATGGTGCATATTCAACAAGTGGTGTGCCATGATGCGCCGCGGGGCGCGTGAATACCATAGTATACTACATTCATGTCACAGCCTGCATTGTTTATTGTCGCACCGGAAATTCCGCTTGTAATTTCCTGCGGGCTGCCGTATAATACATGCCATGATGCATTCACCCACACTGGAGTTGTGCCATGCACATTGATCTGACTACCTGGGGCGCCTGGCAGCGCGCGTACCGGCTGACGGATGCCAATGTCGAAATGATTGTGGTCACCGAGAGCGGACCGCGGATTGTGTCACTGCGCGTCAACGACCAGCCCAATGTGTTGTTTCACGACCCCGGCGCGATTGGCCGCGGCGAGTGGCGCATTTACGGCGGGCACCGCATCTGGATGGCGCCCGAAACCGAGGCCAGCTACGCGCCCGACAACCAACCCTGCACGGTTGCAATTGATGATGATGCGCTGGTCATTGAAGCACCCGTCGACCCGTTGTCCAAGCTGCAGAAAGTGCTGGTCATCTCGGCCGAGGACGGCGTGTTCTTCGTGCGCAACATCATTCGCAACACCGGCGTAATGCTGGCCACCGGCGCCGTCTGGGCACTCACCTGTGTGCGGCCGGACGCGAAAGTGTTCTTCCCGTGGGGCCGCCCGGGCAACTGGCGCATGAAGAAAATCTGCTACTGGACCTCGTGGTGCGGCGGCGCGCAGGGCTCAAAGGTGCAAAGCCCGCAATGGCAACCCACCGACGAGCTGTTCATCATTGACCCGACCGGCGAAGTCGGCAAGGTCGGCACGAATGGTGAAGAAGGCTGGCTGGGCGCAATCTTTCCGGCGGCCAACACGACCTTCTACAAACAGTTTGTGCGCCAGGAAGGCGCAAGCTACCTCGATGACGGCTGTGCAATTCAGTCCTACACCTGCAAGGAGTTCATCGAAATGGAAACGCTCAGCCCGTGTGCGGTGATCAATCCGGGCGAAGAACTGGTGCATGAGGAAATCTGGCGCGCGCGCGCCGGGCTGGCGGACCTGGCCAATCCGGCGGCCATGCGCGCCGAGTTGGAATGACGTGCGCAGCCGGGTTCACTTGCTACTGCTCCTCACTTACACGAACAAACAGGAAACTTATGAACAGGTACATGATGATTGCGGTTATCCTGGCGGCGGTTGGCATGCCGCAGATCGGCGCCGCGGGCGAACCGCCGGCCCGGCTGCTTTGGTCCGTCGTGCTGGGTACCAACGCACCGGGCATCACGTATGGCGTGCGCCAGATTGTGGCCGACGGCAGCGGTGGCTGCGCCTTGTTTTTTGCGACAAAAAGTTCGTGGTTGTCAGCTATGATCCGGCCGGCGACAAGAAACAAATCATGACCTTCGACCTCAAGAACAACCAGACGATCACGGCGGCGCCTGGTGTGGATTACTACGATAATATCAATGCCGATGGCGAGTATGGCAGCCCGGGCGACAAGAGCGGCTTCTTCGCCGTCAAGTTTTTGTATGCCACTGAAGAGTACTCGCTCGAGCGGCGTTCGTACAAGCCGCAGAAATAGCGGAAGGAAGCGCGCGGCGCCGAATCGCGGATAGCATCGCCGATGCCGGGCCCTTCGTCATTCGATGGTTTTTATTCGATCTTCGGCATTTTTGCCGCGCGGCGCCGGCTCAAACCGCAGGCAACGCACATATGGCTGCAGCGTGCCGGCGCACTCATCCCAGTCACGCACAAGCAGCGCGCGCATCTGGCGTTGCGCCAACACCGCCGCACCGCGCACGACTTCCGCCTCGATCCCGACCGCAAAGCCATCTGAACGGCTGGCGCGCGCCGCATCACTGCCCGCCAGCTCGCGCGGCACAAGATACAATCCGCGCAGCCAGGCCCGCGCTGTATCCACCCGGATGCGCACGCGCAGCACGCCACCGCGACCGATATGTTGGGCGGTCAGCATGCCGGCCGCCACCGTATCGCCCGCATCCACCGGCGCCGCGCGACATTGTTCATCCCATGCGCCGCGCAGATCATTCCAAAGCGCGACTGAGAAGCGCGCCGGCGTGCCGGTCGTCGTGGCTTGATAACTCAGCAGCGCCAGTTGCGCCGGCAACGTCACCGCAGCCGGCACTTGCCATTCCCAGACGCCGTCCGCACCCGCCTGGCTGCTGACGTGGGCATCATCGCTGAAGCCCGGGGTGATGCGCGCGTCATCGTCCGCCGTCGCACGCCCCGCCTCGTCAACCGAAAAGCTGCGGCCGGCCGAGGCAACAATCCGCAAGCGCTGGTCTGATCCGGGAAACTGCAACTCATGCCCGCGCCAGAAATCCGGCGGCCAGCTGGCTTGGCTGTCGCGCGTCAACCAACTGGTGCGCCCGGCGCGAAAGACCGACATCCGCGCCGTGTGCCAGCCGGCGTTGCCGCTGATCGCGCGCGCCGCCGCGAGTGGCAGCCGCACGCCAACCGGGCGGATGCGCTCATCCAGCGCGCACCAAAACCGGGCCTGCGCCGTCGGCCGGATCTCCCCGTCCAGCGCGGCACGCACCGGCGTCATTGCCAGGCGCGCGCTGACGCCATCAACGGCAGTCGTGGTACTGACATGCACGAGCTGCGGCATTGCGGCCATGCGTGCCCATTGGCCGTTTTGGACGTGCAGCCACACGCCTTGATCGAGCGTGCCGGCCGTAGGCTCAAAGCGCAGCACCGGTTCATGCAACGGCGTGTGCAGCGTGCCACCAACATGTTGCAGCGCGGCGCACAATCCATCCAAGCGCAGCGTGGCGCCCGGCTGCGGTTGCCATTGCTCGGCCCGCGCCCGCGGCCCAACCTGCACCAGCAGTTCATTGGCGGCCTGCTCGAGCACGCCGAACATTTGGTCGGCGGCTTGTTTATCGGCATGGTCGAAACGCACCACGCCGGCGCGCAGTTCGTCCGCCACCGCGTGGTCAAAAGAATTGGCGGCCAACGTCAGGCGCCACGCCCAGCCGCCTTGCGGTGATGGTTCCAGCGCACAAGCTTGCACCGTCGCCGCCACGCCGGCGCGCGCGCGCGGCACCTGGCTAACCACNCGGATCATCCGTCCACCACCATAGCGCACCCGGCGCCAACGTGTCCGCTGCCGCCTCTGAACGCGGGTCGGCCTGCCGCGCCGGTGTGCCAACAACGTCAATCAAATCCGTCGTGGCTCCCGTTGCCGGCCGCACCCAGCGCCAGCCGGCCACCTGCAGCGGGCGCGCGCCACGATTGCGCATTGCCGCCACATCCGCCTGCCGCAGTTGCAGGCCGACTGCGCCCGTCGTGCGTGTCAGCGGCACCTGCAGGGCAATCGCCGCGTCGGCCTGGCCCGCTCGCGCGCCGGGCTGCACATACAACCACGCATTGGTTGCCGTGCGATTAATGGCGTGCTCGCCGAGCCACAAGGCCGCCCGCGATGCCGGTGGCTGTTCATAATCCACCTGCACGGCGCAGTCCGCCCGCGCCAACACGCCGGTCACAAACCAGATATCCGTCAAGGGTTGCTGGCGCGCGCGCAGCACCCCGGGCGCGCTGCGCGGATCGCATAATTCCAAGCTGATGAAATTTCCCGGCGCGCACACCGTCTCGGGATACCCGCTGAAATAAAGGAACTCGCCATCGTTGTCAAAAACCTCCAGCGTGCCGGCATCCCCGCCGCACGCCAAGCACAATGTTGCCGCCACGCCGCGCCATGCATGCGGGACAAAGCGTTGCGCGCAACGTGCGCGCCACAAGGCGTCAAACATCTGCCACAGCGCCACCCACGCGCGCGACGCTGACATGGCCGGCGCGGCCGACAAACGCACGCGCATGTTCGTCCGGCCTTGTTCATCCACGACCGGGGCAATGTCCGCCACGGTAAATGCGCGGGTGATGTTGCGCCAGTTGCCTTTGTAGTCAATATCGTAGAACGCACTTTGGCGCAACACCGCCTGCGCCGGAATCACCTGTTCCGTCCCGCGCCAGACCGCCTCCAGCGCCAGCCCCTCAAAACCACGCGCGCCAGAACGACTGGTGCGCCGCGCCGTCTTGTTTTCGTCAAAGGCATCGGCAATAGTCAACGCCAATGTTTCCGCATGTTCTTCCGGCAACGCGTGCCAACGCAGCTCTTCACGGCATGCCATGGCCAGTTGCGCCGGCGGCGCAGTGCAGGGATCCAGAATGGCGCGCCAGCCGCCCGGCCGCGCCACGACCAGCGCCGTGAGCACCGCCGTTTCCGCCGCCCACGGCAGCGCATTGGTCGGCATGCCGGCCGTGTCGACAATCCGCACGCGATAGCGCACACACTGCCCGGCATTACTGGCCAGCACCTGCCATGCGCCGTGATTTTGCGGTGCAAAGGCGGCGGCATCGGTCAGAGCCGCGACAATCTGTGCTTGGGCCTGCGCCATGCCCGACTGCAGCGCGTCGTCCAGCATGCCGCTGTCGGCCGACACGCGTGTCTGCGCGCTTTGCACGCCGGCGCGATAGACCATCATCAAGGCCACCAGCGACAGCAGTAGCAAGACCGCCAGCATAGTAAACAAAGCCGCGCCGCGCACCGGTCGCGTGCTGGTACAGTTCTGCACTGTGCAAGAAATGTTCAATGTTGAATGTTCGATGTTCGATGTTGCCACGCGCGGCGCGCCGCCATCCCCGCCAGCACAAACAATGCACAGACCACGCCCGGCTCCGGCACGGGCGGCAGCGCGCCCAGATAGGTCGCACCGCCATACAAGCCGGTCTTGTGCGCCGCCGGCGACGCATCACTTAAATATAAAAATTGCGGATCGCCCGGCGTCTGCGACGCAAAATCCGGCGGGTTCGTCATGATCCCGCCGCCAAAGCTCTCCCAGCCCGTCGCGACGACCATCGCATAATACAAGTTGTTGCTGACAATCAGCATGTTCGTCGTCGCCATGTCGGCGATCCATGCCGCAATGCCATTGTAGAAAATGTTGTTCTGCAATTGCGCCGGGCCTTCCGGCCCCAGCACGCCCGCGTTAAAGCACACATTCGTCCCGCCACACTCATAAAAGGTGTTGTTGTAGTACACCAGGTTCGGATACACGCCGCCGCGGCAGCCCGCATCCGCGCACCACGCCATCACATTGTGATCCACGTAAATATCGCGATAGGCGCGCTGATACACACTGTTCGTGTCGGCCACCGCAACAACCGCCACGTCATTGCTGACAAACCAATTGCCGAAAATATGCGCCTCCTTGCCGGCCCACAATTTCACGCCGATGGTGCAACGCTCGAAGCGGCAGTTCCACACCACGTTCGAGTTGTACGCATCAATATCAGGGTGCTGCTTTAGGTCATACAACAGCACGCCACCTTTGTCGCCGCGGCCGTCGAAAATGCAATCATGCACGCCAAAGCGTGGCGCGGCCGGCGGATTGGTCACTGCCGGCTCGACGCTGTGCCATGTGTGAATCGCCGCGCAATACAGTTCGCCCGGCGCGCTGGAATGATTTTCAACGCGCAGGTTTTCAAGGCCCACCTGCGCCGGCGGCACGCCGGAACCCCAGAAATAGTTCGTGTCGCTTTGAATGGTGTTCAACGGCGCAGTGCCACTGTAGACGATCATCGGCCGGCCGTTCGTGCCGACCAACCGCAGGGCTTGGGCATTGGGGATAATTACTTGCCCTTCATAATTGGTGCCGGTGTCGGCGATAATGATCGAGACCGACGACCACGGGCCAAAAACGCCGTCGGCATAATTGACCGCCGCCTGAATGTTGGTGAACGGCGCGGCCTCCGTGCCGAGGGTCGGGCCAGTCCAGGCATTATTGACATACAGATTTGACCAGACGCTGGCGGCCTGCGCGGCAGCGCCGGCGCAGAGACACACCCCAAGCAGCCAACCACCCCATGACTTCATACATACTCCCAGCCGCAGTGTTAACAACAAAACATCGTAACACGATTGTTTCAATTCGTGTTACTATTATAGCGCCACACGGCCCACCTGTCAAGGGCCGCGATGAAGTGTGGTTTCTTGCCCGGGAACGCCAATCTCCCGATTGGCGTCTGCCCTTCGTTTTTTTGCTGCAGCCAATCAAGCGAGCGGTGTTCCCAGACAGCGGTGGGAAGCGTTTTCGCAACGGGCGCCCCTTTTTACACCCACGATCCCGTCGGCGGCGCATGCGCGTCAACTTATCGGCTGGAAACCGCTTTGGCAACCGCGCCGCACGTAGACGCGACATCTTGCCACGTAACTGAGATATGCGGCTGGAAGCCGCTTCTACGACAGATGTGCCTGAAATTCCGCTATAAGAACGGGAGCTGCATTCCCTTGCGGCGCTCCTGCCACGGGAGCCGCCAGCATCGAGCGCGCAGACAGGTAGGGCGGTCAGGCCTTTGACCGCCGCGGTCGTCGCTGCGCCCTTTTATCACCGGCAGATGTGTTTGTTACGTTGACATGCATGCGCCGCTGGCGGGATCGCCGCCTTTGACGGGACTATGCTGGCGCCTTAGCTGGCCAAGCCAGCAGCAACGGCACTGCGCCAGGCTGGCGGATATTACTCTTGTCGAGGAAGTTCAGGACAAGCAGCCGCCCTTGTTTTCAAAATGGCACATGGCTCTGGAATACAGAGCATAACTTGCGGTATATTTAGCGGTATGCCGGTTACGTGTCCGGTTCAGCGAGGGGTTAGGCATCACTCTCTGCGGCGACTTCCCATAGATACTTTGGTAGTTCTTGTCCTCGATTGAGTTCAGGCGGCATAGCAAGAGACCGTCTCGTTTGAGAGTGGTGCGAATGCGGGCAAACACACGCTGCGTCTGGCACCATGAAAAGTAGTGAAGCGACAGGCTGGCAATTACAACCCCAATACCTGAGCCTTCCAGTGGGAACGGTTGCTCAACGCTCTGAACGGTGATCGTTGCTGCTGGAGCGGCTTTCCTTGCCTCGGATACGGCTTCGGGCGAGAGGTCAAAGGCCACAACCTCCAAGCCGCACTGGGTTAGCACGGCCGTGTCGGCTCCCGCGCCGCAGCCGATCTCAAGAACCGGGACACCGCGAGCTGTTTCCGCGATGCGCGGCAACCATCGTTGAAGCCAAGGGTCAGTGGTCATGGGTGGTGTGATGCATAACGTCACGTCTGACCGGACGGCGAACCCGCTGCGGGTGAACCGTCCGGTCGAGGCGATGGTTCGCTGCTCCTGTTTCTTGTGTCCCGAATATGTCTGCCGATTCTTTGATATAGAATGACCTCGAATGCAAATACACATACGACACCAAAGGGGCCTGTTGAATGCCATGAAAAAAGGCCAATCATAGCACCAACAAACGTGAGTACGAACATTGTCGGCATCGCTATGAGTATGAAGCGGAAGGTAACAACCCACCCAAGAATCACATATTTCTGAATGAGGTCGTTGCCGGTACGTCCGCCATTCTGGTGATATGCGTAAACAATTCCGCCGATGGCAAGCACAACGCTAAAGAAAGCTGATATCGCATCCCAGCGATTGAATCCATCTGTTAAGGGAAACGCACCGGCAAGGGCGGTGAGTGCTGCAAATATCGCAAGGTACGGAAGCGCCTCGCGATCAGTCACAGATCGACTTCGGAGCTGATCTTTGAGCGGCTGATATTTTACGAAGTACATCTTTTTTTCGGCCAATTTGTTATTCTACATTGTGCGCAGTGCCGGACTTCGACGCCGGTTGTATTGCACCGCCACCGTTTACCCGGCCGCGGTTTTATTTAACCTGCGCTGCGGCTAGTGTGGCATATTCTTTCTGGAATTGCAAGGACCGAATGCGGATGGATCGGCACATGTTGAAATTTGAGCCAGGGGATTATTGATGTTGAAAAGGCCATGTGCGGGGGGCCTTTTTTAGATAAGTTAAGGCAAGACCGACGCTTGCATCTGCATATCGATGCGCGACGTAAAACAAGGCAATTCGGCTGACCCCTGGCGAATGGCACAGCCAGCATTTGCGATTGACAAGGCAGCGCAATAATGGTATAGTTTTTACTTGCAGCGCTCTTTTGACAGTTTGGCAGAACGAAGAATGCCTGTGGCACTGTAAAAAGTGCTATTTCGGCGATGGTTTTGGCAATTTTTGAAACACTCGGCTTTTAGAGGCTGCAAAAACAAGTTGTAAGCTAATTGAAATAAATTACTTAGCCAGAATAGCTCAGTTGGTAGAGCAGTGCTTTCGTAAAGCACAGGTCGTCGGTTCAACTCCGACTTCTGGCTCCACATTAAAAGAGGCCGAACCATTAGTATATACTGGTGGTTCGGCCTTCTCGCTTTACAGTAAAAATGCTCGCTATGCCAGTATGCAAGAACCCCCAAAAGGCATGGAAAACAGGCCAAAAGGCACTGGAAAAGGCACTGGCTTTTGTAGTGCTGGTCTGGACAGTGTTGGGTTGTGCGTCGTCATTATGGCACTGGCAAGCTGGCACTGGTTCCGCAAAGGCGTGAAAAATTTGCGCGTTGCCGTATCTGGGGCAATGCCTCGCGCGGGGGGGCAGGGGCGCACCGCGCCACGCCCCGGCGCGCGCACAAAAACGCTTTTCGGAATCGGTCACAATGACCGGGCAAGTAGTGCGCGCCCTTCGACGGCATGAAACAAGTTCCATGCCACATGCAGACGTGAGGTTTTGCCATAGTTAACATATGATTTATTATGCATCCATGCCATAAAACGCGCTAGGATGCCCTACAAAGCCCGATCGTTTTAGACCCCTAAAACATTGGGTTTAGGCCCTTCTTACAAATTGCCGAATCGTTCATAGGGCATCGTGGCGCGTTTTCTAAATCGGTTAACTATCAGTTCGGCATGGTACTCTAAAGTCGCAATCGAACAAATTTTCTATATTTGATTTCCCACGCCCGTTGTACCATGAAAATGACACACAAACGCGCTTCTGCATCTCTTCCCCCTCTTACTCCCCCTACTCAAATCACAAGGCACGCGCTTTCATGCACCCTCTGGTGGTTGACGGCGTGCCGATCTCTTGCGCCCATCAAGGCCTTCGAGCATCAAGTGCGGAAGTCCGCAGTCGGTGCGATACTTCGCAATCGTTCGGCCACAAACTCCGCACTCGCGCGCCAGTCGGCGGCTTGACCAGTTCGGATGGTCGGCCAGCACTTGCCGGATGATCTCACGCCGGCCTGCGCGTGAGGCAACGCTGCGCGGCGATACCTTGAGCAGGTTGGCGGCGGCGGTCTGGGATATGGGTGGGTTCTGCAAATTTGCAGAACCCTCTTTATGTTGATTTGACCCATCGCCGTAGAGCGGCATATTCGCCAGCTTCTCCGCAATCATTGCACGCTGCGCAGGTTGGCAAGCCGCACGCCCATCATGGAGGCCGTCTTGGATCTCACGCGCCACAACGTCAGCCGACATACCAGCGGCCCGGCCTGCGGCCTGTAGTTGCGCGACGGCATCGGCGCGATCATCGTCGCCGAGCGTCATCACCGCCACGTTGAAAGCGGCGCTGTAGACTTCAAGAAAGCGCACTGCGCGGTCAGCCGCGGCTATCGCGTCGAGGCCTGCGGCGAGTTCATCGCGTTGATCATCGGTCATGGCGTCACCCCCGCGTATAAGTTGGCAAAGGCGTTTCGCACTTCGGTCATGGTACGCGCCACGATGACATTGTGACCGGCCCGATGCGCCTTTTCGATGAAAGTAGTTTGCATCGGTCGCAAGGTTCCGCGTTGTGTTTTCAATTCGATCATCAGGAATTTTCCATCAGGCGCGACCACAAGGCAATCCGGCCAGCCTGCCGAGGCGGCGAAAAAACCGACGACGTGCAACACGATGCACCCTTGTTCCCTCAGCCATTTCGACACGGCTTTTTGCAGTAACTTTTCACTCGGCCAGTTTTCCACGGCGTCGAGGTTCAGGTGGGTTTGTTGCGCCGGGTTCACATTTCCCTCTCAGCCACGGTCAACCGCGCCACGCACTCCTCAGCTACTTCGATCTGGTCATCGAGCTGGTCTACTGGCATCACGCTGGTCAGCCTGTAGACCGCCTCGATGCACGCAGGCGGCAAGCTCCCAGTGTTGGTCGCGCGCACCGTCTGCATCAAGTCGCGCAAATTTTCAAGTGCGATCTGGACATCGAGTACAGCATCCGTCAAGTTTGTAATTTCACTCATGTTTGTGATCCTTGTTTTGTTATCGCAGCCACGCCGTCAAGCGTGACCGCAGGTCAGTCAATCCGCAATCGGCCCAGACCGTGAGCCAGCTATCCCCGGTCAACACCCAGCACCGGCCCGTGCGTCGCCGTGCAAGGGGGTTTAGCTCGTACATGGTCAAGGGTTCGCCACTGCCGACAATCTCGAAACACATCGGCGGCAATGGTTGCGCCCGACCAACCGCCACGGCCAACGCGCACATCATCCGTCTGCGCAGCGGCGCGATCTCACATGCAGCGGCAGTCTGTTTCAAGTCAAACAGCGCGGCAAAGGCAATCGCATCCCCCACGGCGCAAAACTCGGTGAACATGGAATTTTCAGCCAGCACCACGCCGTCAATATCGGACATGTAGAATTGTCGCGGCAGTCGTTCACGATGCAGATTGCCGAAAGCACTCCCAGAGTTGTCGTGGCGCGTGCGCACACCCTCGTCGTCGCGTTCAGGTAGTAGAATGGCCATTCTCGCCTCCTTGTGGTTCGGCGCGTTGCGCCTGAAATTGGGCGACCATCGCGGCGACATCATACGGCGTTGCCGGCGGTTCCTGCGGTTCCTCGACCGGCGCGACAGGCTGCGCCTCGGTCGGTTGCTCGGTCTGCGGCGGTTTAGAGTCGGCAAGACGCGACTCACGACACGCCCGGTCAAAGTCCATCGCGCCGGAAACCGCTTCCGCCCACCCCCCGGCATCGAAATCCACGCCGTAACAACGCGCCAACTTTTTGACGGCCCAGCGGCAAGCGTCGAAATTGACCGTGCCGGCATCGCGTTGATCTTCGACGACCTCCGTATTCAGAAACCCCCACGCCACATCATCGAAAGTCACGCCTTGCTTGAACATCCGGCCTTCCGAGGCGAGTTCAGCCGCGATGCTTTCCACACATTGCGACCAAGCCAACCGCGACCCTTCCGGCGCGTTGCTGGCGTCAAAGGGAAAACGAGGCAGGTTTTTGGGGGCTAGCTGCCCACCAGAGCCACGACCTTCGTCGCCCCCATGTGCCGGTACCGCTTTCGCATTGTGTGACCGCCAGCGGCTAGCCAGAGCGGTGCAAGCGGCAACGCGGTTTGCAATGGGTTTTCCATCACGGTCGCGCCACTGGCGAGACTCTTGAAACGCGATGATCTGGTTTGCCACGTCTAAGGCAACGCCGCGCGACAACATTGCAGCGACCAGCGCGTTTGTTGGCTGCTGCTGCGCCTCCTCTTCTATCGCAGGCAGTGCGGCAGCGCCATCAAGGCAGCTGCCGCTGCTGCCTGCATCCTCCGCTGCCGCTGTTGCCGCCGCTGTGATTGTGATTGCATCACAAGCTACTGCTTCATGCAGTAGCTTGTTCTGCGTTTGATCTGATTCAGGGCCGGATGCTCTTATGGGCCGGATGCTCTTAGGGGCCGGATCGTGGACACCCTTGCTTAAGGGCCGGATAGCCTCGGTCATAACAACGCGGTATCGCGGCACCGTTTTTACATAACCAGTCGGCACCAAGAAGCCCATGCCTACAAGCTCCTTGCGCGCCTCCTGAACATCGCGCCGGGTCAAGCCGGTCTCCTGTTCAAGCCGCGCGTTGCTCAGCCATGCCTGCGACGTTAGGTTGCTGCGCAGCAGATAGACGACCGCCACGCGCAGTTGGGCCGCGTTCAAGGCCGGCGCGGTTGTCAAGAATTGCCTAAAGTATGCTCGTACGTCAAACATCACGATCTCCTATGGAAAGGGGAAAAAGCTGGTCGCCGCGTTGCAATGAAAAACGCCGCGAGGAGGTTTCGCGCGCCGACCAGCCTTGAAAATTTGTGCATCGTCTTTCATTGCACGACCATCTTGCCATTTTCCGCACGCTACTGGAATACCATTTTTTCCGTGATTCTGGCAGGTTGACTTTTCGGCCCAGACTTGGTATACTAAAGGCGTCAACAAGTATGAATGCCACGCTGAACATTTTTGGGACTGCCGAGGACACAAGAGCCGTGAGGCCTTGTACATCTATTCACATATTTGTTGACACCCTCGGCAGTTCCTTTTTTCCAAAGGTGGCAGCATGAGTATACGCACCGCACGCCGCGCCGTGAGTAAGCCGATAGTTGCTCGAGAGTTTGACATTAGGAAATGGACACCCGAAGAGGCGGCAGTCGTGCTACTTCGGTATGATGGGTTCGCCTTGCGTCGCGATTTAGACGCGCTGCGGCGCGTATTCATGAAAGTAGACCGCGAGGCCGGCGCGATTGCCACATATATGCGCGAGCGCCCAGACGACGACCCAGACCCTTTTGTTTTGCGCGTCGCCTTCGACATGATAAGACGCGAGCTTGTACGGCAGGCCGTTGGGCTGTTCGATACAGGATGCGACAGCGGCCATATTTTCGATTGGCGAAGCGCCTTAGTGCGCGCCCTTCTGTACAGCAAAGCGGCAACGCATGTATCGGCAAACAAGTTTTGGGCGGAAGCGCGCGCACTCGGAATTGACGCGCCACACGTTACCGACGAAGAGGCAGCTACAGCAGCCGAGCAAGAGTTGGGCATGAGTGTAGACGTGCGGCGGTTCCGTGATCCGGCACGATACGCAAAGGGGATGAAATGAAAATACGCCCCATCCACACGACGACCGGCACCCGGTACCAGTTGACCAGCGTGCGCGCCGGCGTACGTCAGCGGTTCAATTACGGCACCGAGGCCGAGGCACTCCGCGCACAAGCCGCCATGCTCGACGGCCAAGGTGTTGATACGCCCGGCCCGGTGATCGTGGCGCAGGCGGTCAGCCAGACGCGCGGCACGACCGTCAAAGAGCTTATAGACCAGTGGCGCAGGTGGCGCGAGAGTTGCGGTCGGCATGGCGCAGCGCGCCGGCGTCGAGTTGACTATGCCGTGCGTAACTTGTCCGCGTTCTTTTGTGGCACGTCAGCCAGCGTAACACGCGAGGCCTTCGGTCTGTACATGCAACGCAGGCAGGTTGACGGCGCGGCATCCGCCACGCTGCAAATGGAATACTTGGTATTGTCGGCATCCTTCGATCATGCCGTTGCCATCGGTCGTGCGCCAGTCAATCCGATTGCAGGTGTGTTCAAGGCGGTGCGCGTGACCCACTCACGACCAGACTTGCCGGATGCAGCCACGATGCAGCGCATCTTCGACCAGTGCCTCGACCCAGACTTGCGCCGGCTTGTGTGGTTCCTTGGACAGACTGGCGCGCGCATCGGTGAGGCCGTCGCACTTGACGTTGCAGACATTGGCGATTGCATCCACTTTCGACGCACCAAGAATGGGGAAGAGCGCATCGTACCAGCGCCGGTCTGGCCCTTCCCCTTGCCGACAAACGGCGCAGCGTTTACCTTCGATGGGCACCGCTGGCGTGCCGACGTTGCCTTGAAAATGTTTCAGCGTGCCGCCCATCGTGCCGGCGTCGCCCATTTGCGCATCCATGACTTGCGCCGGTACAGCGCGACCGTTGCTCTGGCCCAAGGCCGGTCGGTGTTTGACGTGATGACCCAACACGGATGGAAGAGCATCGGCATGGTTGAACACTATGCCAATATCGCGCCCAAGTACAAAGGCGCAGGCTTGCTAAAATGGTTCCTTTTTATCGTGTTCGGGCACTCAAAAAGGCACTGGCTTTTTGCAAAGAAGCAAAGAAACGACGTAAACACTTGCGCCAGAATAGCTCAGTTGGTAGAGCAGTGCTTTCGTAAAGCACAGGTCGTCGGTTCAACTCCGACTTCTGGCTCCACATTTCCAAGCCGGAGCATACCGCCATGCGGGTGTTCCGGCTTTTTTCATGTGGCCTTTGTTTTGTCATGCAGCACATGCGCGCGCGGGCACGGCGCCGGCGTTTTTTCTCAATCTCTGCGTCCACCAATCACGCCGATACACACGCCGGCTGCGCATGCGCGTCAATTTCGGGGCGCACTTGCTTGCACACCAAGTGGTTACCATCTGAGGTAGGGCAGGCTACCCAGCCTGCCACTGCTGCACCTCTTGGCCTTGCGACTGGGAATTATATGGTGTGGCGTGCTGAGTAACGGAGATGGCAGGCTGGGTAGCCTGCCCTACTCGGTCGGATCATTTCTTGGGCTGGGCTCAGCAAGCCGCCAACCATGATTGAGGAACGCAGGACAGACCTTGCAATAGATCGTGGGGCTCCGCTCTAAAGTTGACGCGCGTGCGCCGGTTGCGGGACTGGTGGGGCGCAACAACAAATTCCATCGCCGGATCCGGGGTGATGAGCAGGTCAGCAGCGCCGCATAAAAAACAGTATAATGGGCACAATGTCTTTGACTGATTATCCTGATCACCGTTGGAGCACCACATGACCACGTATCGTCGTATTCTGCTGAAACTCAGCGGCGAGGCTCTCGCCGGCAGTGATGGCCATGGCCTTAATCCGGATGTGCTGGCGGCTTTGGCGGACGAGCTGAAAGAATTGGTCGCCCGCAATGTGCAAGTGGCGCTGGTCACGGGCGCCGGCAATTTCTTCCGCGGCATGTCCAGCCGCGGCCGGATGATGAACCGCGTCACGGCCGATTACATTGGCATGCTCGGCACGGTCATGAACAGTTTGGCGCTGGCTGATTTCCTGCGCGCCGCCGGCGTCGCGTGCGTGGTGCAATCGGCCATTGAAGTGCCGCGCCTGTGCGGCCTGCTGCAACCGCTGGAAGCCATCCGCCAGCTCGAGCGCGGGCGGGTGGTCATTTTTGCCGGCGGCACCGGCAACCCGTTTTTCACGACCGACTCGACCGCCGCCCTGCGCGCCGCGGAAATCCAGGCGGACGTGGTGCTGAAAGCCACCAAGGTCGACGGCGTGTATTGCAGCAATCCGGCCACCAATCCCAAGGCGCAACGGTTTGACAAAATCACCTTTGACGAGGTGCTTGCCCGCAAACTCGAAGTGATGGACCTGACCGCGATCACCATCTGCCGCGAAAACAACATTCCGATTATTGTCTTCAACATGACCACGCGCGGCAATATTTTGCGCATGCTCGAAGGCGCCGCCGTCTGCACGCGGGTGGGGGTAGACTAATTTACAAATTATCCCGCCGGTGGCGGGACTCCAAGCAGCAATTGACAATTGACGATTGACTGATTACCGATCACTGATCACTGATCACTGAATACCGACGCACTGACCACCAATGTACCAGCCCATCATTGAAACGATTACCAGCCCCGATGATGCCCTGCGGCATCGCAGCGAGCATGAACTGCTGGCGGGCAAAGACAAGGAAGAACTGCTGCGCATTGCCGAAGGCCTCGAGTTTTTCCGCAAGCATGTGGATAATTTGTATCATCGCGTGCGCGCCTGCCTTTTCATTCACGCCATCTATCGCTATTATTTGATTGATCGCAAGGATGTGCAGAAGCTGGGGTGCATTCCGTATGCCGGCATTCATGCCACGCTCAATCGTGCGTATGACGAGGCGATCGAGCGTTTTCGCGCCGCGATGATGGCGCAGGGCTGCAACGAGGCGCTGCTGAGCGCCCTGGCCGAGGCCTATTACAATCTGGCGTTCAAGTATCTGCTTGACCAAGTGCGCCAGAGCGTGCGCACCAGTCGCGGCAATGAATGGCTGTTTGCGCCCAAAACCGCGCGGCGCTATCCGCTGCGCGCGCCGGCCCGGTACACGACGCCGGACCCGGCCACGGGGCTTTATCCAGTGGGCGTGGATGTCGCGCCGGTGCGCGCCGATCCCAGCCATGCCGGCTGGTCCGACATCTTTTTTCTGGGTATGGATTTTCCGGAGGGCGCCAAGGTCGTCAACCTGTCGGTCAACCTGGCCGTGCATGGCAGTGGCGCGGTGGCGCCGCCGGTTGAATGTTATTGCCGCTACATTCCCGAGCCGGTCATCCGGCTGGTCTCGCTCGATTTGCAGGCCGAAAAGGAAGTAACCTCGCTGCCGGAAATATTCAACTTGGGCAACGATCATCTGGGGCTGTTGAAAGCCGGGGTCATCGCCGCCGGCGTCATTCCGCCGTGTCTGGAAGGCAGCCCGACGCCCTTGCCGGATATTTTGAAGAAGCTGCTGGGCCGGCCGGGCGGCCTTGAAATCGTGACCTATGTGCGTGAAATTCCCAAGGGCTCGCGCCTGGCCGTCTCAACCACGCTGCTGGCCACGATCATCACGCGCCTGATGCGCTTTAGCGGACAGATTGCGCAGCAGACCGGCGGCTTGACGGAAGACGAGCGCCGGCTGGTCGCCGCGCGTGCGATTTTGGGCGAATGGCTGGGCGGCTCGGGTGGCGGCTGGCAGGATTCCGGCGGCATTTGGCCGGGCATCAAAGTCATTGAAGGCGTTGAGGCCGGCAAGGATGATCCGGAATACGGCATCAGTCGCGGCCGGCTTTTGCCGGCGCACAGCGTGCTGGCGCGCGAACAATTGCCACCCAACATCGATGAGTTGTTGGAACAATCGATTGTTATCGTGCATGGCGGCTTGTCGATGAATGTCGGGCCGATCCTGGAAATGGTGACGACCCGTTATTTGTTGCGCTACCGTGATGAATGGC
>JAPLST010000281.1:20679-25953 GCA_026398485.1 bacterium
CTGCAGGGCTACGAATATTTTGACGATATCGTGGCAGCCCTCAAATCCGGCAACATGAAAGAGCTGGGCCGGCTGTGCACCCTGGATTGGGAGACCGGCACAAAATGCATGATTCCATGGACCAGCAACGCCTTTACCGAGGATCTGATCGAGGCTGTCAAAAAACAGTTTGGCAAGCAGTACTGGGGTTTCATGATGTTGGGCGGCGCGTCCGGCGGCGGCATGGCCTTTGTGGTGGATCCGGCAATTCACCACGCGTTCCGCACGGGCGTCGTCGACATCATGCGCCGGCTGAAACAGCGCTACGCATATGCCCTGCCGTTCGCAATGGAGCCGGTCGTCTATGATTTCCGGCTGAATTACAAAGGCATTGATGCGCATGTGCGCGATGGCGCCGCGGCTGTGCTGCCACCCCGATATTATGTGCGCGGCCTGCACGCGCTGCTGAAATCCGGCGCGCCGGCCTGGTGGCACGCGCATGCGGCGGAAATCGCCTGTCTGGTGCCGGCCGGCACCCCGCGCCGCGCTGGAAGCCCTCGCACCCGGCGCGCTGGCGGCGCAGTCCCGCACGGCCTCGCGCGCCGAACTGGACGCCGAGGCGGCGCGGATCAAGGAGCTCAACGGGTTTGACGCCGAGGCCCACGAGCACAACAAGCGCCTGCTCAAGGCCGGCACGATTGGTGTCGGCAACAATCGTCTGCCGCCGACCACCACGGTTGAAGATGTGCGCGCCGGTGATGTCGCGATTGTCTCGAACGACTTGACGGATGCCACGGTGGCGCGTTATCGCCAAGTCGGCCAGGAGCTGCTGGCGCAGAACGCAGTCGCCGTGGTCACCTACGGCGGCGGGCTGGGCAGTCGCTGGACCGACGGTGCCGCGGTCGTCAAGCTGATCAACCCGTTTGTCGTCATGCGCGGCAAGCATCGCAGCTTTGCCGAAGTGCATCTGGGCAAGTCATGGGAAGTGATGCACACCTACAAGCAGCCGGTCCAGCAGGTGTTTACCACCAGTTTTCTGACGCATGAGCCGACCCAGACGGAATTTGAGATCACGCGCAATTATGGGTATGAAGGCCCGGTCTATCTTTCGCGCGGCCAGTCGATCGGCCAGCGGGTCTATCCCTTGGAGCGCGATTTGCGATTTCTGTGGGAAGAATTGTCGCAGCAAAAGCTGGATGAGCAAGCCCAAAAAGTGCAGAACAGCTTGCGCGAAGCCTACATTCAATGGGCGCGCAGTCAGGGCGAAGGCGAAGATTATTGCGACAATGTTCCGCTGCAGCGCTTCAATCCGCCCGGCCATTTTTACGAAATCCCGAACTTGGTGCGCAATGGCACGCTGGCCCACATGCTGCGCGACAACCCGGCCTTGCAGCATTTGATGGTGCATAACGCCGACACGCTCGGCGTGTTCCTCAGCCCGATCATGCTGGGCATGCACCAGCTCAGCGAGAAGACCATTAATTTTGAAGTCACGCCGCGCCGTTACGAGGACAAGGGCGGCGGCTTGGCGCGCGTCAACGAGCGCGCCCAGTTGGTCGAGGCCCTGGCCCTGCCGCGCGAAGAGGATGAATTCAAACTGTCCTACTACAACACCCTGACCAACTGGGTGAACATCGACCGTTATCTGGCCACGCTCGGGCTGACGCGCGCGGACGTGCTGGCGGCCGCGACCGACGCGGCGGCGAAAACAAAGATCAACGCCGCGCTGCACGCCGTCGAGGAGCGCGTGCCGACCTATGTCACCATCAAGGATGTGAAGCTGCTGTGGGGCGCCGGCCAGGAAGATGTGTTTCCGGTGGCGCAGTTCGAAAAACTATGGGGCGACATCACCTGGCTGCCGGAATGTGCCTGCGGCTTTTTGGCGGTCGAACGCCGCCGCGGCCAGCAGCTTAAAGACCCGGCCCAACTCGACCGCTGGGTGCGCGACGGTTCGCGCGATTATGTCGCCAGCAAGGCGCGCTTCGCTCGCGGCCGGGCATAGCCGGCACCGGCGCGCCAAGCTTGAATGCGCCTGAGACCCCCACAACGATGAAAAATGATGAGTGATGAATGATGAATGCAGAATAAAAAGCATAGCAAATGTTACATGCTGCGTGCTGGACACTCATCATTCGTTTTCTGCGTTCACATTGCCTCGCAGCTGCAGAGACCCCCACGATCCCGCCGCTGACGGGATCGCGGGTGAATAAGATTGAATATAACGCACCGCCATCCCAATTCTTACTTCTGCCTGGAGCCGGTGCCATTCGGCGAATGCCTTTCCGCCGGCCGGCTGCCGAAGGGAGCGCGGCACGCCCGTGCCGCTGAGGGTAGGCGGGATTTCCACATCCCGCCAAATTCTCGCGCGGCACGATAATTTATGACGCGGCCAAAGGTCGCACGCGGCTTCCGCCAAAAGCTGCTGCGATCAGGCGATCGCACCTACCTTCAGTCCCGCCAACGGCGGGACGATCGGCGCTCCCTTCGCTGCACGGCGTGGGGCACATCACGCGGAACGCCGTTCCGCGGCTACATCTCTGCGCAGAGACCCCCGCGACCTCGCGTCGTGGGTGAATAAGATTGAGAGAAAAACGCCCGCTGGCGTTTTTTCCCAATCTCTGCGTCCACCGCGGCAAGCGCGGTGGGGCGCCAGACTTGAGAGAAGGCTGCACAGCATCCGCGGCGTGCGTGCATTTCTGCCCGTGCATTTCTGCCCGTAGCCGACGCACGGCGTGCGGCGTGCCGCACATCACACGGAACGTCGTTTCGCCGGTAGCCGGCTTGTTGCTGCAATATGCTGCATTCGCCGCACGGAGGCGGCTCCCACTTTGACTGCAAATCCAAGCCAGCAGCAGCGGCACTGCGCGGTAACCTTTGACAATCGCATCTCGCCTGTGACAGCCACGGGTGATTGTGCTATACTATCCAGCACCATGACGCCGTGCGGCGTCTTTTATCCCAAGGGAAGATTGTGATGAAGATTATTGGTTTGCTGGGTGGCATGAGTTGGGAATCAACCGTGCCGTATTACCAAGTGATTAATGACATCGTCCGGCGGCGGCTGGGTGGCTTGCATTCCGCCAAAATCGTGCTGTATAGTGTCGACTTTTTTGAGATTGCAGAACTGCAGCGCGCCGGCAATTGGGACGGCGCCGGCCAGGCCATGATTGCCGCCGCGCGCGCCCTCGAACGCGCCGGCGCCGAATGCCTGGTGATTTGCACAAACACCATGCACAAGCTCGTGCCGGTCATCGAACCGGCGATCGGCATACCCGTGCTGCACATCGTGGACGCGGCCGCCGCCGCGGTCAAGGCGCAGAAGATTCAAACCGTGGGCTTGCTTGGCACGCAATTCACCATGGCCGAGGGCTTTTACCGCGACCGGCTGCGCGCGCGCCACGGCCTGACGGTCGTGATTCCGGATGACGACGCGCGCGCCCAGATTCACCGCATCATTTTTGACGAGCTGTGCGTCGGCATTGTCCGCGATGAATCACGCGCGGCGTATCGCCGCATCATGGCACAGCTCGTGCATCGTGGCGCGCAGGGCATTGTCCTGGGCTGTACCGAACAAGCCATGTTGGTCACGTCCGAGGATACCCCGGTGCCCCTGTTTGACACGACCCGCTTGCATGCGTTGTACGCGGCCGAATGGGCGCTCGCAGAACAGCACAAATAAAAACAAAGGCACCGTGCGCGGTGCTAATTGGCGGAAGACAATTTCCGGTCGGTGGTGGGCTTCCGCAACACCACGGCATCCTCCCGCACTTCAACGACGAGGCCACCAATTTTGGCCACAAAATCAAGGAGCTCGTGCACCGACAGCCCGCGGAGACTCATTTCAACCCTGGCTTTGTTTTCCTTGTCCATGAGCACAATCTCGACGCCCGTTTTGGCCGCGTCGTGTTCCTTGGCGGTTGTCGTGATGATCTGCACAACGTCCGCAAGATTTGCATTATGGAACGCGATTTCAGGAATGATAATCGTATTTATCTTCTTTGTCAGCGCCGCCACTTTTGGATTGGTGCGGTCTTGGGCGCCACATAATGTGCCCAGGAACATTGCGAAGATTATCATGATTGCGGGTTTCATTGCTTGTTGCTCGCGTGTGCTTGTTATGGCGTTTTGGGCATGCTTCACCAATTGCCGGTGCGGAAATTGTAGCACGGGCGATAGTGAATTGTCAATGGCTTGTTTGTCATGCGCCATGCTCACTGCTCATACTGGCGGCGCACGCGCGCAATCGTCTCCGCGTGCGGCGTGAACGGGATCGCCGGCAAGATCGGCAACGCCACGCAGCGCGCCGCGGCCAGCGGCGTTTGGCGGACATTCATGTTGTAGGCCATAGCCAGCAGGGTCGCCAAATTGACGGTGTCGGCCATGTTGTACGCCAAGAGCGTCTCCAGCGCGGCCGGATTGTTGTACCGCACGAAGTCGTGCCAGAGCAGCACCGCAAAATAGCCGTCCACGCCGTCCAGTTCGCCGCGCGCAATCCCCAACTGCCGCTCACAGCCCTTCAGCCCGCCCTTGTAGCCCAGCCGGTGCAGCACAAAACGCAAGTCAATCTGCGCCTGCGGCAGCTTGATGCGGAAATAGCGTTCCAAATAGGGAATGTCGAATTGACGCCCATTGTAGGTGACCAGCACTTTATATTGCTGGATGTCCTCAACAAAGCGGTCGAGATTCATGCCCTTGACGTAATAATGCAGCGCGCGCCCGTCAAACAGCGAGACGGTGGTCAGGTAGTCATGCGTGCCAGTCAGGCCGGTGGTTTCAATGTCAAGAAAGGCGGTGGTGTGCGCGAATTCGGGGTACAGCCGCCACTGCAACTGGGCCGGCAGGGTATCGGCAAAGAAACGCGCGTCATTGCCGGCCAGCGCCGCACGGGATGCCTCGAGATGCTGTCGGAAGTGCGGCCGTTGTCCTGCATCGGCGTGGGCATGGGCGTCATCCCAGGAATGAATGCCGCGCGCCCACAATTGCGCCTCGGCATGTTGGCCCACCCGCGGAATATGACAAAATGTGCTGGTTAGCATGTCTGCCAGTATAGCATAAACGGCTTTGATTTTCACGCGCCCCGCACAAGTTATCCACAATTGGTAAAATCGCTTATCGTGTCGCTGTGCAAGTAGATATATAATGAAAAGCAGGACGGGAGGGTAGGTTATCCACAGAAATTTCACGCCATCCGTCGGCTACGGGCAGAGGTACCGACCGCGGTATGCATTTCCGCTTCTGCACCTCTGCATCCATAAATTCTCGTGTCGCACGAGAATTTAACGGTGTTCCGCGTGA
>JAPLST010000281.1:26042-35289 GCA_026398485.1 bacterium
CTGCGCGCCGCACGCCGTGCGTCGGCTACGGGCAGAGGTGCCGACCGCGGTGCGCAATGCCGCGCCCGTGATGTAGCCACGGAACGGACCGCCGATCGCCGGATCGTCTGAAGGTGGGTGCGATCTCCCGATCGCATCTTTCGGCGGATGGCCCCGCGCACGGAACCTCTGGCAACTTCTGCACCTCTGCATCCATAAATTATCGTGTTGCACGAGAATTTAACGGCGTTCCGCGCTATGGGCAGCAACGCCCTATTGCACCTTTGCCGCTTTTTTTGTAAAATATGAATGGCAGTTCAGTTTTTGCGTCTTTATGTATGAACGCTCAATGGTTTCGGGCGCTCACAACCCCAAGCCTCAAACGAGGTGCCCAATGAAAACGCGGTTTGCCGTCCTGGCGATGATGGCGCTGACCACAGCGCTACTGATGAACGTAGTCACCCCCACGGTGCGTGCGGATGCCAGTCTGAGCATCGGCATGTCCCTCAACTTCGACACCTGCTACAATGAGTTGGGGCCCTATGGCACGTGGTATGAATCATCTGAATTCGGCTGGGTGTGGACGCCGGGCGGCGTGGCCGCCGGCTGGGGCCCGTATGTCAACGGCAATTGGGCCTGCACCTCCAGCGGCTGGATGTGGCAAAGCAGTTACCCGTGGGGCTGGATGTGCTATAACTACGGGCGTTGGGCGCGGCATCCGTCGCTGGGCTGGTGCTGGGTGCCGGGCTATGAATGGGCGCCGTCATGGGTGACCTGGTACACCTACGGCAATTATGTCGGCTGGGCGCCGATGGCGCCGTGCGGCTTTGGTGCCTCCTACACCGTCTACCCGAGCGATTGGTGCTTTGTCAACTTCAATTATTTTCTCAGCCCGATGGTGTGGTCATACTATGTCGGCGCGGCATTTATCTGCCCGGCAGTCTGCGCACCGTATATGGTGATGAACAACTATTATTTCTTTGGCGACCAATATTACTTTGCCGGCGGCCGGCGTTGCGATTGGTATGGCCCGCCCGTGATGGATGTCGAGCGGCACGTCAATCGCCGGATCGAGCCCTACGTGCTTTCGACCACGACGGATCGCAGCCGCAATGGCACGATTTCCCGCAATCAGCTCGAAGTGTACCGCCCGGGCATGCGCGAAGGCGCCGCACTGGCGCGGTCTGACCGGGCCATGCCGGCTGAGCGTGTTGAGAAGCAGAGCCCGCCCGGCGCGGTGGGACGCGTTGAACGCTCGGGCAACACCGCCGGTACTCCCGGCGCGGTGGGACGCGTTGAACGCGCGGGCAACACCGCCGGCACGCCCGGCTCGGTGGCACGCGGCGAACGCGTCGGCACACCGGCCATCAACCCTGGCGCCGTGCCGCGCACTGAACGGCCCGGTGCTGGCGTAACCCCGTCGCCGGGCGTGACCCCGCGCGTCGAACAGCCCAAGCTGGGTGTGGCGCCCCGCCCGATTCAAGTGCCGCGCGCAGACCAGCTGCGCAGTGGTTGGGGCACGTCGGCCCGCACCCCAAATGTGAACACACGGACATCGTTCACGCCCGCCACCAGCATGCAGACTCGGCCAACCATGCCATCGACGCCGCGCATCAATCAGCCGATCGCGCAAAACACACCGCGTGTCAATCAGCCGATCGCGCAAAACACGCCGCGCGTCAACCAGCCGATCGCACAAAACACGCCGCGCGTCAACCAACCGATCGCGCAAAACACGCCGCGCGTCAATCAGCCGATCGCGCAAAACACGCCGCGCGTCAATCAGCCGAGTGCGCAAAACATGCCGCGCGTCAGCCAGCCGGTCGCGCAAAGCATGCCGCGCGTCAGTCAGCCGAGTGCGCCGAGTATGCCCAATGTGTCTGCGCCACGCATGTCCGCGCCGAGTATGCCCAACATGTCTGCTGGGCGTTCTATGCCCTCCGGCGGTGGCGGTGGCCAGATGCCGATGGAAGCGGGCGGCGGACGGAGACGCTGACGTAACGCCTGCGGTAGCCTTTCTTTGAATACCTTCATGCGCTCATCATTATTGACCTGCTTCTTGTTTGCCGGTGCGGCGCTCATGGTCGCCGCACCTGCGCCGCCCGCACCGTTGATCTCCGTCCGCACGGCCCGGCCAGCCGTCAGGCCGCCGCAAGAAAGCGGCGCTGGCTTGCAGGCCGCGCCGCCCGTGGTGCGAACGCCCCGCCCGGAACAGGCCCGGATTCGCGAGCGCAGTGGCCAAGTCACCCCGCCCGGCGCCGCTCGCGGCTCCATCACTCCACCACTCCGCTACTCCTTTACTCCGGTGCTTTCCACTGCCGCCCACGAACGCGTCCGCCCGCTTGCCCGGCCGCAGCTCATGCTGGCCAACGGCCAGCCGCCGCCAAACCGCGCGCGGACGCAGATCACCACCACGCCCGGCCTGCCGACCGTGGTCCTCGCCACCAATGTCACGCGCCGCGCCAACGCCCCGCCCGCGCTGTCGCGCACACGCACTGCCCGCGGTTCAATAATGCCAGCCATGGTTGGCAGCGCGGCCACACCCGCGCTGATGCAGACCAACGCCGGCCGATGGTGGTCGTATCTCTTTGACAATTTCGACGGCATCTTCCCCGGCTACTGGCTGCGCGAAGGCTCGCCCACATGGGGCCGCACCAGCTACCGCGCCGTCAGCACGCCGTACTCGATCTGGTGCCTCGGCTCGGAGTACACCGCGCCGCATGGCTATTTCAACAATATGAACGCCTGGATCTTCGACGGCCCGTTCGATCTGCGCAACACCACCGCCCTCGAAATCTATTTCGACTATTGGCTCGATACGGAATTGACCTACGACTCCGTCTTTGTCGGCGTCTCGACCGACGGCATTGACTACACCGGCGATGCGCTCAGCGGCTACAGCGCCGGCTGGGTGCTCAATCGCAAAGTCTTGCTGAATGACTTCGCCGGCGCGCCATACCTGTATGTCGGCGTGCAATTCCTCTCGGATAATGTCAATGCCGGCTTCGAAGGCGCCTATATTGACAACCTCGAGCTCGATGCCTACATCCCCAGCGATGCGTCGGTCGATCTGGCCGTCGCCCATCCGCACGTGCTCAGCACGATCGACGAGACGTTCACCTTTGACATTATCAATTATGGACCCGGCGCGCTGGCGGCCAACAGTTATGCAATCAATGTGTTTGTCGATGGCGTGCTCGATTCCAGCGCGCGCAACCTCGCGCCCTTGGCATCCGGCGCGGCGGTCACTTGGGAATGGCAACTGACCTATATTTATCCGCGCGGCCCGCACACCATTCGCATCGAGGCCTTTGCCGATGGCGGCGACATTGCGCCACCCGATAACATCCTGGTCTTCATTCTGGATGTCGGGCCGCAAATCCCCGTCAACCTCGCGATTACCGCCGTCCGCAACATCGATGGCGGCCCCGAAACATTTGACCTCGATGTCGCCAACTTCGGCCCCGGCATCGCACGCGCCTACAGCTATCGCATCCTCGTTGATGTGGACGGCCTGGCCGATTCCGACGCGCGCAATACCATCGACTTGCCCGCCCACACAACCGTCACCTGGCAATGGCAATTGGCTTATCAGTATCCGCCGGGCGACCATCTTGTGCGCGCCACCGTCATTTCAGACGGGCCCGAAATCACCACGACCAATAACGTGCTCGAATTCATCATGCCCGTGCCGCTCCTGCCGCTGATCGTCGACTTGCGCCTTGACAAGCCGGTCGTCACCGATGCCGTCAACGACATTATTTGGTTCCGCGTGCGCAACAGTGGCCCGGATGCGTGTGCCGCCAATCAGTATCTGGTCAGCGTCTTTGTGGACGGCCTGCTTGACAGCCAGGCCTATAATCAAAACCCGCTGATCCCCGGCGGCCGCGCCGACTGGAACTGGCAATTGGCGTATCTCTATCCCGCCGGCCTGCATGTGGTCACCATTGAAGCCATGCCACTCGGCACCGAACTTACCCCGCTCAACAATGTCGCCAGCATCCATCTGTTGAAAAAAGGCATGTCCCTGCAAATCATCACGCCGGTGGCACTGACCGGCGTGGTCGGCACCGCCATGGCGCTGCCGCTGCACGCCACCGGCGGCGCACCGCCGTACACCTGGCGTGTGGCCGCCGGCACGATGCCGGTCGGCAGTGCGCTCGCCGGCGATGGCGTGGTGTGCGGCGTGCCAACCAGCGCGGGCGCCAGCGCGCCCACCCTTGAGGCCCGCGACGCCGCCGGCCTGCTGGCCTATGCCGCCGCCACCATCGTTGTCCTGCCCAATGCCACCGGCCTTGCGCCGCAACTGTTTGAGCAAATCGCGCCGGTTGGCTTTGTCAATGTCATGTATGCCGCCCAAATGACGGCGGTCGGCGGCACCGCGCCCTATACCTGGACCGAGCTCGGCGGCGTGCCCGCCGGCCTGACGCTGTCGCCGGCCGGCCTGTGTGCCGGCACTCCGCTCGTCGCCGGCCATTACACCATGAATATCGCGCTGGCTGACGCCGGCGCCGTGCCGGGCACTGGCGCGGTGCATCTGCGCATCCGCCCGGATGATGAATTCCTCAACGGGAATTTCACCCAGATCACCATGTCCGTCCCATGGAATACGCACGCGCAAGGCAAGCCCGACAGCGACCTGCTGAAAATCAAGGCGAGCTTTACTGTGCCGCCGCGCTTTGTGCTGGACAATTTCATGCGCGGCGTCTTGTACATCGGCGGGTATCCGCTCAATTACAATGTCGCCAAAAAAGCCACCTGGCATACCACCGTAATCTTTACGCCCGCGCGCGGCAGCCTGCCGGCCACCTATGCCACGATCCGCTGGGCCAAAAACAATCAGCTGACCGTAACCATGACTGTTCGTAAAGCTGATCTCGTGCCCATGCTGGCGCGCTACGGCATCACCCGCACCGGCGCAGCCTCCGCGCTGATTCCCGTGCGCCTGGTGCTCAATGATGCCGACACCGGCGTGCGCACGCTGCTGTTCTCCTACCGCCTCAACGGCGCCACCGGTACCCTGCGCCTGCAGTAATTATCCCGCGGCGGGATAATTATTAATTGTTTCTCCCAGCGCGAGAGAAACCACGGCGAATCCCGATGTGCGTCAGCCGCCAGGCAAACACGCCACAGGCACGCAACGGCGACTGCGCCAGTAATCGTGCCAGTTCCGCCTTGGTGTACGCCGCGCGCAATGAGTCTTGGTAGGATTGCAGCATCTGGCCGCGATAGTGCCGGCCAAACCAGCGCCACCACCACGGCAACAGCCAGCCCGCCGGCCGCCGAATGTCCCGCACCAGCACCACACCATCTGGTTTCACCACCCGCGCAATTTCACGCAAATAGGCCGCCGGATCCGGCAGGTGATGCAGCACGGAATTTGAAATGACCGCGTCGAAGCTCGCGTTGGCATACGGCAACTGCTTTGCATCAGCTTTCTCAACCTGGACGGCCGCGCCGTGGGGATGCGCATCGGCATTTTGCTGTGCCAGCGCCAGCATTGCGTCCGAAAGATCGGTGGCCACAAACCGCAGCGTCGGGCATTGTTCCAAAATCTTGAGCGGGATCAAACCGGGCCCGGTGCCGATGTCGAGCACGGTGCCGCGCGTCAGGCCCAGGCGCAGAAACTGCGCGACAAAACTGGCGTCAATGTTGCCAAGATACCCCAGCGCGGCGGCGCTGGCATA
The DNA here is from genome assembly GCA_026398485.1 of bacterium. Lineage (GTDB taxonomy): Bacteria > Auribacterota > UBA3054 > UBA3054 > JAPLST01 > JAPLST01. The sequence goes on from JAPLST010000281.1 coordinate 31,709, forward strand.
ACTGGCGGCCTCAGTCTCGTCCGCCATGATTTCTGGTTCGGGAACGCGGTGCATGAGGAAATTATACCATTTCAATGCACCGGCGCGCAGGGCATTGGTGTGCCAGCACGTAGCCGCGGAACGGCGTTCCGCGTGGGTAGGACGGTCAGGCCCTGCCCCGTTGCAGCAGCAGTTTAGCCACAGATGCACACAGATACACACTGATTGAAGAAGCTGTGCGCCGGCGCGCCGCCTGTGTCCTTTTTGTTTATGCTACAATGTTAATGATGCTTGAACAACCGGAATGCGCCAGTCAAAGAACCAACCAAGCGCCAACGGCGCGTTGTTATCCCAGCCTGGGGCACCGCCCCAGGAATGCGCCAGCCAAGCGCCAACGGCGCGTTGTTATCCCAGCCTGGGGCACCGCCCCAGGAATGCGCCAGTCAAGCGCCAACGGCGCGTTTTTATCCCAGCCTGGGGCATCGCCCCAGGAATGCGCCAATCAAGCGCCAACGGCGCGTTGTTATCCCAGCCTGGGGCATCGCCCCAGGAATGTAATGCGCCAGCCAATGAGGGCTGAAGGCCCGTTCCATTGACCATGCCACAATCCCTATCATTTCTTCTCATCCATGTGGTCTTCAGCACCAAAGACCGCGCACCTATACTTGGCGCGACGATCCGACCTGCCCTGCACGCCTACCTCGCCACCGTGGCCCGCAATACCGACTGTGAGTGCTATCGCGTCGGTGGGGTGGCCGATCATGTCCATCTCGCCGTCCGCTTTTCGCGAACGATCACCGCGGCGGACCTCGTCGAAGAACTGAAAACATCTTCGTCAAAATGGCTCGAGATGCAAACACCCGATTTGGCCGGATTCTCATGGCAACGCGGGTACGGTGCTTTTTCCGTAGGACCTGCCAACCTTGACGACTTACGTCGCTATATTGACAATCAAGAGGAGCATCATCGTGTGCACACCTTTCAAGAAGAATACCTGGCCTTTCTCACTAAATATGGAATCCAATACGAGGAACGATTTGTCTGGGACTAACCAATGAAACGGGCTTTCAGCCCTTGTGCGTATTATGACCTTTTCCTGGGGCGTTGCCCCCGGCTGGGATAAAAGCGGGCCATTGGCCCTCAAACCCTTTCAGGCACTGTAAACTACCATGAAGATATTGGTAATAATCTTGGCGTTGTTAGAACTGTTCTTGGCTTTGGGGTCGATCAGTTCAATTTTTGTGGATCGCCACGAATTGGCCCGGGCCGTTTATAGTTATCATCAACAGCGGACGGAAGAGAACAAGAAGAAAATGGAGGCGGAGCAAGACATTACGGCACGAATCCGCTTGCACTTCCGCATGATGATGGTGGGCTTGTTTGCTGCAAATACTTGCGGCTTGATTGTTGTCTGCCGCAGACTAAAGCGTAAGCCCCTGAATGTAATGCGCCAGTCAAAGAACCAATCAAGCGCCAACGGCGCGTTTTTATCCCAGCCTGGGGCATCGCCCCAGGAATGTAATGCGCCAGCCAATGAGGGCTGAAGGCCCGTTCCATTGAGTATGCCACAATCGCTATCATTTCTTCTCATCCATGTGGTCTTCAGCACCAAAGACTGCGCACCCATACTCGGCGCGACGATCCGACCTGCCCTGCACGCCTACCTCGCCACCGTGGCCCGCAATGCCGACTGTGAGTGCTATCGCGTCGGTGGGGTGGCCGATCATGTCCATCTCGCCGCACAACCATGAGCACAGAACCACTCATACCGCCACACGGTGGCTACCGCAACCTGAAAAGCTTTCAGGTGTCACAGTTGATTTATGAGGATTTCCTGCGCCAGCACGGCCTGCCGATCTGGGATCGTGACGACCCCCGCCGGCAGGAGCTGATCGACCGCCGCTGCACCACGGCCGATGACGTGGCGCAGTGGGTGCGCGAAGTGCACCAGCGCGGACAAAGTGGACGAGATGGACAAAGTGGACAACATGGACCCGCTGAACATACTCCGTCCACTCTGTCCACTCCGTCCACGCCGTCCACCTACCCCGAAATCGCCGCCAACGCCGCACTGGTACTGCTGGCGGTGGCCTGCAGCTTGCTCGACCGTCAACTCGCCGCACAGGCAACGGCGTTTGAGAACGGGGGCGGTTTCACCGAGCGCCTGTACCGCGTGCGCTCAGAAAAGCGCACCTTGCTGTCCACTCAGTCCACCAAGCCCACCTCGTCCACCACTAGTGTTTAAACGACAAGGATCCCATGCAAGAAGAAATCTGGAAACTGGAAACAGCCTATTTTACAAATCTGTATAAAGCGGATTACGCGGCGTTGCTTGCCCTGATCCACCCTCAATTCCTCGGCTGGCCGGACGGGGTGCCGCACCCGCTTGACAAGCAAGGCTGCGCGCATTTCATGCAACAATTGATCCCCGCACCGACGGCCTGCTCCTTCACGATTGAACGCGGCGGCATGCGCGTGCTGGGCGACGTTGCGCTGTCGCACTACACCATAAAAGTCCATTGCAGTGATCCCGCAGGGGTGACGCACACACAAGCATCGCGCATAACCCATACGTGGGTCAAGGAAGGCGAGAGTTGGAAATTGCTGGGCGGCATGAGCTGCAGCCAGTTGAACACCAACAAACGGGAGATCTCCTAATATGGAAACTGTGCACCCACTCTGGTTGACATTGCTGATGCTGCCCCTTGGCATCGTTATTATCGCAGACAACAAAATCAGGGCAATCTGCCCGATCATCGATATTGCAAACAAGACAGTGACGGTCACTGGCTGGACAAAAGGGACGTTTCGTCTGGCGGAGTTGGAATACAACTAAGCGCGCATTCCCGGTTGCTGACAAACGACCAAAAATGTCGTTTGTGCCGGCGCCCCATCGCCGGTATCTGCGGCGGCGGGCAAACTGTGGCAAAAAGCAGGCTGAAATGGTATACTCATGCGGCGGGCACGCTTCGTGCCTTTGCTGTTTACGCGGTTTGCAATGAATCGAATTGATGCACAATTTTCCCAAGTGCGCGCGGCGGGGCGGAAAGCATTGGTGCCGTTTATCACGGCCGGTGATCCGACCTTGGCGCGCACGCGACAGCTGATCCTGGCGCTGGCAGACGCCGGCGCGGACGTGATCGAGCTGGGCATCCCCTTTTCCGACCCGCTGGCGGACGGCAAGGCCAACCAGGATGCGGCCGAACGCGCCCTGCGCAACCATGTGACCCTGGCGCAGATCATCGCGCTGGTGGCCGACGTGCGGCGCGAAACCCAGACCCCGATTGTTTTCTACAGCTACCTCAACCTGATTTTCCAATACGGCTTTGCAAGCTTTGCCAAGGACGCGGCGGCGGCCGGCGTGGATGGCGTGCTGGTGCTCGACATGCCGCCGGAAGAAGCCGGCGAACTGCACGCCGCCTTGCACGCCGCGGATGTCCGCATGATTTTTTTGATCGCGCCGACCAGCACGCCGGCGCGCATCCGCATGATCACGGCCCAGGCCAGCGGCTTTGTTTATTATGTCTCGCGCACCGGCGTGACCGGCGAGCGCACGGACGTGGCCGGCGACATGTCCGCGCAGATCGCGCAGATCCGCGCCT
>JAPLST010000492.1 GCA_026398485.1 bacterium
CATGAAACTACTTCTGTGCATAACCAACAATACTCTAATGTAAGTGTAGCGCATTTTGCCCGCACGGTCAAACGCCACGTCAGTTGCGGCGCATTCTTAAGCAGTATTCACGCGCGGCATAACGCGCCTTAACACGACAAAAAACACGGGAGCCGCCGCCGTGCGGCGAAGGGAGCGCCGATCGCCAGATCGGCTGAAGGTAGCTGCGATCGCCGGATCGCAGCATCTGGCGGAAGGCGCCGCACGCCGTGCATCGGCTACGGGCGGAGGTGCCGACCGCTGGGTGCATTCCGCTTCTGCACCTCTGCAACCATAAATTATCGTGCCGCACGAGAATTTAACGGCGTTCCGCAAGTGTTGCTTCCTTGCATGCGCCGCACGCCGTGCGTCGGCTACGGGCAGAGGTACCGACCGCGGTATGCCGTTCCGCATCTGTGATGTAGCCGCGGAACGGCGTTCCGCGTGATGTGCTGAATGCTGCTTGCATTTCCGCGCCCGTGATTATGATTACGTCAGGAATACCGACCTTGTTGATGCCGTTGCGGAGGAATGTCACCTGCATCGCGACGCTGCCGCCCCGGTCAAGTGAGCTTGGCTTTCAGCAGCGCGAAGGTGCCGGTGAGCGTGGCCCGCTCCACGTCACGGTAGCGTGCCGGCAGAAAGCGGTTGTCCGAGCAGGCCAGCACGGCGGCCAGGTCTTGCATGGCAATCAGGGTTGGATCCAGGGGATCAACAAAGGAAGCCACGGCCTCCTGCAGGTCGGCCAAACGCACCTCGGTACGATTGTCCAAGGCCGCTTGTTCCTTGGCGCGCAGGAGCATGGCTTCAACCTCGCTGCCGGTCAGCGGCGCGGCCCCCAGCTTCTCGCGCACAAAGGCGCGCATGTCGTCGGTGAAAATCACGCCTTTGCTGTGCGCGATGACCGTGAAGAGGTCGCGCACTTCATCCTCGTTTTGGGCGGGAAAGAGCGGGATGCACAATCCGAAACGGCCTTGGCGCTTCATGTCAATCGCCAGCAGGTCGGGGCGCGAGGTCATGGCGATCCACAACTCGCGGCCGCGCAGGGACGCGTCCCCGATGTGCGCGGCAAACGCGGCGAAGACGCGCGTCGACACGCCGCTGTCGCCATCGCTCGCCCGATTGCCAAAGACCGCATCGGCCTCGTCCACAATGACAATCACCGGCCCGAGCGCCTTGATCGTCAGCAGGATTTTCGAGAGCTGGCGCTCGGTGTCGCCCACCCACTTTGACCGGAAATCCCCCATCTCCATCACCGGCAGGCCGCATTCGCTGGCGAAGCAATCGATCAGAAATGACTTGCCCACGCCCACGCGCCCGGGCAGCAGCACGCCGCGCTCAAGCACGTCGCCACGATTGGCTTTGATCAGCTGCGCCAATTCCCGGAATTTCTTCTTGGCGGCGGTGTGCGTGGCAACCGCGTCGAGATTCAGCCCCGGCTTGGGCTCCTTGAATTTCACCAGACCCTGGCAATATTCCTCGATCAGCCGCTTCTTGCTTTGGGCAACATACTCGCTGGTGATGCGGCTGTCATTATGGACGGCATCGGCGATCAGGTGCTGGATGCGCAGCAGATTCAGGCCGGCCGTGCGCGCGGCCAGGGCATCCAGCGCAAGGTCGCTGGCGGCGGCAAGCTGTTTGTCATCCGCGCCGCGCGCGGCGCCGCCGGTGGTCAGGAACTGCTGGCGTTCGTCGCCATCGGGCAGGGGCAGGGCGATTTGCGCAACATGCGGATTCTGCAGCAGGTCCGCGTGCAATTCCGCGGCGGATTCCGTGACCAGCAGCACGCCGATATCCAGCCGGCGGAACTCCGGCGACGAGGCCCATTTCAGGAGGGAAACCAAGGCGACGCGCTCGTCCACGCTCAAGCCGGCTTCTTCCGCCGCCGGCACGATTTTCTCCGGGAAATCAATAATCAGGGCCAGCCCGCGATACGATTTCTGCTCCGCGGCCGCGATGAAAAACCGGTGCAGCAAGGGCACCAGCTTGTTGAACTCGCACGGTGGGCCGCTGACATGCAGCGCGCTGCCCTCGACCTGGTCGTAGAGTTCCAGCCATTCAAAGAACGCTTTCTGCATCGCCGGCGTGCCGAACGAGAGGCCATCCGCAATGTCATAAAAGAGCAGGTGCGAGAGCTGGGGAAACATGCGTTGGGCCAGAAACGCCTTCAACGAAACATAGGTCACCGGCCCGTCGGTCTGCAGGGGAAAAACGTCAAAAATGTTGCCTTGCAGCACAAAGACCGTGTAGGAATTGCTGTTCCAGGCGCGCGCCAGCTCGTGGCTCCAGCCCTTCAGCGGCAGCGGCGTGGTGGTGGTCGCAACCGTGCTCATGCGGTTTGCGCCGGTGTTTTCGCGGCCCGCGCCGGCGCGGACTTGGCGGCGGCGGGCGCGGCGGCGGCCGGCGTGGCATGCACCGCAAAACCGATGCGCTGGTCGCTGGCCGGCAGGTCGCCGACGACATCCTTGAAATCCGCCATTTCGGAAAGCCACTTGTTGGTCTGGTCGAGATGCTGGACGCTGGCATCAATGCGCGCGGTGAGCATCTCGGTGTTTTTCGAGGCGATGGCATCGGCGCGGATCAACTTGATCTGCTGGGCCAGCCGTTCTTGCTCGGCGCCGAGGACTTCGACATTGGTCTTGGCCTGCTCGATCCGCTGCACGCGTTTATACAGCACATCCAGGCGCTCGCTGCGCGAGGTCAGCAGGCGGCGCTTGCCATCCAGCGCAACCGGCGCGGCGTTGCCGGCCACCAGCGCGTCGAGTTCCTTGCGCAGGTCGGCCACGCCGGTCTCGGCCTCGCTCATTTGGCGCGGCACATCCTCGCGCCGCTCCATTTCCAGATATACCGCGAGGGCTTGCTCGACGTTGAGCAGGCGCAGATACGTCCACATCAGCTCGTCCAGCTTGCGCAGGCGCGGGTCGGCGCCATCGGCCGCGGCGCCACCCTCCGCCGTCGCCTTTTCTATGTCGCTGCACACGCCGGCCAGCTCGTCATACATGGCGCGGCGCTGGACGGTAAGCGCGGCCACTTGCAGGTCACGATTGCGGACAAACTCGGCCACCTTGCGCAATTCTTCCTGGCGGCGCAGCTCCTCGTCCGCGCGATCCACGCGCCGGGTGAACCACGGCAAGTCGGGCAGGTAGATCAGGCCAAGAGTGTAGGCCGTGGCGCCGATGATCAAGCCCAGCCATTCACCGCTCAGCACCCCGCCGCCCAGCGTGACCAAGCCCAGCACCGCATGGTACTTGCTGAAAAAGAATTCCGTGAAATAATTCCGGGGTGGTTCCATGGCGGATCGTCTAACGGGCGGCGGTGAGTGGCGCGCCGGCGGGCGCCTCGTCTTCAAGCCGGCGCAGCAGCTCGTGCGCGGCGTCGGCAAACCAGGGTTGCTGGCGCATCTGCTCGGGCGGGACATCCGGCCGCGGCATGGTTAATTCCTCGACCATGTGTCCGGGATTTGCGGCCATGCGGTAGACGCGGTCGCCTAAGTAGAGCGCCTCTTCGACGGAATGCGTGACAAAAAAGACGGTGGTTTCCTGCGCGCGCCACAGTTCGATCAGCAATTCCTGCATGTGCAGCCGGGTTTTTGGATCCAGGGCGCCGAAGGGCTCATCCATCAGCAAGATGCGCGGCGTGAGAATCAAGGTGGCCGCGATAGCCACGCGTTGCTGCATCCCGCCCGAGAGCTCCTGCGGATATTTGGTTTCGGCCCCATCCAGCCCGACTTTTTTGATCCACTCGCGCGCCAGCGCGTGCCGCGCGCCAAGCCCCGTCCCGCGCAGTTTCAGGCCGAAGGCGATATTGTCCAGCACGGTCAAATGCGGCAGCAGCGAGTATTTCTGGTCGACCAAACCACGGTCGGCGCTAGGCGCCGCGACCGGCTTGCCAAACACGCGCACCGTGCCGCTCGTCGGCGGAAAATGCGGGCGCAGGCCGGCGATGATGCGCAACACCGTCGACTTGCCGCAACCGGACGGGCCGACCAGCGTGACCAGTTCACCTTTGCCGGGCAGGTCATGCACCGCAAAGGAAACATTTTCGAGCGCCACCCGTTGCGTGGCGCCGCTCCCAAAGGTTTTGCTGACCTTGTCGAACACCACCAGTTCGGGCAAGGCCGATGCGGGTGCCGCGGCAGTGTGCGTGCTCATCCTTTCCCCCGGTATGGAAACAGCCACATGCCGCTCCTGCGCCAGAGCTTGTCGCACAGCACGGCAATCGCCACGATCACAATCACCACCGCAAACATGGCCGCGGTATTGCCGCGCCGTTCCGAGACGCTGATCAAATAGCCGAGACCTTTTTGGGCGTTGACCACCTCGGCCAGAATAATCCAGCCCCAGCCCACGCCATAGACGCCGCGCAAATGATCCCAGATGTCCGCCATGGCCACCGGCACCAGCACATAGCGCACCAACTGCCACTGGGTCGCACCCTTGGTCATGGCGACATCCAGATAGGCGGCGCTGACGTCATCGATTGCTTTGACGACCAGCGGCAGCAGCGCGACAAAGCAGGCAATAAATAAAAAGCCGATTTTCTGGGTTTCGGTCGTGCCCCACCAAGCCAAGGTCAACGGAATGAAGACGATGATGGGCACATACGCGCTGGCCAGCGCCAGTGGCTTGAAAAACGCCGCCAGCGGCGTGAACGCGGCCATGCAGACACCCAAGGTCACCGCCAATAATGCCGCCAAGGTAAAGCCGACCGTCACGCGCACAAAGGAAACCAGCACGCTGTAGACCAGCGCCTGCTCGAAATGCAGGCGCGGGAACGCCATCAGCACCTCGGCCGGGCTGGGCAGGATCAGCGGCGCCAGCATGCGATCCTCGATGCGCGCCCCGTGCGTGACGTACCACCAGCCCAGCATGACCAGGAGGACAAAGCCGCCGGTCAGCGCGGCCGTGGCATTGGGCGAGATGTCCTGTCGCACCGTCATCCGGCCAAAACGCGCCATCAGCATCAAGAGCGCCGTCGTGACGAGGGTCAGCAGTAGAAAGGTGATCATGTTATGCCGCCGCGGGCTGGGGGTTCACCACTATCATTCTTCAAGCGGGTAGACTTTCACTTCGACGCGCCGGTTCTTGGTGTTGTTCTCCGCCTGCGACGGGTCGGTCATGCCCGGCAGCGGATTGTCCCAGCCGTTGCCGACCGTCTTGAATTTGTTCGCGTCGAATTTGTACTTCTGGATAATCGCCTTTTTGACCGTGTCAGCCCGGTCATACGACAATTGGCGCACCATGTCGGCCGGCACCACCCCTTTGCGGCTGGCATCCGTGTTGCCCTCAATCACGATGTACGCATTGCCAAACGAGCCGGCCAGCTCGCCGATTTCCTTCAAGGTCTGGACAATCGCACCGTCATAGTTGGTGTTGAGCACCGAACTGTTCGGCTCGAACTGGATGATGACCGCCTTGGTCAAGACCTGGCCCTCGGCCGCCTCGGCCTGCTTGAAGACCATGTTGGGCTTGAAGATCGGCTGCGACAAGTCAATCACATCCTTGTATTCCTGCACCATGCCGGCCATGACTTTGGCGGCCTTGACCTTCGAAGGCGGCACCGGCGCATCAATCGCGCCCAGCGTTTGGTAGATGGTCGAGGCGCGGTTCCAGACCACCTCGAAATTCGCCGGATTCATCGGGTCAAGAAAGAAATTGTAGTTTTCGCGGTAATTGCAAAGATGCGCGTCGCCGTCCTTGATGCCGCCATCCTTGCCGATCATCGCCAGACAATCTTCCTTGGGAATGCTGTACACACTGGCCATTAGCGCGGCGGCCGCATCCACATCGCGGCGCACCAGCTCCACGCCCGCAAAGATGCCGCGCGCCAGGTTGGCGACAATGTCCGGATGGTCGGTGAAGAAGTCATTGCGCACGGCCCAGACATCGGCAACCAGCCGATTGGCACTTTCGGTGCTGACGACGATGCGCGCGCCCTTGAGCTGCTCGGCCACGATATAGATATCCGGGGCCCAGCCGACGAAGGCGTCAAACGACGGGTCTTGCACAAAGATTTTCGCGGCCGACGGGGCATCCGCCGCCCAGCGGAAATCAACCTGAGCCGGATCAATGCCGGCCTCCAGCAGCAAGCTCATGATGAAATAATGGCTGGGCGAATTCTGGGCCAGCACGACTTTTTTCCGGATGCCGTTCTTCATCCGGAAATCATTGATCGAGCGGATCTCGCCGCGCGCCACCACGCCGTCGCCGCCGTCCGACCAGTCAATCTGCTGGCAGACCACCGGCACCGTGCGCGAGTCCTTGACCAACGCCGGCGCAAACAGCGCGATCATGTCCAGCGTGCCCCATAATATATGGCTGTGCCCGCTGGCAAACAAGTCGCGCGCCTTGACCGGGTCATCCACTATGCTGAGTTGCACATAAAAGCCGTACTGCTTGTAGAAAATGCTGTTGTCGTTCGCGTCCAGCCCGTTGTTGGCCGCAATAATCGGCGCCCAGCCCGGCCAGACATTGATCGGAAATTGCACGACCAGCTTGCCGTTTTTCATCGGCGTGGCGTAGTCGCTGACGCCCGCCACCGGCGGAATGGCGGAGGCGTCCACCAACGACACCTGCTTGTCACCCGCCAACAATTTCTTCTGTATGGCGGCAATGTCCGCAACCGTCGTCACGGCCGGCCCGGGCGTCGGCGGCATGATCTTGTCGCGCCAACGATACACGCCATAGCCGACCACCCCCAGAATCAACACCGTCAACAGCAGCTTGCCAAATATGGTTGCCTTCATTGCCGTACTCCTTGTTTAGACTGCGTTAAAAAGAACATGCCGGCCCGGCCGTTATTCCGCGACTTTCTGCCGCGCGGGCTTGTCTGGCGCGGCAGCCGGCGCCGCGACCGCATCGGCCTGCACCATGCCCATTTTCTTCTTGTACTCGTCAAACAGCAATTTGCCGCGCGCCTTGCGCATGTCTTGCTGGCGCTCAATCGATGAACCCATCTCTTTGGCCAAGTCCATGGTCGCCCGCATTTGGCCCTCGCCCATCGCCGCCGACGTGCGCAGTTGCTCCATCGATTGGCTCATCTCGCCGCCGATCATGCCTTGCAATTCCGTGACGGATCCTTTCATCATCGTGGCCAGATGTTCGAGCGAGCGGCTCATCGCCACGCGCACTTTCAATTGCTCGAAGTCGCGCTGGAATTTCTGAATCTCGCGCAGGCTCTGGGCGATGATCTCGGTGTTCTGGCGGTACACGCCTTCGAGATTTTCAAGCTGGGCTTTGTTGTCGGTGATATCCTGTTCCAGATCGGAGAGTTGCTCGGCAAAATGCGCCCCGTTGCCCTCGTCGTTGGTGGCCACGGCCGCTTGCAGCAAGCCTTGCAACTCGGCCCGCTGGCGTTCCTGGCGTTTGAGCTGGTCCTTCAGCATCGCCACTTGCCCGGCCAACTGGCCATTGGCGTAATGCGCCTGGTCGGCCTTGACCTTGGCATCGCGAATGCCGCGCTCAACCACCGCTTGGTTGATCGCATCGGTCTCGGTGGCCTTCTCAACCATCAGCCCGAAATACACGAAGACGCGCTTGAATGCTCTGAAAATACCCATACCAACTACTCCTGTCTCATGGGTTATGCCACCGCAAGCAACAGCAGTGCCACGCAGCGGCCGGCCTTACGTGGCATCAAGTATAGCAAAACAAGCCGGTAATGTAAAATCCGCCAGACTGATCCCGGAAATTCCGATATAGAACGGGAGTGTATTCCCTTACGGCGATCCTGCCACGGTAGCCAACGGCGTAGTGCGCGCGACAGGTAGGGCGGTCAGGCCCTTGACCGCCGCGGTCGTCGCTGCGCCATTTCATC
>JAPLST010000426.1 GCA_026398485.1 bacterium
CCAGTGCAAACAACCATTATATGTTGTTGATTAAAAACAACATATGAAGTAATTTGCTTTAATGTTTGCGTTATTGCAAAGTACCAATTCACCGCCAGGCACCGAATTCTTCACGGCAGCGGGCGCGCCGTCAGCACGACAAAACAAATCACGCCTTTGCGCATCTCCTGGCTGCCGAGTAGTACCGGCACATTATTGGCCAGCGCGACCGACGTGCTGAACGACAGACAGGTATATGCCGGCGTTGCGAGCGTCAGATTGGTGCGACTGCCATCCGTATTGATGCAGATCGCATCATAACCGCCGGGCGATTGCAGTGACAGCTCGGCGCGCACCAGCCCGTGCAGCGTGCCATTTTCGTCAATTTTCAACTCATCAACACGCAGGGTTGCGCCGTGCTCGCGCTCGCCAGTGTTTTTTGGCAGAAACACCGCGGCGGGCAGTGGGCCGGGCGTCGTATTCGACACGCTTGTGCCGGGGAGCAGCACTTCATAGTTGCTCGGATAGCGCACTTGCGTCACGGCCCGCACCATCGGCGTCGCGCCGCTTGTGCATACGATCTTCAATGGCGGACACACCATGGCATCACCTTGATTCTTCAAACACGCAAGCACATTACTGGCATTCATGCCCCCCTTGTCCCGATAGGCGATGGTCACGAAGTCCTTGGGAATGCCGATAAAAAGAGCCTCCAGCTCCGTTTGCACCGCCGCTGCGGACGCAGCCATGACCACGAGACTCAGTAGCACAATTGCGTTCAGGCGTTTCATAGTATCCCTTGAATTGACGTTAGATCGGCTCCGGTTTCCCAGCAACGATGGTGTTATAACTACGCTTCATCATTATGGCATGTGTTATCCGGAATTGCAAGCGGCGTTCGAGTGTGAAAGCATATTTTTCATCTTGCGTAAGGTCAAAGTGTTGTCCCATATCCGGTGGTTGGTGTGTGTGGTTGCGCCCCACCGATCCCGCCGCCGGCGGGATCGGTGGACGCAGAGATTGGGAAAACCGGTGGCGCATTTTTTCACTCAATCTTATTCACCCACGATCCCGTCAGCGGCGGGATCGCGGGAGTCTCTGCATGCAAGGAATGTGGTAGCCGCCTCCTGCAGCGCCTGCAGCAGATGCGAGACACAGAGGCCGCTCCCGCTCTGCTGCAGCATGCGCCGCGCGAAGTGCGTGGCGTACGCCGCATGCCTTGTGCTTATGTGCGGACTTTTGCGGCGGCGGTGCGGGCCAGGGCCGGGATCGTGAACGCACCCTGCATCGGCACATACGCGTCGTACGGTTGCTGTTCGAGCGCGGCATTGATGATCATGTTCAGCATGTCCGGATACGCAATCCCGGCTGTTTCGGCGGAACGCGCCAAGGCCACTTCCGGTTCGAGACTGGGATTGCAGTTGACATCCAGGACGCAAGGCCGGCCGTCTTGATCGAGGCGGATATCGACGCGCGCATAGCCCCAGGCGCCGATCGCGCGCACGGCGCGCAAGGCCGTCGTGGTGATTTCGCGCGCCAGCTCAGACTCGATCACCGCCGGGCAGGTCACGCGCGTCTTGCGATATTCCTCGCTGTTTTCGAGGAACTTGGCCGCATACGACATGATCGGTGGAATGTGCTCGGGCAGCTTTGAATAATCAACTTCGGCCAGGGGCATGACGCGCATGCGCCGGCCGCCCAGCATGCCGATGTTGAATTCGCGCCCGGGCAGGAACTGCTGAATCAGCGCCGGCTGGTGAAACTCGGTCAAGATCTGGCGTGTTTTCTCGCGCAGCGCGCCCTTGGTGTGCACAACCGAGGTGCGGTCAAGGCCGACGCCGGCGTGTTCTTGCGCCGGCTGCATGATCAGCGGAAATACCCAAGCCGTGCGGTTGACATCGCCGATTTTCTCGAGCAAGCGCGTCTGCGGCGGGACGCGCACGTTGGCGCCTTGCAGCAGACTGGCGGTCATGTATTTGTAGCGCGACAGGCCCAGCGCCAGCGCGGGCGAGCCGGTCAAGGGATTGCCCATCATGCGCACGATGGCCGCGACGCGCATTTCATACAACGCACCATGCACGACATCCTCATACTGGTTGAAGACAATATCCGGATTGAAGCGGCGCAGCTGCCGTTGAAAGGCAAACATGTCCTGATTGAGCGCCAGCACCAGCACTTCGTGGGATCGCGTCCGCAGGGCGCGCGCCATCTGGCGGATCATCACGCGCAAGTCCGCGACGCTGCCGCGATCCTCGGGCCGCTCGGGGATGGAACCAGTGTCGGCATTGTAAATCAGCGCGACTTTCAAGCGTTTGCGGCGCATACGTCACCAAGGCCTTGGCTAAAACTTGATCTGGGCGATGGCGTTGTGGAACGTGGCGCCGCGCAGCAATTGGCGCTTCAAATAATCGCGGATCTCCTGGCCGGCCCAGACCGAGGTTGCCGTCGCGTCGGCGCTGACGCGCTGCGACGCGATCCGCTGATTGCGGGCCAGGTCGTAGATCGCCACATCCATGCTGACAAAGCCTTCATACGTGATCCACTCGACAAAATTGGCATTCGCGCCGCGCCCGACCGCATAGCAGTCATTGATCCGGAAACACATCAGGTAATTGGCCTGGATGCGCTCCGCCTCGGCCCGGTCGGCGACCATCACCACCCGCCGAAACAAATCATGGCCGCGATAGCGGTTGAACATCGCCAGGGCCATGTCCTGGTTTGGATTCGCAAGCGTGGTCACTTCGCCCTTGCCATACATGATGCGCGGCATCCACCACGCATGCAGCGCCTCGATGCGATTCGAGGCATAGCCTTCGGGCAGCGCGCCCAGCGGCATGATCGCCAGGATTTTGTCGGTGAATGCACTGGAGCCTTCAAGCGACAAGCGCGCCGGCATCGTCACCTGCGAGGTGGCGCAGCCCGGCAGCAGGGCGGCAACGCCCGCCAGTGCGGCGCTTACAAAGATCAGTTTCATGGAGGCCGTGTTCATGCTCATCCTTCTCTTAGTAGCCGGCCACGGGCGCCTGTTGCGGCATCAGGGTGATGACCACCCGCCGGTTCAAACTCGGATTCGCGCCCGTGCTGCCGGAGCGGTACGGGCCATAGCCGGCAATCGCCATCTGGCTTTGATTCACCAATTTCTGATCGTCGAAATAATGCAGGACGGCCAGCGCGCGCGCCGCCGACAATTCCCACTCCGAACGGTAGTTCGTCGCCGCCGCCGCTTCACCCGCATCGGTGTGGCCCTCGATCGCCACATAGTATTCCGGATATTCGCGGCCGATCGTGCCGCCGATTTCATCCAGCACAGGGTAGACCGCTTCTTTGATCTTGGCGCTGCCCGGCTCGAACAGCACTTCCGAGATCATGCTCACCTGCAGCATGCCTTCCGGCGAGGTCTCGACCTGCACCATGCGCGGATCCGGGCCTGGCTGCGGCGCGAGGCGCGGCGCCAGCAGCGGGTCGGGCGGCCGCATGCCGGCCAGGCGCTGGTTTTGGGCCAGCAAGGCACGGGCGCGGGCTGCCGCCAGCGCCAGTCGTGTTTCATATTCCGCCAGCGTCTTGGTGCGCACACGCTTCGCCGGTCTGGTCATTGAAGGTCGCCTTTTCCTCCTTGACGCGGGCACGGTGGACTTCATACATTTCGCCGGCCGCGCCGCCCAGCAAGGCGCCCGCGCCCGCGCCGGCACCCGCGCCGATGGCCACGCCCACGCCGCCGCCCGCCGCGCCGATGCCCGCACCCGCGCCCGAGCCGACCAAGGCGCCGGCCAGCGCGCCGCGCTGCACCGTCGTGCAGCCGCCCAGCGCCACCATCACCACAAGCACCAGTAACTGTTTCATTGCGTCTCCACCCGGGTGCTGAAATACGTGTCAATCAAAAGACAGGTCATGGTAGCAGACCCCATAAATAGCGGAATGCTTCGCGAATGGCCACGCCACCACCGGCAATAAGAATGGCGAAATAGATGATGGTGACAACATTGGCGACATAGCCGATCAGGATGCAGACCCCGTCGCGCTGCAACAAGCCGATGGCCAGAAAGAGAATCGCAACCGCAGGAAAGGTGTTGCTGAAAGGGATCAACCCGAATGGCGCCATGAGCAGGAGTGCCCCCAAGATCAAGGCACAATTGTTCAGCACGCCCATCACGCCATCCGCCGTCAGCCGGTTGAGGCGGTGCGGCCGGCTGACGCGCTCCAAGCGGCGAAACCAGATGAGCGCCCGTTCGAGTGCACCGCGCAGTTTGTCGGTTGAAACAGTCCGGTTGGCAATCGACTTCGGCAGCCACAGGGTGCGACCAAGCAGGCGGTTGATGCCGATCAGCAAAATGGCGGCGCCAAAGACCGTGCTCACGCCCGGAATGGAAACGGGGATGAGGAACACCAGCGTCAGGAAGCAGGTGAGAAACATGAGACTGTCATTCCCGACCAGCACCAGAATTTCGCCCAAGGTTATGCCGTCGGGCGGCAATTTGCCGATGACCACCCTGAGTTTTTCGCCCAAGGAGTCCATCTGCAATTCGGCCGCCTGCTCCTGCGTCAATTGAACATGTTCCACGGCGATCGCTTCTGTTTCAGTGTTTTTCATATTATGCCAGCTTGCCCAATTCTTTTTTGTCAATCATGCTGAGGGGTTCGACGCGGAAGCGGAAGGTGGTCTCTTTGCCGCCAATGTTGAGCGTCAACATGGTGTTCAGGAGAGTCAGCAGCAAACGATAGGGAACCTTGACTTCCTCGTCGCGGAAGGCGATGCCGACATTGGCCGCGCCCAGCACGTCACGCGCGTTGTAGACGGCTTGCAGCAGCTGCTCGAAACGCCGGATCTTGGCCAGCAAATCTTCGTTGAAGACATATTGTTTGCCGCAATGCCGGCAATCCAGGCGCGCGTCCGCGCCGATATCCAAGATGGAAAAACAAATGGCATTGCTGCATGCCACGCACTGCAACTCGATGTTATTTGCATCCGAATACAATTCCGCCATGCTGTTCCTTGTCTGCAATAGAGTAATCCATAGCCGCGATTATAGCAAAACGGCGCGGGCAATGCAACGGGCCGATCGGGTTTGGGTGCAGTTTTGTTTTCGGGATTACGCGGCAAGACGAATTTGCGCACGCGGACAATACGCGCCATTGAGATACGCAACCCGAATTTGAATGATTGCCTGTGCCCCGGGATGTAACCAGCGTGCGCCGGTGATTTTCATGCGGCGTGTCACTACCTGCTTGCACGCACTTTCTACAATGCCACTCCCAATGAATAATCGGCGCGCGCGGTAGGCACGATACTGCATCCGCTCACGATTGTTTAGGAAGTAGCGCAGCGCTTGGTCACGTTTGCCGCGTAGCGGTGGCAGGGCGGCGAAGGCGGCAATGAACGCGTCCCACCACCCGCGCTTGAGCCGCACGATTTGCGCGCGCGTCCAACGTTCCCCGTGCGGATCATCCGCAGGCCACGCCAGCGCGCGGACGGCATGGAGATGCTCACTGGCATGATAGAAGTCCAGGATTTGCGTCGCCTGCGGATAGTGCATGGCGGCCAACTCCCAGATTGCCGGCGCACCGTCACCCAACACCACCAGTTCAGCAGCGTGCTCCACCCCGTGGCGCTGTGCCACGGTGTACAACCGTTCGCCGAATTGCGCCATGGGTTCGATCGCCGCGACATACTCACGCCGCCGCACCCGCAACGGCAGGCGCGCACTGGTCTCAAACACCACCCCTACTTTGCACTCTTTCCATTCCCCACGCTCCGGCACATGCGCGCCATCCACGGCCACGTACAGCCGTCCTGGTGCCGGTGTGCGTGGCGGCTTCTGCCGGCGCTGGAGCCGCTGTGCGATTTCCTTCTGCTGCGCGGCTTCTTTGCGTGCCCCGTGCCACTCCGCCACCTCACGAATGCTGCTCGGTGCCGCCACCTGACCGCTGAACATGGCAATACATTCAGCGCCGCCGGCAAACGAATCCTTGGCGCTGACATACTGCATCCACTCCTGCATCCCGGCGCTCCACTGCCCCACCAACGCCAGTTGCTGATCCAGGGGCGCATAGCCGCCATGCTCTGCCGGACAGGTGTAATAACGCCGCCGGAGCGTAACCACGCCAAGCTGCGTATGCACCTGCCGTGCTTCAAACCCGCGCGGCGTCATCGGCGCGCCGCAGACCGCACAACGGCAGTCTTCGACCGGCGCCGTGGCTGCGGCTTGGTTGAGCAATGTTTCATAGGCATGTCGTCCTGTCTCCATCGCCGTAGCGCGGCAGTGCGCCTCGGCGCGGGCAAGCTCGTCGCTGCCGCACCCGTTTTTTTTTCAATGCCGCGCGCGTCTGCCAGAAAGCACTCCTCCATGGTCTGCTCAAAGTTGGCGCGCCACTGTTCGTAGGCCTTGCGCCGAGCGATGCCGGCCTGAATGTGTTCCACTTGCTGCACGCGCAACGTGCGGTTGGCGCGCCGCGTGCCGCTGCCTACTTCCCACGTGTAATACTGCCACTCCTTCGCGCCGCGGCGCACGCGGAAGGGATGCAGACTGCCGCGACAAAACGGCGCGAGCGTGGCAAGCTCCTTCAGCAGACTTTCACGGCGTTGGCTCAGGGCGTCACGCGCAGCAGTGGTCATCGGAACCGTTTTCATAGAGCACCTCAGGTAACGGGTTAAATGTTAGTGTACATTATACACTAACTATTTGCGCCGTGTCAAGCGCCCTGCCATTCGAGGGTGTAGCTCACGATGCCGCCTTATCTATCCCCGAAAACAAAACTGCACCC
>JAPLST010000360.1 GCA_026398485.1 bacterium
CAAAAAGCAATAGGCAATGCATGACCCCCATGTGGACAAAAAGCAATAGGCAATGCATGACCCCCCATGTGGTGACCCCCCATGTGGATAAGGAGGCAGTTGTCCAACTCTTCGAGAAGATCCGAACATCTTTTCCGAATTTGGAGATGAGGCTCGATGCTGAGCCGAGGGGCGTGGATTTGGCCATGGATATTCCCCAGCAGCATGGGCTCTCGTTCCCTGTTCATGTCAGCCTGCAAGGCGATGAATTGCACCTCGAAGCGGGAGCTTTTTGGCTCGAGTGGTTTCCCTGCTCTGAAAAGTTCATCAGCGATACTTTTTTAAACGCCGTCACGGGAGTTCTTTCCGGTCGATTCAGGATTGTTGAGTACTACCGGGGTGACAAGGCCATCAAATCAGAGCTACAGGAGCCGAGAGATGACGACTGGAAGACAATCGGTACATGGTCTTGCCTGCATCTGCCTTTCCCATTGCGGAAGACTATGAAGATACTGCACAACGCACAACAAGACGCGAGAACTAACCGCGCCCCGCGCTGACACGCGGTTCGCGTTAGCTCAGCTTTATCGTTATCGTTCGGTGACATCGAAAACCAGGCGCTCATCCGTTTGCGCCGAGAACATTATAGCGATACAATGTCCGTGTGAAGAGGAAGGTTTGCATCGAAACGACCGTGGTGAGTTATCTGACAGCGCAGCCAAGCGCTGATCCCGTGATGGCCGGCATCAGTTGCGCCACGAGTAGCCGTGGATGAACTTGGATGATGGGCATCAAGGAATGGAAATGCCGGACAACTACCTCATCCTCGAAAACGCGCAATTTGAAATCAGGCACATGGAAGGCGAGCACCGATTCGCGCAAGAAGCCTTTTGGAAGACTGTTGATCCACGAACTGGTTCACATGGTGGAAGAGCACCTCAGCCCTGACGTGGCAGCGAGCCCCAGATGGTGGAGCGAGGGACTTGCGGTGTATCTCTCCGCGCAATGGCGTCATGAAGACGATTTCAAGAACGCGGCCTTGGACGGCATTGCGCAGAACAAGATTCCGGGCTTGCGCCAGATCGAGGCGGAGACAAGGCTGGCCTACGAGTGGGGCTGGACCATTGTCCGGTTTATCGAGACCGCATATGGCAGGGCAATGATTGTGCGGGTGGTCAAAGAATGCGCGGACGGGAACGTGTTCTCGGTGATAGGTGAGCAAGCCACCCGCTTGGAAGACCAGTGTATAAATTTGTTCGCCGCGAACGGGCAAATCGTCCACAAATCACCACAAATCGTCCGCTTGCGTCCGCACGGCATTTGTGCTACACTATCTATTAGTAGCATGATGCAGCGTTGTTTTGTTGTTCACTCGCAGCGGGAAGCATGTATGAATTGTTACCATTGGGCGCGCGTGGGAGGCATTAGTGTCGCGTTGGCAGGTGTCGTCTGGCTGTATGCGGAAGAGCCGCCCGCCAGCGTCAACGCCTTGTTTGTCGACAAGCAGGATATCACCACGCGCGTCACTTGTGTCAACTATCGCCCTGATTATCTCAATGAAATGACGGTGCGGCCCAACATGCTGTACGGCTTTCGCGGCAGTGCCGAAATCACGATTCCGTGGACGAATATTCGCCGGATTGCTTTTTATGACGGCAACCGGCAGTTCAACACGGCCGTGCTCCTGCGCGACAACCGCTACGTCCTGATGCGCACCGAGGGCTCCGGCACGGTCTATAAAGGCACCAACGATTTTGGCGGGCTGTTCAACATTCGCGCCGACTATGTGCGCGCAATCATTTTCGAGTAAATTCTTTCGCGGCGAAAGAATTTATAATTACAGAATATTATGCCAACGCCCGTAAGCCACGATGAATTTTAGTTGGTTGGCCGAGGGCCTGCTGCAATATCTGATTCTCGTTTTTGCCATAACGGTGCATGAATGGGCGCACGCGTGGTGCGCCAATCGCTGCGGCGACCCGACCGCACGGCACCTTGGCCGGATGACCTTGAACCCGATTGCGCACATGGACTTGATTGGCACGGTGCTGCTGCCGCTCTTCTCAATCTTCATGCCGGGCGGCGTGGCGCTGCTGGGCTGGGGCAAGCCGGTGCCCGTCCGGCCCGACAACTTCCGTCATCCCACCCGCGATGACGTGCTGGTCAGTCTGGCCGGCCCGCTCTCCAACGTGGTGACGACCGTGGTGGCGCTGGGCTTGACCCGCGTGCTGCTGCTGGTGCCGGGCGAGCTGGCGCGCAACAGCATTGACTACTTTCTCTATCCGTTGGCGGGTTTGTCCTTTTTCCTGGCATTTTTCAACTTGTTGCCGATGCCGCCGCTGGACGGTTCGCATTTGCTGCGCGCCGCCCTGAATTATGACGCGCGCCAGGTGTTCGACCGCATCGCCGGTTTTGGCTTTGTGATCCTGATCGTGCTGATCAACACGCCCGTCTGGGGCATGTTCAGCCACGTAATCGGCTACAGTTATGGCCTGCTGCAACTGCTCTTCGGCCTTGGATGACGCGCCCATGAGCAGCCACAACACCATGCCGGCGATGCACTACGTGCTGACGACCCTGCCGGCGGGCCTGCGCGTTGCGACGATGGAGATGCCACAGATGACCTCGGTTGCGCTGGGCATGTGGGCCGGCGTCGGCGGGCGGCATGAGCATGCCAGTCACAGCGGCATTTCGCATTTTATCGAGCACATGAATTTCAAGGGGACGCGGCGGCGGACGGCGCGCGCCATTGCCCGCGAAATTGAATGTGTCGGCGGCGCGAGCAACGGTTTCACCTCCGAGGAAACCACCTGCTTTTATGTCAAAGTCCCCAGCGCGCACGTGGCCTGCGCCCTGGATGTGTTGAACGACAGCTATCACCACTCGATTTTCCCGGCGCACGAATTGCGGCGCGAGCGGGCGGTGATCCACGAGGAAGCGCGCATGTATCAAGACATGCCGCAGCAATTGGTGTACGATGACTTTAACGTGCTGATCTGGGGCGATCACCCGCTCGGGCGCCCGCTGATCGGCACGGCGGCGACGATTGCCGCGTTTTCGCGCGAGCAATTGCTGGCCTACCGCAACCAACACTACACCACCGGCAACACGGTCATCAGCGTCGCCGGCAACGTGCGCCACGAGCAGGTGCTGCAGTTGCTGAACGCGCGCCTTGGCGCGTGGCGCACGGACGGCGCGCCGGCCGCCTGCCAACCGCATCACGCGCGCCAAGCGCGGCCGCGTGTGCATCTGCGCGTCAAGCCGATTGAGCAAGCCCATGTCGTGCTTGGGTTTCGCAGCGCGGGGCGGCGCTCGCCGCAACGCTATGCGCTGCGCCTGCTCTGCACGATTTTGGGCGAGACCATGAGCTCGCGCCTCAACCAGGAAATTCGCGAAAAGCGCGGCCTGGCTTACAGTGTGGGCGCGAGTCTGACCCGCTTTCACGAGACCGGCATGCTGCAAATCAGCGTCAGCGCGGAAGTGCGCAACGTCACGCGCGTCGTGCGGCTGGCGCTCGACATTTGCGCGGCCCTGGCGCGCGACGGCGTGCGCCCGCGCGAACTGCAGCTCGCCCAGGAATACGTGCGCGGCACGATCGTGCTGTCGCTTGAACGCACGACCGACTGCATGATGTGGCTGGGCGAATCACTGATCACCCGCGGCGTGATCGAGAACACGGCCGAAATGCTGGCCCGTTATGACGCGGTTACCTGCGCGGATATTCAAGCGGCCGCGCGCGATTTGTTCGTGGATCACAAGTTGAGCGCGGCCTTCGTCAGCCCGCGCCTGGATGAGGCGCGCGTGACCGCCGCCGTGCGTGTCACATTGTAAATCCGGGCGGTTTTTGCTATACTATGGGCAACGCATGCTAGCGCGCCATGGCCGGCTGAAACAGGCCGCCGCACGGGCCCGGCTGGGCGGTGTGCTGCTGGGCCTGCTGCTGTGTTCGGCGTGCGCACCGCGGCCGCATGAGGTGGCGCGCGCGTTTTGCGCGGCCGTTGCCGCGCAGCGTTATGCCGAGGCCGCCTTGTTTTGCGCGCCGCGCGTGCTGGCCGCCGTGACCAATGCGCCGGCCGCCGTCGAGGCGCTGCAGGGCAGCCTGCAGCAGTGCGACTGGCAGGTGCATGATCTGCGCTGGAGCGACGCCGGTTTGACGGCCTTGGTTTCGTTCACGGTGCGCCACGAAGGGCCGCCGCCGCCAGTCCTGCAAGGGCTTGCCTTGCTGCACTTGCGCAAGAATGGCACGCACTGGCGCATTGAGGATATTACGATGCAGTTCACCCAGTACACCGAGTTTGCCCTGCTGCCGCAGCCTGTGGTACAGACGAATGGCGCCGGCGCGCGCGTGCGCCCGCCGGTGACCTGCGCCGTTCAGGAATCGCTGGCTGCCTTTATGCAGCGTTATGACCGGTATTGCCGGTCGTTCACTGATTAGCATGTGCAGAGCTATGAAACGATTCGCAACAGCAATGATGGTGATGGGCGTGGCGTCGGGCGTCATGGCCGATGCCTGGTATCGCGACCAAGTGCTGGCCGCCAAGGCCGCCCAAAACGGGCGGACCGGCACAACCGTTGCCGTCACGACCCGGCCGGCTGCCGCCGTGGCGCAGCCCGCCCGCGCCCGTGGTTATGACTGGCAACCGGCCGGCAGCGAGCAGGGCGTAAACAGCGCGGCCAGGCCGAACCTGCAGCTGACCGCCAAAACGGCGCCGGCGGAACACCTCAGCCCCGGCCCAACCCTGCGCACGACGACCACGTGGCGCGTGATGGGCTCCGGCCTCGCGCGCGGCTTTGCCAACACGACCATGTGGCCGGGCGAGCTGGCGCGCGGTGTCTCCTACGAATATTCCGCCAAGGAATGGTATGTCGCCTCGGGCTCGTCGCTCTTGGCCGGCTTTGGCGGCGGCATCAATCGTTTATGCGCCGGCCTCAGCGACATTGTCACCTGCGGCTATTTCGGCGACACGCAACTGGCCAAGGAATATCCCGAATATGTCTGGCAAGGCGACTGGGTCTACGAGCCGAAGCAACCGCGCAAGATTCGCGACACCAGCGGCACGCCCTACGCGCCGGCCCAGGTGGATGTGACCATACCGCCGCAAGGCACCGCACCACGCCGCTAATGCGCCACCCGGTTACCCGCACCATGTTGCATGTCGAATCGGCTGCGCCGGCGCAGTTCGACAATAACCCATTGCCCACGATGCCCATGAAACGGATTGGCTTTATCCTGCTGCTTGCCGCAATGCTGAATGTGTGCGCGGCCACGTTGCACGCGGAAGAAACGGCCGGCACAAGCGCCTCGGCTGACACGGCCAATGCCATGCAGTTTGGTCTCGGACGCGGCGTTGCCAACCTGTTTTTGGGCTGGCTCGAAATCCCGCGCAATTTTGGCTATGAATTCACCGCCCGGCCGCTCTCGGCGGTTGTCATCGCGCCACTGATGGGCGCGACGCTGACCGCTGCACGCACCGGCTACGGCTTGGTGGATCTGCTGTCATTCGGCTATCACGGCAATTACGACTACGGCGCAAGCATCCCCGACTATCCGTGGCTCTCGCCCTGGGTGGCCCAGGAAGCGGACTATGAATAAGTTTTACTGATGAGGTGGTTATGAAAAAATGGATGTTGCTTATCACCGTGTGGTCTGCCGGCGCGCTGGTTGCCGCGGGCGCCACGACCAATGCGTCTGCGCAAGCCGCGGGGCACTATCCCGCCGTGATTAGTCCCGCCCACGCGCTCATGCGCGGCGGCGCCAATGCCTGCACCTTCTGGATGGAGATGCCGCGCAACCTGGTCATTGAGAACGTCAATCATCCGGGCTTGGGTGTTGGTTCGGGCTTGCTGAAAGGCGTGTTTTATACGACTTCGCGCGCGCTGCTTACCGTCGGCGATTTCATGTTCCTGGGCTGCACCGGCCCGAGCGCCTACAACCCGCTCACGTTTCCGGAATATGTCAGCGCGTCGCAATGGGATCCCTACACGCCGCCAACGTCCGCGCAAAAGAAAGTTGAAAAGGCCGAGGAAAAGCAGTATGAAGCCGTCGATTCAATC
>JAPLST010000475.1 GCA_026398485.1 bacterium
GGCCGGCCTCGAAATCGAAAACCAGGACTTGGCAACCACCGAGCTGATCCCGTGGATTAACCGCCGCTCTTCGCTCGCCACGCGCCATGTCGAACTGCGCGATGACCGTGTGCTGGCCTTCGTCACGAGCGTCGCCAGCTCTAATTCGTTTTATTACAGCGTCCGCGCCGTGACGCCCGGCACCTTCGTCCAACCGCCCGCCAGCGCGGAATGCATGTATGACCCGGGCGTGGTCAGCGTGCACGGCGGCGGCGCCATTACCGTCGCGCCATGAGCATGTCTGCTCAGTGTTCAGTAATCGGTGTTCGGTTTTCGGTTGCCGCAACGGTTGCACTGATCACCGATTACCGATTACCGATCACCATGGGAGGTGCTTCCACGCCCCGATCTGCCATCGCAGCGCTCGGTTTTCAGTTTTCGGTTTTCAGTTTTCAGTGCAGATAGTTGCCATGAACACCCGGCGCTGGTCACGCGTTCGCCGTGCGGCCGCGCTGCTGCTCGCCGCCGCGTGCCTGGCATGCGGCGCGGTGTGGTATTTTGCCTGCCGGACATTTCCTGCGTCGGCATTGCAGCACTGGCCCATCTCATCCCAGATTCTGGATATCAACGGCACCGTGCTCCGCCAAGGCTTGGCGGCCAATGACACGCGCTGCTATCCGGTCGCGTTGAGCAACATGGGTGCGTGGACGGCGCGGGCATTGCTGGCCGCCGAGGACCGCCGCTTTTTTGCGCATCATGGCGTGGACGGCTGGGCCCTGGCGCGCGCCGCGTTTCTAAACGCCCGGCTCGGTCGCGTCGCATCGGGCGGCTCAACCTTGTCCATGCAGGTCATGCGCATGGCCGTGCCGCGCCGCCGCACCATCCGCGCCAAGCTGATCGAAGCGCTGCATGCCGTCGTCTTGGAAACCCGCTGCACCAAAAATAACATTATTGAACTGCACTTGAATCGCGCCTCGTTTGGCGGCAATCTTGTCGGCATTGAAGCCGCCAGCCGCCAGTATTTTGGCAAAGCCGCGCAGGATTTGTCGCTGGGCGAATCAGCCTTGTTGATCGGCTTGCTGCAAGCGCCGACGCGCCTGCGGCCAGATCGGCATTTGGCCCGCGCACGGGAGCGCCGTGACTACGTCTTCACCCGCATGCGCGCCGTCGGCATGATCAGCGAGGCAGAACGCATCGCCGCAGCGCAGCAGCCGCTGGTTATTCGCGCGACACCCGCCGTTGCGCTTGCGCCGCATTTCTGCAACTTCATGCTCGAGCGCCAGGTCGTAGCCGCACGCAGCGGCAGTGTGCGCACCACCCTCGATACCCGCCTACAGCAATTGGTCGGTGCCACCGTTGCAACTTACACCAGCGCGATGGCCCACGCCGGCGTGCATGGCTGCGCAGTGGTTGTCCTCGATGTGCGCACGGGCGCGCTTGCCGCCATGCTCGGTGCGCCACGCTTTGCCGACGCAGCCCATGCCGGCCAAGTCAATTGTGCGCTCGCGCCGCGCTCACCCGGCTCGGCCTTGAAACCCTTTGTCTATGCCATGGCCTTTGAGCAAGGCCTGCTGACGCCGGCGACCGTTTTGCAGGATGCGCCCATGCAATTCGGCACGTATGAACCCGAAAATTTCACCAAGGACTTTCACGGCCCGGTCAGTGTGCAGGAAGCCTTGGCGTTGTCCCTGAATATTCCCGCCGTACAGGTGGCGCAGCAACTCGGCCCCACCCGCGTGGTTAATTGGCTGCAAGCGTGCGGCATCAGCACCTTGACGCGGCCGGTGGCAACCTATGGTTTGGGTACTGTGCTGGGCGCCTGCGAAGTGACCTTGCTCGAACTGGCGAATGCGTATGCCTGCCTGGCCCGCGGCGGCCTGTACCTGCCCGTGCGCCTGAACGCCGACGAGCCGTCCAGCACGGGCACGCGCCTGCTCTCGCCGGAAGCGTGCTGGCTGGTCAGCGCCATTCTCGGCGACAGTCAGCGCGCAAACAACGACGGGCTGGCCATTCCCGGCACGCACATGCCGCGCATCGCCTGGAAAACCGGCACGTCATCCGGCCTGCGCGACGCATGGACGGTGGCCTACAATCCCGACTGGGTTGTGGCCGTCTGGTGCGGCAATGCCGACGGAGCCGCCGCCCATTCCTTGATCGGCTATCAACGCGCCGCGCCGATTGCCTTCGACATTTTTCAGCAATTGTACACTGGTGCGGCGGACGCCGCACCATGGTTTATGCAACCGGCAGGCATTACGTCGCGGCTGGTCTGCGCGCACAGCGGCTTGCCCGCATGTCCGACCTGCCCGCGCAACCTCACTTCTTGGTGCATTGCCGGCATCAGCGATCCGCGCCCGTGTGCCACGCACAGCCGCACCGCCGCGCCTGCAGCACCGCTCCGCATTCTCTCGCCGGCGCGCGACATCACCTATCACCTGCACAACGACCGCGCGCCGGGCGACAACACCCTCGTCTTGCGCGCCGACGCAACCGGTTCACAAGATTTGCATTGGTTTGTGGACGACATCTGGCTGGGCGTCAGCGCGCCAAACGCCGCGCTGCACTGGCCATTGCAGCGCGGCCCGCACGT
This sequence comes from bacterium, assembly GCA_026398485.1. GTDB lineage: Bacteria > Auribacterota > UBA3054 > UBA3054 > JAPLST01 > JAPLST01. The sequence goes on from JAPLST010000475.1 coordinate 2,570, forward strand.
GATTGCCTGCGCCGACACGCGCGGCCACACCGACGCGCTGCGCATCACGGTTGAGTGATTTCGTCAAGAATTTAACGGCGTTCCACGTGATGTGCTGCGCGCTGCGCGCAAATTTACCGCTTAACTTTAAACTTCGCGCTAGGCACCTACACGGCGCCTTGGTGTTGTGCGAACCCAACGGAGATCCTACGGGTAAAGGGATAGAGAAAATCAGGAAGAGGCCAAACGACAAAAAATGTCGTTTGCGTTTGACAATTTATGGCAGATGTGGTATGATGTTAGGTCTAATGTGATGCGCTGCGTTTTCTAACGCCTGTGGATATTGATTTTTTGCGTAGCATGAGTGATCGATGCCAGAATGAATCCAGCAACCAATTATATTTTTTGTCAAACAAAAACATCATAATGAAAACAGAGAACTGTTTTTTCACCAACCAAAAACTGTAAACTGAAATCCAAAAACTGTTTTTTTCACCAACCTAAAACCTAACACCTGAAACCTAAAACTTACTGCACATAACCGGTGATACCGGACGGCTCGTTCAGAGAAACTGCAACATTTCTTCATAGTTTAAGCCGCATGCGGTCTCACCCCTGCCGACAGGGGTGCGGACAAGCATCTTAAACTATAGCCTGTTGCAGGGCTTCTGAACGAGGTGCGAAGTTCGCACCTCGTTTTTATTATATGGCTCCTGAACTGAGATCGAGGTACATTGCAGGGTGCTTTCATGCCCCAATATGAACACCATCGAGTATCCGAAACATTTTATGACATTATAACAATTACATCAAAGGAGCTGGTGCGATGAGACCAAACATGATTCGATCAATTCTGGCGTTTTTGACGTTTGCATCATTGATGTGCGTTGCCGACATGATGTTGTCAGGTGAGTACTGTGTGATTGACATATCCAAAGGCCCAACGGCAAGCATTTATCCGGTTAGCGTTTTCACAGGTTCACAGCCGGTTGGAGATGACTACAAGACGAGCAAGATTTTGTTGCGCAAAATCCCCGCCGGGTCGTTTGTGATGGGCTCGCCCCCAAGCGAAGGTGGACACAGTGACGAAACGCAGCACAGTGTTGCACTGACAAACGATTTCTACATTGGTATTTATGAAATTACCCAAGGGCAATATTCTAATGTGATGGGCAGCAATCCATCGTATTTTCCACTGGGCACAAATGCAACAAAGCGACCGGTCGAGCAATTATCATGGAACACAATCCGAGATGGCAACTGGCCAAATGGAACGCCCAGCAACAACTCCTTTATAGGGAAATTGTGCAGCAAAGCCAATTTGCCATGTGATCTTCCCACAGAAGCGCAGTGGGAATACGCCTGCCGCGCCGGGACGATCGGTGCGCGGAATCAAGATACGAACATGAATTATCTCGGACGGTACGACGCTAACGGTGGAAACAATTATGAGATTGATCCGACGAATGGCGGAACGGCTGCGGTTGGTTGCTATATGCCTAACGCCTGGGGCTTGTACGACATGCACGGGAATGTCGGAGAATGGTGCCTCGACTGGTATGCTAATTATGGCGGAGACGCGACCAATCCGCCGGGCCCATCTTTACCAACATCAGATCGTGTTTACCGTGGTGGCGGTTGGAGCAGTAGTTCCGGTGACTGCCGATCTGCCTTACGTGACCGTGCATCCTTAGACTGGTCGTCCCGCTCTATTGGGTTGCGCATAGCCTTGACAATAGATTTGAATAAACTGCCGCCGAATACGCCAGGTAATGTGGAGGCGAGCAAAGGTACATTTACGAACAGCGTGCGTATCGAGTGGATGGCGGTAAGCATGGCGACCAAATATAGTATATATCGTAATTCCATCAACAGCACAAATACTTCTCTTCTTATTGTGGGCGAATTGAATTCAAATGCATATGACGACGCAACGGCGACTCCTCTTCAACCATATTACTATTGGGTTAGAGCGGGTAACAACAATGGCTGGAGCGACTTCAGCGAGAGCGACATCGGTTATGCGGGCCAGAGCATTGCAATTCCAACGTTTTCGCCGACATCACTCGATTTTTCGAGCAATATCAATGCTCGATTTGTAAGCCTCGGCAATGACGGTACCGCTCCTTATACCTACAACGCAAATGTGATCAGCGGCGGAACCTGGTTGTCGGTCAATCCTGCCAGCGACTTAGTATCCAACCTGACCATCGTGCTGGCGGCAAGTGTAAGTCGATCAGGTCTCAAGGATGGAAGTTACACTGGAGCTATTATGGTAACCACTTCCGCCGGCACGTCTGTGGTAGTCAGTGCGCAGATGATTGTTGCGGGTAATGCGGTTATCGCTGAGGCAAACGGGCCCTATTTCGTGGATCAAGGCTTGCCGATTGCACTCACCGCATTGGGATCGCAAGGTCAGATTTTGCGCTACAGGTGGGAAGTCGGTCTTGATTACATTTCGGCCTATAGCAACAGCTACTTCAATTTGACTTATACAAACACATTGATTCCACAAATGATGGATGTGGTGCTAACCGTGCGCGATACGAATTCGCCGCCGAACACTGGCTCGGACAGCACGACCCTGACAATTCGGAATGTCCCACCCACACTCGATCTTGCCGGACCCTATCAGGCAAGCACGACAAATCCGGTTGACTTCACCACGGTGGTTAATGATCCCGGCCTTCTAGATACGCATGTGTTCCGCTGGGATTTCAACGGAGATGGATCATGGGACACAGACTGGTTGACCAGCAATTCTATATCGCATTTGTATTTGGCCGGCGGAAGTTACATTGTGCAATGCGAAGTCAAGGACAACTATGGCGGGGTTGGTGCGGACACAGCATCGGTGCTCATAGAAATGCTAAACGTACCGCCTGTGGCAGAGGCATTGATCAGCGGCACCGCTCTTGCAGAAACCAACCTGCCCGGGCTGGGCTACTCTGTGACGTTGAATGGTCTTGGCTCGTACGATCCCGACAGCAAGCCGCTGACAAATTTGTACTTTGACTGGCGCGAGGATGTGAACAATCCACAGAAGCCGGTGATCCCGGAAGCGATCTTGCACGACAAGATCGTGAGCACACTGCCACTAAATGAAATGGGCCAGTACAAGTTTCATCTTGTGGTATGCGACGGTGAGTACAACAGCCAGCCGGCAACGGTGACTGTTCATGTTCCTGGATGGAAAGGTGAGGTGATTTCCGAGGGATACATGGCCAAGATACCGCTGTGGGGCGTGCAGGCAGTTGTCACAAACAGCTACAATCATCAACTTAAGACAGCTCGATCGGATGCACAAGGAATATTCCTGGCCGATGCGGGCCCTGGGTACCAGATTGCACAATTGACTCGGCACAGCGTGGAGCCGTCAACCATGCCGATAAGCATAGGCGCCGACGGCAGCTTCATGGAGAATATACGCTTCACGCCCAATTTCTACATTTACGCCGGGCAAATAGTCACTGGTACGCCGGATAATTTTGTCGGGCTGTATCAAGCCAATGTGCAACTACTTATTGGCAATGGCCTGAGCAGCAAGACGGATGCAATGGGCAATTTCGCCTTTGATACGGTGCCGGAGACTTGGCCAGTAGATGGAGTGCCATACATAGTGCGCATTCAGAAAACAGGATTCAGAAGTGAACTGAAAGATGACATACGCCTGAACAGAAACCGCAACAGTGAAACACTCGTCATGACGCCTTCGCCTGATAGAGTAGCTGTCGGTGGGACAATCCGGTCTGAGAAATCCGGAGTCGCTGTGGAAAGTGTCATACTTGACTTTGGCAATGGTTGGACTGCAACTAGTGATATTGCTGGAGTGTTTGGACCTGTCAGCGTACCACCGGGTGATTATGTTCTTAAGCTGCGCAAACAAGGCTTCACCGACACTATCCAATTTCTTACTGGTTTGGCAAACGACACTACAAACCTTGATTTCGTCATTCAGGGCGGCGAAGTGAGTATGTACGGTGAGATTCTCGACGGCAACGGCTTTGTGGTAACCAACGCTACTCTAAACTTGGAAGGTGTTCCAAAAGCAAGAAGCCAAGAAATAGAACGCGCAACCGGCGCAGGTTATTATGACCTTACGGTTGCCAAAGGCACACGACGATACCATGTGTCTGCACCGGGCTTTGAGTCACATGCGGTAACGGTCAGCAATGTAAATGACAACACCAAGCTGAATGTGATCTTGATACCGGAACCTGTGGGAATATTACTGGTTGCATCATTGGCCCTGATTTTGCGCAGACGCTGACGGCAATAGCCGAAGAATATATACACGAAGGAATGTTTTCATGGATTGATTGATTGCTCTGTAAAGCGTGAATGGGTGTAGTGATTTGCGAATAAGTGCCCAACGACAATTGGAGAGGAAATGAAGGGTAAGCAAAGCACAATGTGTCTGGCCGTGTTGGTTGGCGCGATATTGTTAGCGATTGCGCCGTTGTCGTTGCTGGCCAGTGTAAGCATAACTGGCGCGCCGGCGCGCGTGATGTGGGATGTCGGCAGTTACGCGCTGGCAGGCACGAACACCGGCGATATTGTCGGCGACATGTGGGTGTCAAATGCGACAGCGGGCGGCGCAGCGAGTAGTTTCAACCGCAGCGGACTCTCGTTTTTTGCGCCAGCAATCGCGCTGCAAGTCGGTAAGAACTACATAACCGTCAATGGGACAAATGCGTGGGGAGACGTCAGCAGCCATACAATCAACATTTGGCGCTATTCTATTGACGGCAGCGGGCAGCAATCAGGATCGAAATACGGCCGACGCTGGCGAGGCACGCTGGTCGGCTGGGGCGACGATGGCCAGACCAACTGCCCGGTGGAGAGTGATTATGTCGCGGTGGCGGCAGGCAACTCGCATTCGCTGGCGTTGCACAGCGATGGCACAGTGACCGGCTGGGGCGACAATTACTATGGTCAGACCAACTGTCCGAGCGGCAATGATTTTGTCGCGGTGGCGGCGGGAGAAGCGCATTCGCTGGCGTTGCGCAGCGACGGCACGCTGGTCGGCTGGGGCTTCAATTACGATGGTCAGACCAACTGTCCGAGCGGGAATGATTTTGTTGCGGTGGCGGCGGGCGGTGCTCATTCACTGGCGTTGCGCAGCGATGGCACAGTGACCGGATGGGGCGACAATGAAAACGGCTCGATCAACTGCCCAACTGAAAACAATTTTGTCGCGCTAGCGGCGGGAGAGTTTTATTCGCTGAC
>JAPLST010000498.1 GCA_026398485.1 bacterium
ACCGCGGACGCCTGTGCGCTGCACTGATCTGCGCCAGCACGGCTGCCTTGGCAGTGCAGGATCCGTCCGGCAATGCGGATTACCGCGCCGCCGCCGCAGTGCTTGACACCGGCAGCGTCGCCGTCGTGCACGTGACCATGGCAGCCGCGGATCTGGCGCACATGCTGACCGATGTCAACACCGATATTTATTACCAGTGCAGCATCCAGTTCAGCAATCAACTGGTCGCGTTCGAGACGGTCAGCAATGTCGCCATTCGCCTGCGCGGCAACACCTCGCGCGTCGCCACCAAGAAGTCGTACAAGCTCTCGTTCAATGAATATGTGCCCGGACGCGAGTTTCACGGCCTGCGCAAACTGAACTTGAATGGCGAGCATAACGACCCGTCGATCATGCGTTCGGCGCTGTGCTGGTCCATGTTCGCGCAGGTGGCTATTCCGCATTCGCGCGCAGCCTATGCGGAATTGTACATCAACGAACAACTCTTTGGGTTGTTTGCCAACATCGAGCAGGTGAACGACGAATTCCTGAAGGCATGGTTCGGCTCCGACGCCGGCAATCTTTTCAAATGCCTCTATTTGGGCGCGCCGGCCGACTTGACCTATCGCGCCGACGGCCGTTATGACTTGGTCGGCGGTGGCGCCACCTACGCGCTCGAGACCAATGAGGCATCCAACGATTTTCGCGATTTGGCGCAATTCATCGCGCTGGTCAACACCAGCGCGATCGCCAATCTGCCGGCGGCACTCGAGCCGTTGTTCAATGTCGAAGATTTCCTGCGCTGGATGGCGCTCAGCGCCCTGTGCGGCAGTTGGGATGATTACCGCTACAACGCGAACAATTACTACCTGTATCACGACCGCGTGGCAGGTCGTTTTCAGTTCATTCCTTATGATTATGACAATACACTCGGCGTTGATTGGATGGGCGTCAACTGGGGCACACGCAACCTGAACAGTTGGGACAGCAGCGGCAATCGCCCGCTCTCGAAGCGCATCCTGCAGGTGCCGCGCTACCGCCGGCGCTACAACCAACTTCTGGCCGACTTCAGTGCGACCACGTTTGCCCCGTCCAACGTCAGCGCGCGCGCCGCCTCCATCAAGGCCCTGATTCAGCCCGCGGCGGAGCGCGACTATGCCGGCGTCGCCCATGACTGGGGCTTCGATCTGGCCGACTTTAATGCGGCACTGACCGCGCCGGCGGCGTACAGCACCGCCAATCATGTCACCTTCGGCGTGTTGCCGTTTGTCAGCACCCGCGTGGCGTATGTCGAGACGCAACTCGATCCGCGCATTCTTTGCCTGAATGAGGTGCTCAGCTCGAACAGCACCGGCATTGTCGACGAGGGCGGCCGGCATGTGGCCTGGCTCGAATTGTACAATCCACGGCAAACGGCGGTGACACTCAACGGATTGCACATGACCGATAATCCGACGCTGCCGACCAAATGGGCGCTGCCAGCCACCAATGTGCCCGCCCGCGGCTACCTGCTGCTGTGGCTCGATGGCCATCCCGAGCGCGGCGCGCTGCATGCTCCCTTTGTCGTCGGCACGGCGCCCTTCCTGCAGTTGCGCATCTATACGACCAACGTCCTTGACCAACTGCAGGCGCCGGCGCTCAGCCCGGACACGAGTTATGGCATGTATCTTGACTACGGCAGTGCCGCGCGCACGTTTGCCGTGCCGACGCCGTGCGCCGAAAATCTGCTGCTGCCCGCGCCGCCACCCGCCCTGCTTATCAATGAATTTCAGGCGGATAACAAGACCACCATCACCAATCCGGCCAACGGCAGCTTTGACGACTGGATCGAACTCTGGAATGCCGGCGCCACCACAGTCGACTTGCTCGACCTGTATCTTTCGGACAATGCGGCGACCCCGGCCAAGTGGCGGTGCCCAAGCTCGCTGCCGCTGGCGCCGGGCCAGCATCTGTTGCTCTGGGCGGATGGCACGCCGGCCTACGGTCCGCAGCATTTGTCTTTCAAGCTCAGCGCCGGCGGCGAAGAAATCCTGTTGGTGGCCAGCGACGGCAGCACTGTCCTTGATGCCGTCCAATTCGGCGCGCAGGCCGCTGATATTTCATGCGGACGTTATCCTGACGGTGCCGGCGGCGCGCGCAGCAATGCCGCCTTTCAAACCATGCAGCCCACACCCGGCGCCGCCAACGTGCCCGAGCCGTTTGCCACACTCCTTTTTTTTGCCATCCTCCACCATAGGTGCCAGGCCAGGAATCCATAGGTTCCAGGCCAAGAATATTCCAAGCCTGGCACCTCCCCTGGCACCCAGATCCGGCGGTGCAAACACCGAAGTGAAGGCAGCGACAGCAAACACGCCGAACGCAAGGTTGTGAAGAGACCCCCACGACCTTTCTATAAAGTGATTCAAGGCATACGAATATCCAATAT
>JAPLST010000345.1 GCA_026398485.1 bacterium
AACGACCGGGTTCTCTCCGGTATCAACATCCGGAGCCTGGGTATTGTAAGAAATGATAACTCCAAAATCATCCGGTCATTGTCGGCCGAGAGCAGTGCCCAGACCAGGCTGGCACTCACCAGCATTACCCCCAGCACGACTCCCGCGCGTCGCCACATCAGATGATCGCTTTTGCGTTTTTGTGGGCGAAAGAGTGGGCTTTGTCCATTGCGAACTCCAGCCGCAACGTGTCGCCCACCTCGAAGACATCATGCCCCTGCACCTTGGCGATGAACGAATGCGGCTCGGCCAGCAGGTACAAAAAGGTTTCCGAGCCCATCGGCTCGACCACGACGACGTTGGCGCGCACATGCGTGTCACTGGCCGCCTCGCGCGCAATGTGCGGATCGCGGATATCCTCCGGGCGCAGGCCAAAGGAGACCGGCTTGCCGCAGACGTCACGCAGCCGCGCGCAATGCTGCTCGTGCACTTTGAGCTTGACACTGCCGCCCTGAAAGAACAGCGCGCCGTGCTCGTCCACGAGCATGCCCTCCATGAAATTCATCGGCGGGCTGCCAATGAAGCCGGCCACGAATTTGTTGGCGGGCTTGTCGTAGAGCGTCAAGGGATCCGCCACTTGCTGGATCAAGCCGTCTTTCATCACCACAATCCGGTCGCCCATTGTCATGGCTTCGACTTGGTCATGCGTCACGTAAATCATGGTGGCCTGCAATTGATTGTGCAGCTTGGCAATTTCCGTGCGCATCTGCACCCGCATTTTGGCGTCCAAGTTGGAGAGCGGTTCGTCAAACAAAAACACTTTGGGCTTGCGCACAATGGCCCGGCCGACCGCGACGCGCTGGCGCTGCCCACCCGACAATTGCTTGGGCTTGCGCTCCAGCAGCTCATCCAGGCCCAATATCCGCGCCGCCTCGCGCACGCGCTGGTCAATTTCCTTCTTGGGATATTTGCGCAGCTTCAAGCCGAACGCCATGTTCTTGTAGACGGTCATGTGCGGATACAAGGCGTAATTCTGAAAGACCATCGCAATGTCGCGGTCTTTCGGCGGCACATCGTTCACCAGCCGTTCGCCAATCCGGATCTCCCCGCTCGAAATCTCCTCCAAGCCGGCCACCATCCGCAAGGTCGTCGATTTGCCGCAGCCGGACGGGCCCACCAGCACGACAAACTCCTTGTCCTGGATGTGCAGGTTGAAATCATTGACGGCAATGACTTTGTTGTCATACACTTTCTGCACATTGGTGAGAATCACTTCGGACATAAATTGCGATGGTCGGGTTGTATGAGTGGCGCGTCAGCGCGTCAGGAGGTATGCCAGCATATTGATGTTCATCATGTAGCCGTCGCGCACGGTGTCAAAATCCGCGCTGTTTTCAAACAAGTTTTGCAGCCAGTTGCGCGCCAGATCGTGATTCATCGGGCCCTCGAAGCGGTAGGACTGGTCGGCGGCGCTCAAGCCGTGCTTGATGGCATTGCCGCTGTCATCCAAGGTGGCCAGCATCAAGTCGCCATAGTCATTAAGGTTATAAATCACGGCGGTGCGGCCCTCGATATCAATGATTTCGAGCGGTTCTTCCCAGTAGTTCAGCCCTTTGGGAAGTTTGGCAAAGGTCATGAATGCCTGGGCAATGCGGTGCTTGACGTCGATCGGCTGGAAGTCCCGGTCGGGAATGACGCGCTTCATCTCGCGCCGGAAGGCCAAGTCGAAGCGCGAGCCGCGGCCGGGCAAGGCGCTGTTGGCGACAATCGCGCCGCCCTGCAGCAGATACGCGCGCAGATTTTCAACTTCCGCCTCGGTCAGGGTGAAATCCTTGCGGCCCGTGAAATAGACAAACGGGCTCTTGTGGATCTCGGGCGAATCGGCGCGCACCGCCACCGGAATTTTGTTGACGACTTCGATATTCGTGCGGCGCTCGATCTCGCGGATCAAATTGGGCAGGGCGCCTTTGGTCAGGTCCACCTGGCCGTCCTTGTGATGAAACTGGCAATCCCAGTCGCCGCCCTGAAACTGGACGATGACCAGCTGCTCGATTTTCGCGCGCAGGCCGGTGCCCTGGCCATCCACATTGAAGCGATTGGCATAGTCCAAGCCCATCTGCCCGCGCACTTTGCTGCCCAGGCTTTTCAGGTTTTTGAAGTCAATCTTGTTGCGGCGCAGGGTCGCCAGCGGCTTGGGCTTGAATTTGGTCTTGATGTCGCGCCGGACGGTCATGCGCTCGTTCAGCTTCTGCAATTTCTCCATGCGTGGCTGCATCTTCACCGGAATGTCTTTCGGCAGGATCACCGGCTTGGGCGGCTCCACCTTCGGCTTGACTTCCTGCTTGGTCATGTGCAGCACATTGCGCACCATTTCCGTGTTGACCACAATCTGAAAAGTGCAGGCAAACCCAAAGATGATCAGCGCAATCACCGTCACCGTGCCGGCCTCGGAACAGCGCACCAAGTCGTAGTTGCGTTCCGTCAACTCGCGTAGCTGTTTGAGCGTCATGCGTCTCTCGCGTGGCCGGGATTAGTCCTCGAAGACCGAGGCGTCGGCGGGAAAGGAAATATTGTCGATGGCCGCAAAGTTGCAGGCATTCAGCACGGCGACGACGCGCTTGTGCTGCGTGTCGCGCTGGCCGCGGATCACCACCGCCTGGTCGGGATAGGCCTGCTTCAGCTCGTGCAGAACGCTCTTCAGTTCCGGCATGCCGGCACTGTCAACCGCATCGGTCGACTGGCCGTTCCACATGATTTCCCCGCTGGGAAACACATCAATGACGACTTCCTCGGGGGTGGCGACCTGCTGCTGCTGCACTACTTGCGCATCGACCGGAATGGCGACCTTCAACTCGGATTCCTCGACAATATTCTGGAACGTCACGATGAAGTAGATCAACAACAAAAAGGTCATGTCCACCATGCTGGGCAGATTGATGTCGATGATCTCTTCGTCAGGCTCGATATGGAACTTCATGCAGGTTCAGCTCCGGTTGGGTGCCGTCATTGGGTGCCTTTCTTGCTCTTGTCTTCCTGATAGGTGGCGAAGGAGACGTTCCACAAGTCGGCTTGCGCGCAGGACGCCATGATCCGCATCATTTTCCCGTAATGCGCCTTTTGGTCGCCGCGAATGATGACTTTCTTCTCGCCCTCCGTCGCCGCCGCCACCCGCCGCAATTCGGCCGCCAGCTGTTCCACGGGATAGATCTCGCTGCCGACTTTCACCTGGCCGCCCGCCAGGACGTTGATGCGCAACTCGGTGACGCCTTCTTGCTGTTTGGGCTGCGACGCATCGGCAATTGGCAGCGCGACATCCGACGCGACTTCCATTTGCGAGAAGGTGGCCGCCACCAAAAAGAAAATCAGCATCTGAAACACAACGTCCGACATCGGCGCAATCTGGAAATTGACTTCCGGCTCTTCAGGCAACATCTTGAATTTCATCGCATGGCCGCGGGTGTGGGGCTACCAACGTCACTTGCCCTGGACACGCATGATATCCACCAGATCACCGACGTCATCCTGGACATGCACCACCAAGTCGTTGACTTTGTTGCGCAAGTGCATGTACACGGCAAAGACGGGAATCGCCACCACCAGGCCGCCATACGTCGTGATCAATGCTTCCGAAATGTTGTTGGACAATTCCGAGGTCTTGCCCATGCCCATCGTCGCCACGTTGGCAAACGCCTTGATCATGCCGGAGACCGTGCCCAGCAGGCCCAGCATCGGCTCGACCACCGAAATGGTGTTGAGGTAGGAGATGCGGGCGCGGACGGACATGCCTTCGCGCGCGCCGTGCTCGGCGATCGTCTCTTCCATGGCGGCGTGGCCGCGGTGGCGCACGCTGTAGCCCGCGCCGAAAACACGCGTCAGCATGCAGCGGTAGTCACGGCACAGCTTCTCCACCTCGTCGGAGTTTTGGGCCTGCAAGGCCGCCTTGAGCTTTGCAACCAGGTCAGGCGGCGATGCTTTAATTTTGCGCGTCACCAGAAAGCCATCGACCAGCAGATACACCGACACAAAGCCGATGGCCGTGATCGGCCACATGAAAATGCCGCCCTTGTTGAAAATAATATCGTACATGCTGTAGACGGTTGACGGCGATGTCTGCGCCGTCACATTCGTGTCGGCCGCCCAGAGCGCCGCCGCGCTGAGACACAGCAGCATGGTCCAGACCGTGGTCAGATGCGTGCGCACAAAACGAAGGCAAGTCCTCATACGATTAGTCTCCCTTACGAGCCGTGAGGTGATTCAACTGCGTGTGCGCATGCTGCGCATCGTCAGTTTTTGGATACAGGTCAATCAATTGCTGGTAATAAAAGGCGGCTTCATTGGTGCGCCCCAGTTGCAGGAACAGGTCGGCGCAGCGGCGTTGCGCGCGTTGCTGCAACTCGTCCTGGTCGCCATGCAAGACCAGCACGGCGGTGTAGGCTTCCAGGGCCTCGCGCGGCTTGTTCTGGTCGTCATAATACTTGGCCAGACCCTGCAGGGCGCGCGCCCGGACGCGATCCGGCGAGGCCGGGTCAGCCAGCAGGGCGCGCAAGCTCTGCGCGAGTTGCGGCCCGGGCGTGCCGCTCATTTGCAACTCGACCAGTTGCGTGTTGGCTTCACTCTTGTAGCGCGTCTGCGGGAACAGTTGCAGCAATTTCTCGAAGATGGGCGCCGCCTGTTGCGGCGTGGCGCTGTTCACCAGGCACAGGCCAAGGCCAAACAGGGCGCGCTCATACCAGACCGTCGGCAGGCCGCTGAACCGCTGTTCCATCTTCTGAAAGAGCGGCAGCGCGGCGGCGTAGTCCTTGGTTTTCAGCAAGGCAAAGGCGCGTTGGGCATCGGGCGGATCCGTGAACGTGGTTTGCGCAAAATCGACGGCGCCGGTCGCGTAGCTGAGGGTGCCCTTGGCGGTCTCCACACTGACTTTGCCGTCGGCTGTCACGGTAATGGTGCCCGGAAGGCGCTGCTTGCTTTTTAGGACCAGCAAATCGGCCGCGCCGGTCAGCGCCGTGCAGACGACCAGCATGCATGCACATCGTAAAAAGGTCATGGCTGCGGTGCCTTGGGATATTGCTGGGCGAATTGTTGCTTGGCCTGGGCAGCCTCTTCGGTCAAGCCCAGTTTGGTGTAGGCCACGATCAGGCCTTGGTACGCCGGCACGGCAAAGCGTTCAAGTTTGCCATACAAAATGACGGCGCGCTTGTAAAATTGCGCGGCTTTCTGGTACTCGTTCTGCTGCAGCATCGCATCGCCTTTCATGACCACGCCGCGCGCGGCCAGCTCCACCGGCGGACGCAGCTTGATGCCTTGATCCACCACCGCGATCACCTCATCATTGCGCTCCAGCTTCATCAGGCATTCGGCGCGATCAATGGCTGCTTCGGCGGCGATGGCATTGTTGGGAATGGTCACGTCGGCCAGCAGGGTGGCATACGTTTTTTCGGCGGCTTCCCAGTTGCTGAGCGCCTGTTCAGCGCGGGCCCGGTGGAACAAGGCCTCGTCACGCCCGACCGGCGCGTCCTGCAACAAGGCCATGGCTTGTTTGGCGGCATCCAGTGCCTGCGCCGCGGCGCCTTTGCCGTTGTGGATGCCGGCGCCGACCGCCATGGCATAGCCCTGCAGCGGCGCGGGCAATTGCGCGAGCGGCAGCGTGGCCAGAACGGTGGCCGCATTGCTGAAGTCGGCGGCACGCATCAGAATGGCGGCGCGCGCCAATGTCCGCGCTGCACGCTGGCTCGCGCTCGTTGCCGGCAGGGCATCCAGCTCCAGCAACCAAGCCGGCAATTGGTGCAAGCCCAGATAAATCTCGCCGGCGCGCACTAGTGCATATGGCGCAAAAACACTGTCGGCATACGCGCCATATACATTGGTGAACAGCACCACGGCGCCACCCGCGTTGTTGTCCATCAACGCCGTCTCGCCGGCCTGGTAGGCCGCCTCGGCCGCATACGGATGCTGCGGGTACTGCCGCAGCAGTTGCTGGTACAGCTCGCCGGCGGCGCGGTATTCCTGCTGGGTGCGCTTGAGATAAGCCAGCCAATAGAGCGCCTCGCCCGCCTCCGGCGCATGCGGATACCGCGCCAGGATATTGGTCAACGCGACACCCATACCTGCGTTGTCATCCTGATAATACTTGCAGAAAGCCAGTTGCAGGTTGGCCGCCGGCAAGATCGGGTTGGTGGGCGCAATGGTCAGCGCGAACAATTCCTGCAGCGTCTGCGCGGCTTCTTTATATTGTTCGCCTTGCATCTGGATGTCGGCCAGGCGCGACAAGACTTCCGGCCGTAACGGGCTGTCGGGAAAACGCGTCAAGAAATCATGCAGCTCGGCGACTGCCTCGTCATATTGTTTGGCTTGGGCCAGCGCGCCGGCCATCATGAACAAGGCCTGCTCAATCAGGTTTGAGGCGGTCACCGCCTTGAATTGGCGCACGGCTTCGACCAGTTCATTGGTCGCGGCCAAGTAGGCGCCATATTGCAGGCGGGCCTCTTGGGCGCGCGTGACCGCCGCTTTGCCGGCGTCGACGCCGCCATAGTCATTGGCCACGCGCTCGTAGGTTTCAATGGCCGGCTCGAAGCGTTCCTGCTCGGCGTAGCCGTCCGCCAGCATCAGGTAGCTTTCCGGCACCAGCTCGCTGCCGGGGAATTTATCGGCAAATTGTTTCAGGGTGGCTTCGGCGTCGCTGTACTTCTTGGCCGCGAGGAAAGCGCTGCCGAGCGTGGTGTACATGGTCTCCACCCATTCACTGGTGGGAAACTCGCGCAACCCGGACTGCAGCTGGTGAATGGCGTTGGCATAGCGTTCGGCCAGCAATTCATGTTGGGCCAGGTACATGCGCGTGCCGCTGGCGAGAAGAATGCCCGGATAATTTGACAGGAACAGCAGATAGCGCGTTTCGGCCCGGGCCACATCGTCAAAATCAACATCGGCGAGGATGGCGCGGTGCCATGCATCGGTGGCCAACATCGAATTGGGATACAAGGTGGCAATGCCCTCAAACGCAATCCGCGCTTCAAGCGGATGCTTCAATTTCTCAAAAGTCTGGCCGATTTCAAGCAGGATATTGGCGTTCATATTGCGCGCGGCGGCATCCGTGCCGGCGGATTTCACGCGCCGGAAGGCATCCAGCGCTTTCGGCACATTGCCGCCATCCCGGTAAATCTCACCCAGCTTGAACAAGGCGTTGTTGCGCGCATCACGATCTTTGGTCGTCTTGAGCAGCTGGCTCATGATGGCTTCCGCGCGCGCAGTATCCTTGGCCTTGACCGCCAGCTCGGCCAGCATGAACAGGGCCGCTTCGTACATGCGGTCATTGGGGTTGTTGGCCACCGGCTCAAGGTACGTGCGCGCGGCTGCAAGGTCGCCCTTCTTGACCAGCACCTCGCCTTTGAGATAGCGCGCCATCGGCGCCGCCGTGCTCTTCGGATTCTGCTTCAGAAATGCATCAAGCTGCGCCAGCGCCTCGTCATGCTTGCCTTCGCCGGACAGCACCCGCGCCATGGCCACCCGCGCCTCGTCCACTTGCGGCATGCTGGCGGCGTACTTGCCGTAGCGCTGGTCGAGCTTTTCAAAAACGGCTTGGGCTTTGTCAAATTCCTCGACATCCACATACAACGAACCCAGCAAAAAAAGGATTTGCACATTGGCCGGGTGAAAGGGATGCATGGCTTCCGCCTTTTCCAGCAAGGGAATGGCCTGCAACGGCGCCGCTGTTTGCGCGGCTTTGATGGCATTATTGACCTGCTCATCGGCGCTGGTGGGCGGCGCGGCGCGCGCGACAAGGATAAGCAGCAGGCATGCGCTCAGCAGCATGCCCGCGGGCCTGGCTATACGTCGTGCAA
>JAPLST010000239.1 GCA_026398485.1 bacterium
CCACGCGGTCGCGCGAGAGCGCCGTGCCACGCAACAACAAGGGATGGGTGGCCATCAAACCGCCCACCCATCCGGGCTGCAACTGCGCCACATTGGTTACGGTGGCGTAGAAGCCATACTCCGCGCACCAGTTTTCGCGGTTGTGTTTTTCCTCAAGAATCTGCCAGGCGGCGGAGAAAGGCAGGAGGCACGGCGCGTCGGACGCGGGCGTGAGCGTGGTGCGCAAGCGCATGAACTCGGCAAACAGCGTCGCCAGATCGGGACATGCAAACGAGAACAGCCGCACGACGATGTCCACTTGGTCGTGAGCGCGGAAGCACACGCCGCGGTCGCTGGACGGATGCCGGGTGGTGACGATCCGATAGCGGTACTCTTCGCGCACGCCGGGCGCGACAAACGAGAGGATTGCCGCGGTGCGGTGGTCATCTTCAACCAGATCAATGCCGGTGTCGCCAAGCGCGGTTGCCGGCGGCGTGAAGAACAGCCAGGCGCGCTGCGTGTGCGGGTCGAACACGCCCACGGCCGGCGTGGCCATATCGCGGGTCAAGAGCGCCAGGCGTGACGGACCGGCGTCGCAATTCAAGCGCGGCACGTCGGTGATGATGGGCGGGATATCCGCGCCGATGTCGGCCGGATTGTCGAGCGAAGGGGGATAGCCGAGGATGCGCGCGGCAAAGCGATTGCCGTTGTAGACGGCGGCGGGCATGAACACATACTGCTCGCGCGACCAGGCGTCAAACGCAAACGTGAGGGCCACGCTGTGGTCGGTGGTGCAGTCCGCGGTGGCACTGAATGCTGCGCGCAAATCCATGCCGGTTGGCTCATGCGCGCAGGGCGTGGCGTGCAGGCTGGCCGTCCAGGCAGCGTCATCTGTTGCGAGCTGCACTGGCGTGCCGGACCAGGGCAGCGGCACGCGCACGCGCTGGTGCGCACGCGACCCGGTGTAGGCCGTCAGGGTGGCGTGCGTGGCCGGCTGGCTGGCGGGTACGCGGCGCGCGGATGCGCTGGCGGGCGCCGGCGCGCTAATGAGCGTGGGCGCGGGCAAGGGCGGCAAGGTTGGCGTAAGTGCCATGAGTCTCCAAGACAAGTGTTACTGCAATAAAAATGAATTGCCGCAATTCATTTTGCACAAAATGGCTTTGCATCAAAGCCATTTTTCTCTGAATCCTGAACCCAGCAGCATCAGCGGCAACAGCAACGCCGCCGGCTCGGGAATGATGCTCGCTGTGGTGGTCGGCGGCGTCACCACGTAGTTGCCCGCCGCCGTGCCGGCGAGGAACAGTCCGGACACCGTCACGATTTTGTCCGCGCCCACCTGCGGATCGGCAAACGCGCCGGTCACGCTGTTGGTCACCAGCGTCACGTGGGCGACATCCACCGGCAGCACGCCCGCCAGCAACAGGCGATTGCCGCTGCCGGCCGCGCCACAAATAAAAGCGCACCGCTGAGAGCGCCGCCGCATCGCCGCCATTGACCGACGTTGAGGTCAGTTTTACATATTTGGCATTGCCGGCAGGCAAGGGTAACGCCTGGGTCGGCTCAACCGTGAGGGCGGCCGTCAGATTCAAGCTGGTGGTGGCGGAGAAGTTTGTGCCATCGCTGGATGTGCGCACATCCAGTGTCAGCACATCGCGGTTGGCATCCGGGCCGATAATGGTGCAGTTCCAGAGGTAGATGGTACTGAGCGTGTAGACCGCGCCAAGATTGACGGTGATGGATGCGTGCGGGTCATAGCCGGAAACCCACATGCCGCCGCCATAGGGATCGGTGAGATGCGTCCAGGTCAGAATCCCGGCCTCGCCACCCGGCTTGTTCATATTGCTGCCGTTCCAAATATTATCTGATCCCGAATAATAGCTGCTGGGCGATTGGCCCTGCATGATCGAGGTGGCGCTGGCGGCAATCGGGGTGATCACGGCCGCGGGGACGAGATTGGCGATATTCAAGCTGGCGGCCGGCGTGCCGTCATACTCCTTGTCATTGGCCGTGATGCCGGTAACGGTCAGCGCTTTGGGATTGACGGTTTGCGCATAGTTGGTCGAACTGCTGCCGAGGTAATTGAAGTCGCCGTCATACACGGCCGTCAAGATGTGCAGGCCCGCCGGCAAAGTGCTGGTGGCATAGGTTGCCACACTGCCGCTGAGCGTGCCCGTGCCCAGCGTCGTCGCGCCATCCTTGAACGTGACCGGGCCCGTCGCCGTCGCCGGCGTGACCGTGGCCGTCAATGTCACCCGGTTGCCGTAGCCGGACGGATTGGCCGAGGACGCAAGGGTGATGGTGGTTGGCGTCACCATGGCAGAGTACACGGTCTGGTTCAGAACGCCAGAACTGCTGCCCGTGTAATTAGTGTCGCCGCCATAGACGGCGGTGAGCGCATGCGATCCCACGGCCAGCGCGCTGCTGGCATAGGTCGCCACGCCGCCGCTCAGCGTGACCGTGTCCAGCACCGTCCCGCCATCCTTGAACGTGACCGTGCCGGTGGCCGCCGTGGCCGTGATGCCATTGGTCTGCACGGTGGCGGTGAAGGTGACGCTGTTGCCGTTGGTGGAGGGATTGCGCGACGAACCCAGCATTGTCGCCGTAAGCGGGAGGCCATACAGCTCGCTGATGATCTGGCCCGTGGCGGTGGGCATGGCGATGCCCAGCAGATTGGCGGCGGTGGTGGCAAGGTCGGGTTGCGTCCGGCGTGTGCCGCTGATCAAATTGGTTTTGAAACTTGGACCGAGCGCCACACCCAGGAGATGCGTGCAGCCTTCGCAGCCGTCGCCGTGATACACAATTCCACCGTGGGCGTCGTCGTGCCGGCCATGATCGGTCACGATGAACAGCGTGGTGGCGTCTTTCAGTTGCGGGTCCGCTTGAATCGTCGCCCAGACATCTGCGGCATAGCCGTCCACTTCCTTGATCGCGGCAAGATAGCCGGCCCAGTTGTTGAGATGGCCCATGGCGTCGGGTCCTTTGTAATTGATCAACATCACGGCCGGATGGTCGTTAGTGAGTGCGGCGATGACCAAGGGATGAGTGAGGTTGTCTTCGCGATAACCGCCGCCGCCCACGCCATTGACGCCGCAGTTATACGAAGGGCGGTACAGGCCGTTCCAGCCCGCCTTCGACGTGTCGGTCACGACGACGATCTTATCCTTGGAGGTGACCACCCAGGCGGCGCGGGCGGGCGCGGCGTGCTGCTGGCGGTAATACTGGAAGATGGTGGGCTCATAGGGCAACTGGGTGCCGAAATTGTCTATATTCTGGTAGGTTCCGCAGGCCAGCGTCGCATGGCCGGGCCCGGTTTCCGTGAGCGCGCCCGGAATCGCACTGCAAATGTCGGTGTACAAGTTGGTCAGCACCACGCCGCGCAACGCCAGATTTGTGGCGATCTGCGGGATGTTGGTGTGGGTTGGATCACCCCATGTTTCCGAATAGCGCGCGCCGTCCATGACCAGGATTACCACATGGTTGGTGGGTGTTGGCGGCGGCGGTATGGGCACGGAAAGCGCCTCTTGGCGGACAAGTTCAAGCTGGTTCGTGGTTAAAATCTGGGCGCTGGTCGAGGTGTAAATACGCAGATCGTCCACCGCGCCGTCAAAGCCGCGTGCCAAACCTGGCCGGTTGCCCACGGCGAGCGTGCCCTGGGTTGGGAGCGCGGCGGCGTCGCCGGCAAACGTCGTCGTGTTCACCAAGGACACACCGGCGGATTCCGTGCCTGCGTAAAAGCTGACGTTGTTCGCCGGCTGCGTGCTGCTCGTGACCCAGGTGACCGCGAAGAACAGCCAGACATTGGCGGTGGTATACACCGCCGCCGATTTAATGGACATGCCGCTCGCGCCGGCCAAGTTCATTTCCAGCATGCCCTTGTTGGCGCCGTTACCACTCGCCGCGCCATAGACACCGAGTACCACGCCGCCACTGCCACCGCTGTCGGCCGTGGCCAGCAACCGCTCCAAACCGGCATACGTGTCGGCACTGTCAAGTTTGATCCAGCCGGTGATGGTAACCGCGTTGGCGCCATTCAACGCCGTGGCGTTGCCACCCGTGCGGGCGGCGGCACTGTGGGCGCCGTTCAATGCGGAAAAATCAAGCGCCTGGCCGATGCCATTGACGCCGGTCGCGTACACCGGCGAACCACTGACACTGGTCACGCCGAGATCCAGCCCGCTGCCGCTGCCAGCATTCATGGTGGTGGTATCTAACGTGTACTGCGCTGTTTTCTGCACGTCGGCGGATGCCATGCGGGTGCCCGCAAGCGCGAGGGCCAGTGCCACAAGCCACAGTGAATTTTTCGCGGCAAACAAATTATTAAAATGCTGGAACATGCTTTTCTCGTTGCGCAAAACATTATCCTGAACCGTGAACCGTGAACCCTGAACCCTGAACCCTGAACCCTGAACCCTAACACCTTTCAATCCCGCCGTTGGCGGGACTCCAAGCAGCCTAACACCTTTCAACCTTAAACCTAAAACTGCACATCAGCAGCGGCAGCAGCAGCGCCGGCTCGGGCATCAAGCGGATGCTTTCCAATGCAGCGGCATCAAGCACTTCGCCATTGGTGGAGGTGTAGATGCGGACATCGTCCAAGGCGCCGTCAAAGCCGCGCGCCAGACCCGGCCGGTTGCCCACGGCCAGCTTGTTGCCCTGGGTCGGGATCACGGACAACCCGTCGGGACTGGTGGTCGTGTTCACCAAGGCCACGCTGGTGCTTTCCGTGCCGACGTAAAAACTAAGGTTGTTAGCTGGCTGCGCAACTTGATTGATCCAGGTAAGCGCGAAGAACAGCCAGGTATTGGCCGTGGCGTAAGAAGGCGAAGAATAAAAGCCCGTCCCGGGCGAGCCAATGCCAAATTGCAGTTTGCCCTTGTCGGCGCCGTTCGCCGCCCCGTAGTACCCAAGCACCAGGCCGCCGCTGCTGAAATTGTCGGCCGTGGCCAGCACGCGCTCCAAGCCGACATACGTGTCGGCACTGTCGACTTTGAGCCAGCCGGTAATCGTCACCGCATTGGCGCCATTCAGCGCCGTGGCATTGCCGCTGGTCATGGCGGCGGCGCTGTGGCCGCCATTCAAGGCCGAGAAATACAACGCCTGGCCCAGGTCGTTGACGCCGGTCGAGTATACCGGGGAAACACCACTCATGACGAGGGTGAGATCCAGACCCGCGCCCGTGCCGTCGTTCGTGGCGGTGCCATTGAACGTGTATTCGG
>JAPLST010000115.1 GCA_026398485.1 bacterium
CAGGTTCACTGGCTGAAACGCCGGATTGAATAACTCGAGCCACGGCGCGCGCGTGCCGATATCATTGGTGATGCCACTGGTATTGCGATACAGCACTTCATTGAGATTGCAGATGACCGGGTCGAGTTGCTGTTGGGCACTGGCCACGCGATTGCTGACAAACGGCAGGATGCCATGCGTCAGAAAGCCGCCCCAAAATGCGTTGATGACGTTGAGCTTGGCATAGCGCGGCGGTTTGGTCAGCGCGGTGGCGTAGTGTGCCGGCGAGAATTTCTGGCCGCGGCGCTGGTTGCCCTCGCTAACGACCGCTGCCACAGCCGGTTGCAGATACGCATGCATGTTGGTTGCCAGGCACTCCATCCATGCATAGGAAAAAGCCGAGGCGCACAAGTCCGCGATGTACTGGTTGTAGAGCCGGCGATAGCGGGGCACGGCCAGGATGCGGTCGGCCAGCGGTTTTTGTTTGATGAGCGGGCCCCAAAACAACCGATGCAAACCGCCCCACTCGATGGTTTGCGGCCCCCAGGCATTGATATCCCGCGTCGCCCAATTGCGTGCATACGTGTTGCGCCTCAGCCAGCGATAGGGGTTGCGACTATCCCACATATTGATGCTGGGTGAAATATCATGCACGCCCAGCTCGTCAATGCCCAGCACATTGCTGAAATCGCGCGGGACAAATTCCAAGCGCAGCGTGGCGGGGTCTTCGTAGATGAAGAAGTTGTTGCCGCGAAAGCGGTAGTTGTCGCCGTTGCCGGAGAGCGTCTCAATGGCCAGATGACGGATAAACATTTCCACATTAAAGCGCTGCTCGATTTCCGCGACAAATTGGGTGTCCGCGGCAGCGTGCAGGAAATTGATGAAATTGGTGATCGGGAAATACCCGCGCCGCGGCAGGTGTTTGTCGTCGCCGAGTTGATAGACCAACTGACGGCCCAGCGCGATATAGTCATCGTGTGGGCGGAAGACGAAGTTGGCCTCGCTGAAGGTACCAAGCGCACCGGGCTGCGGCGGCCAGGTTGGCCATTCCACCATATTCCGGCAGTTGTACATCGTGTCGGCCTTGCTGCCAAAGCGGGTTTCCCAAAAAATCGAGTCCTCCTGGTCTTGCATCACAAACAAGCCAATGAGCTCGTCGTTGATATACAGCAGGCAATGGCTGGCGCGCGCACACGGCTGTCGCATGAAGCGATAAAGCCGCTCGGTCAAGGCGGCGCGCATCAGGCTGTTGTCCTTAAATTCCGCCAGCAGTTTCAATTTCTTCACTTCACGAAAGAGCTGTGCGCCATTATAGTAGTCGAAATCCAGTTTCACCGATTTCTTGGGCAAGCGCCGCGAATTGTTGCCGCGCAGGCCGATGGCCGTGTCCTGCACGGTTTCGTTCACGAAACGATTGCTGAACACCATCGTGCAGTGGTAGACGACATCCGTAAAAAGGAACCAGGGCTGGCGCATGGAATTTTCGGCCGCCCGGCTTGGGTGCGTGAACAGGCGCGGGATCAAGGTGTCGGCGTTCAGCAACATTTCTTTTTCGCGCGCGTCCATGGTGATGCGGATGACGGCATAGCCGCCGGTGTCGAAGACCGGCTCGGAGGCGCGGAACGCCGCGCTAGACAAGGGATCAATCACCGCCTGCGCGCACAGGCAGACAAAGAACGCAAAAAAGCAGACCGCCACAGGTACACGCATCGTTAGAAGCTCAGCATCAGTTCAAAGCGGATGAAATAGGCCGGGTCGCGATAGCCGCGCGTCTGCGCCAGATAGCTATAGCCGGGATACGTAATCTGCTCCGTCGGTTGGTTGTCATAATACCCGCCCGGCCAGAAATTCTCATACGTCAGACGGAAAGCAACATAGTCATTGATTGGCCAATGAATGCCGCCGAGCAGCGCGTTGCCGCGGCATAAATTATTGTCGCTGAATTCCGCGCGGCCCTTGAAGGGCGAGGTGTTGGCGCGCAAATGTTGATAGGCCAGCGACCAGTTCATGCGTTTGAGATACGGCAGGGCGTAATTGTGGGCGCGGCCATACCACTTGTCCGTCTGGTTAGAATAGTCAAACGGTTGGAACGGCTCGATGCTCAAGCCAATCTGATACAATTGCAAGTTCGACCACCAATTGGCGCCGTACTCCATGCCGAGGGCATTGGCATAAATCTTGGCGCTTTCACCGAAAATCTCATCGGTGCGCGAAAACATCGGGTGCCAGCCATGATCCACGCCGGGCTGGGCGATGTCGCCATCGCCGGACAGCCAGCCGAACAGCCCGCGAATTTTTGGTTGAAACGGCATCAGATGTTGGGGCGCCCACGGCACGCGCTTGAGGGCGTCTTGCAGGCCGGCATAGCCGCCGGCGGCGGTGATCAGCTCGCGCCCGTTGGCATAGCCCGGCGGCAACCAGCCGATGTCGGCCATCTGGCGCGTCTGCAAGGGATACTTGGTGTGCTGGCCCACTTCCAGGGCCCATTCGCTCTCATACGACAAGGTGTGGATCGGCGTGTCAATGATGTTGCCGGTAAAGCGCGTGCCCAGCGCATTGACATAGGCTTTGCGCTGGAAGTCCGGCATGGCGCCGTCGTCATAAAAATAGGGATACTCGGCTTTGAACAAATAGTAGGGTTCCCACTGCATTTTATTCAAATAGGTCCAGTGGGTTGTGCCGGTGGATTTGTCCCACAAAAGACTGGTGACATAGAGGCCGGCGAGCAACTCATCACGGTCATTCAAGCGCGCGTTCTGGTTGCGCCAACTGGCGCTGCGACTGCGTTTGCCGGTGCCGAACGAGGCGTAATTCTCATTGCGGTTGAACGCGAACAGGAAATCGGCGTCGGTTTTGGGCACCGGCCAGGACGTGCGCGGGATGGTGGTCACGTCGGCCCACTCGCGCAACAGCTTATCCACGTGCCAGCGCCAGCGCAGGCCGTCAAAGAAATACGTGCGCGTGCCGTCTGCCGGTGTGCCGTCGGAAATCATGAAGCCGTCGCCATAGAACCAGTCTTGGCGGCCGACCCGCACCGAGAACGGCAGATTATACGGGGTGGGCGCATCGAGGTATAATTGATCCAGCAACACTTCGTCAATCCAGACTTGGCGGCCGGGATCAATATATTGCGTGAATTCATGCACCAGGCGCGCATACACTTCGACGTCGCGCAAGGTGCGCAGGCGCGGATTCGGCTCGTTCTGCATCAGCCACCACAGCGGCTTGATGCCCAGGCCGAAGCGGGTGCGATAGCGCATCAGCACTTCGCGGTCGTCGAACTGGCCCGGCTGCGTGTAATCGAGGGTTGCCGGGTTGCGAAAATCCCTGGTGTTGTTCTTGAACTCGGTGCGCCAGCGCCAGTCGAGCTCATAGCGCACGCCATAATTCTGCGCGACTTTCTGCTTGAAGCGCTGATAGAAATCGCCGGCCGGCGGCGGGGCGGGCGGGTTGGTCGGCGTGCTGATGACCGCCATGCTGCGATTCGTCAGCGCGGCCGCAGGCAGCAACGCGGGCGCAAGCAGCCATGCGCCGCACACCAGCAGGGCCAGCCATCGGTGCGTTCGCGCAACACCTGATCTGTCATCACCTCGCAGCATAACATCCTACGCATCTTGATTACTCTCACATAACCGCAGTTGCATTGTACCCAATGATTGTTAAGATATGATGAAGACGCCGCTGGTTACTTGTTAATAATCTGTGCGCTTACTTGCTTGCATTTCAATTGTAGCCGCGGGCGTTGACCGCGGCTGCAGAAGCCGCCCTCACCGCGGGCGGCTACAAGGATGCTGCAAAGCAGAAAGCGCACAGATTAGTAAGCTGGCCGTGCTGGTGCAGGGATCCGAAAATTAACCAAACCCCAACACAATTCAGCGGCGCATCTTTATATTGATGCGGTAGACTGTTCGTGTGCAACGCTGGACGACCAGTGCGGCACGCATAACCAATAACTGCTTCACGCAAGGAGACTGCCAATGAAAACGTTTCTGATCCTCACCCTCACTGCCATCGTTGCGTTCACCAGCGCGCTGGCCTGCACGGCTGCGTCATTCACCCCAGGGCACTTGGCGGTTCTGCGTATTGGCGACGGGGTCAACCCGCTGGTCAATTCCGCGGGCGCGGTAAGCATTCTCGAAGTGGCCACCAGTGGTGGCGTGGTGCAAACCTTCGCCATTGACAGCAGCACCAACGACAACGGCATCAACATTTCCGGCAGCGCCACGTCGGAAGGCCAACTGGTGGCCAACAGCAGCAAGACCGCGCTTTCGTTTGGCGGCTATTGGATTCTGGGCGGCAGCGGCTCGCTTGCAGGCCGCAGCTCGGCCAATGCGCCGCGCGTGTGGGGCAAGCTTGCCAACGACGGCACCTACACGGCCGGTGGCACGGCCACGTTTTACAATGTGGGCAGCGCCAAAAACATTCGCGCGGTGGCCTTGAATGGCGCGGATGCCTACGGCACGTTCAGCGGCTCGCTCAATCTGGGCACGACCCAAATCACCAATGTCAACACGCGCGGGCTGCTCATTCATAATGGCAATTTGTATTACTCCACCGGTTCCGGCGCCGTGGGCACCTATGGCTACACAGGCTTCCCCACCGTGCCAACCGCCGCCGCCGTGATGATTACCAACCCGGTCGCCGTGTTTGATCCCTATGGTTTTGCCCTCAGTCCCGGCACACCGGCAAATGGTTCCTCAATGTATATTGCCAACGGCACAAAAAGCGATGTGCAACGCTGGAATTTCGACGGCACCACCTGG
>JAPLST010000248.1 GCA_026398485.1 bacterium
ATCCTGGCGGAACTGCTTCCGTCCGGAATAACCGGAAGCATCAGTACCCTTCCTGGAGGATACAGGGACAATGTTAAATCTGAGGGGCAAATTGCGAAAATCGCAGGGAATCTCCTTTCCGCGGCAGAGCATCTGGATGAAATGTCGCTACCTTCTCGCGCGGCGCGAGAAGTTTGGTTGTTCATGCAATGGCTATGCCGCGATAGATGATGCGCCGCACGGGTATCGTGCCGGCGCTCACCTTGCAAAACGGTTTGCCGCGGCGCACACCGACGGTGCCATAGCCCGCGGCGCTGCACAGGAACGCCCGGCAATCGCCGCGGGTGGGCGGATCGAGATGGAGGGTCTGCTCGACCGCGTCGTAGCGCGCGCCGCTGCAGGCCTGCAGTAGCGCGTACGATGCCAGCGCCCGCGCATACCAGTGGCCGCACTCAAGTTCATCAAACGGATTACGAGTGCGGCCGTCATAGCGTGCGCGACAGGTGCGCACAATCCGCAGGCCGTCGCGCACCAGGCCCTGCATGATGCAGTGGGCCGCCACCTGATACTCGATCCCGGTCCATACTTCATCGCTGTAGGGCAGCGGCAGCGACAGCGCGCCGCCGCGCGGCCAGGTGCACACCAGCACGCCGCCCTCGTTGTTGCGCGCGTACTGCGGCCGTTGCGGGTTGGTGTGTTCGCCCAAATGCCGGCGGAAATTGTGGCGCATGATGGCGCGCAGATGCTTGGTGATCTTGGCCTCGTCGGCAATCGCGCCCACGCCGCAGACCAAAGCGAGCCACGCGCCCAACACGCCGTCGGACAGGCAGCCCGTGCCGTATTGGTACTTCGGCCCTTCGCGCTGCAGCAGTTGGAGCGCCTCGGGTGAATACTGTACATTCCACATCTGCGTTTGCCCGCATGGCGGCGGCGTGCGCAAATTCTCCCATTGCACCTGCTGGAAAAAATACTCGCCGTTGAAGAGCCGCGTCTCGAGATAACGCCGGCCCGCGGCATAGAGCGCGGCATAGGGCGCGCTGTCGTCGCCCAGCGCGCGGGCCATTGCGGCGGCCGCCTTCAATGCGCCGAGATAGATGGTGGTGCACAACGGGTCGGGGCCCCAAAACTCGATGTCGTAGGTGTTGTGGTGCGGCTCTTTCAGCACGCCTTCGTGGCCGGGGTCCCACTGTTCGATGCAAAAGGCGAGACTCTGCTTGACCTGCGGCCAAAGGGCGCGCAGCCAGGCCGTGTCACCACTGATCCGCCAGTCGCGATACACTTTCATGATGCCGCCCAACTGGCCGTCGGCGGCGGCATGAAAAGAGTGATCCGTCACCGGACTGATCGGCAGATTTGCGCGAAACGCCTGATGGCCGCGGTCGTCCTGATTCTCATGAAATTCTGTCTGGCGCAGCGTGCGTTCGAGCGCGGGAAACAGGTGCGGCAGTGCCTGCGCGTAATTCCAGACATGCGTGCATGAGCCATGGCAACAACCGCCGGCGCAGTTGCTGCCCTCCCACGCCCACACGCGCCCGTCGGTTTGGCGCAACAGCGTGGGCGACTTGAAAATCGCCAGATTGGCGGTCAGCGCATCGAGCACCTCCGCCGGCAGCGTCGTGTTGTAAAGGCAATCGGTGAATTGCTGCGTGGCGGCGCGCAACGCCGCGTACTGGTCGCGCCAGTAGGTGGTAAGCGCGGCGATGCCGGCAAAGCGGCCGGCGTACTGGTCGCCGCGGTGTCTTGGCCGATGCGCAGATTGGTCACGGGGGCATGCCACGCCAGGCGCACAACGATGGTGGTGGTGGCGCCGGCGGCCAGTGAAATGGGGGCATAGATACTGGCGCCGGTGCCCGGCGCGCCGGCGGCATGCGGCGGGTGGGCACTTGCCGCGCCGCGCTCGATCTGCTGCCAGACCATGGTCAGCGCATCGAACCAGCCGCCGCGAAACCAGGCGCAATCAACGACTGCATCGGGATGATCCGTGCTGACGCTGAACGCGGCTTGTTCCCAGGGTGCCTGGTCGGTGCCCGTTTCCTGCACGATAAAACCGCCGGCGATCGGCCGCACCGTGTCCGTGCGCGGCGTGCGTTGTTGCGCCAGAAAATTCTCGGCGTGAAACGAAAAGACGGCGGTGATGCGTTTGCGGGTTGGATTGCGAAACGTATATTCAAGCGCCGCGACGGGCAGGCTTGAATGGTCGGCATCATTCGGGACAAACGGACTCCAGCCGGTGATGCGCACGCGCAGCGGCAGCGCCGGCTCGCTTAAGGTCACCGTGCCGAAGGGAAACCGGGCCGCAAACTGCGCGCGGCGGCAGCAGCGCAACCCGTGCGTGCGATGGGCGCCGTCGCGCATGATCTTGTGCTTGGGTTGCGGCCCGGCCAGCAGGCGCGCCGGCGTGCGGCCATCGGGAAAGCCCAGCGCGGCGAACATGAGCGGCTCACTGTTCAGCGCCGGCGTGTTGCAGAGACTGACATGCGAGAACGCGCCGTTGCCGTCGAGGCAGAGCATGCCCGCGCCAATGCCGCCCAGTGGAAACGCAAGATAGTCAAGCTGCGCGCCGCGATACACCCGCACGGCCGTGTTCTTGGTTTTGCCCATATGCCCCCAACGATGAACGATGAACGATGAACGAAGGACTAAGGACCAAGGACCAAGGACTATTTGCCCCGATATCTCGTCACATCCGCGATACCTGCCGCGGCAAAGCCCTTGCGGCGAAGCTGACATGCATCGCAATGTCCGCACGCGCGCCCTTCGGCATCGGCGTCATAGCACGTGACCGTCATGGCATAATCGATCCCGAGTCGCGTGCCTGTTTGGATGACCTCCGCCTTGGTCATGTGCAAGAGTGGCGCATGGATGTGCAACGGCATGCCCTCAACGCCGGCGCGCGTGGCCAGATTGGCAAGCTGCTCGAACGCGGCAATAAACGCCGGACGGCAATCAGGATAGCCGCTGTAATCAAGCGCATTCACGCCAATGAAAATGGCATGGGCATCGAGCACTTCTGCCCAGCCCAGCGCGAGCGCCAGCATGATCGTGTTGCGCGCCGGCACGTACGTGATCGGAATCGAAGCATCGGCGACGCGATCTTTCGGCACGGCGATGTCGGCGGTCAAGGCCGAACCGCCAATCCAGCGCAAATCCAACGCCGTGGTTTTGTGTTCGACCACGCCCACGGCGGCGGCCACGCGCCGGGCCGCTTCTAGTTCGGCCTGATGCCGCTGGCCATATTGCACGGTCAGCGCATAGCAGGCATAGCCCTCGGCGCGCGCGACCGCGAGCGTCGTGGTCGAATCCATACCGCCGCTCAGCAGCACGACCGCGCGCGGCGCCGCGGCGCTCTTGGAATCTGAGTGGGTCATGTCAAACCTTGCCGTGCATAAGAAAAATCATCATAATCTAGAGTATACAAAAAAAGACGTTTTGCTCTCGATTTGGTATAGTAAGTGAACAGACAGCAAGAGTAACGCGAGCTAACAAACAGTTCGGCCACCACCCGGAGCTATCGAAGCCGCATGCCACCATCGTCCATGATCAAGGTGATGAGTTTCAACATACGTTACGGCGCGGCCGCTGACGGCGCAAACCATTGGGACAAGCGCAAGACTTTTGCGCTCGCCAGAATTCAGGCCTTTGAACCAGACCTGCTCGGCCTTCAGGAATGCCGCGATGACTCCCAGGCTGATTTCGTCAAAGCCCACCTGCCGGCCTATCACTTTCGCGGGGTGCGGCGCGAAGGCGGTGGCGACACGGCCCTGGAAATGGCGCCGCTCTTGTTTCGGCAAAATGTTTTTCAAATAACCAAGGCCGGCCATTTCTGGCTCAGTGAAACTCCGGATGTTGCGGGCAGCAAGAGCTGGGGCAGCGCGTTTGCCCGCACCGTGACGTGGGTCACGCTGGTTCATCAGCCAACCGGCCGCGCGGTCACTTTTGTCAACACGCATTTTGACTATCAGCCAACGGCCATTGATGGCGCCGCCCGGTTTTTGCGGCAGTGGCTCGACCAGGCGCACGGCATCGGCCAGGTCTTTGCACTCGAACCAGTGCGCGCCCTTGCGTGAACGGAACCATGTCAGTTGGCGCTTGGCATATGCCCGGGTCTTGGCC
>JAPLST010000107.1 GCA_026398485.1 bacterium
ACAGCGTCAGGCGCAGCGCGCGGATCCATGTGTGCAGCAGTTCATCCAGCGTGGCCAAAGCTGTCACCGACAGCGTAATACGGCCAAATGACTCGCGCAATGTGCCGCGCAAAAACACAATCTGATTGGCCACCAGGCGCGGGCGCCATTGCTCAATCATGTCCGACCAGAGCAAGGCGTCGAACGCGCCATAGAAATCCTCGAGGGAAATGACGCCATAGGCCTTGCCACGCTTGCTCATGCGCCAATCGCTGGCAAGAATGAGCCCGCCCATGATCACCGCCGCGGGCGCAGCGTCGAGTAGTTGTTCGGTGCGCGCCTCGTCCTCGTCGGCAGTCTGATAGCCCGTCATGCGGGCGTCCGCTGTCACGCACGCGCGCCACACTTGGGCGCAGGCATCCAGCGGATGACCGCTGACGTAGACCCCCAGGGCTTCTTTTTCAAACGCCAGTTTGGTGATCAAATCCCATTCTTCTACCGCATCGAGCGGCGCGCGCCCGCTGTGCGCCGTGGCGGCTTGATCATCATAGGTTTCAAAAAACGAGCGCTGCAAGGCCGATTCCGTCGCGCGCTCCCAGCCAGCCGTGATGTCATCGACGAGCAAGGCCATGCGCTGGCGTGGCACGCCAAAGCCATCGCAGGCGCCGGCCTTGACCAGCGCTTCGATCGTTTTGCGCGTGACGGCACGTGAGCGGCCGCGCCGGCACAGGTCATCCAGCGAGGTGAACGGGCCGCCGGCCGCGCGTTCCGCGCACAGACCCGCCGCCGCGGAAGGCCCGACATTGCGCACCGCCGCGAGACCATAGCGGATCACCGGCCGCGCCGCATCAGCGTCGCACTCGACCGCAAAGGCCGCCGCACTGCGGTTTACATCCGGGCCGCGCACGGTCACGCCCAGCGCGCGGCAGTTCAACTGGCACTGCTGCACATGCGCCGCCGCGTCCGCGCGACTGTTCAGCAGCGCCGCAAAGAATTCCTCGGGATAGTTCGCCTTGACATACGCCGTCCAGTAGGCCACCATGGCGTAGGCCGTCGCGTGTGATTTATTGAAACCATAATTGGCGAAGCGCTCGATCAGCGCGAACAATTCCTCGGCCACTGGGGCATCCATGCCCTTGGCTTGCGCACGCGCCATGAATTTTTCGCGTTCGGCATGAACGTGCTCGACCATTTTCTTGGACATGATCTGGCGGAACGTGTCGGCGTCGGCCAGCGAATAGCCGGCCAGCTTGTGCAGGCACTGCATGACCTGTTCCTGGTAGATCATGATGCCGTAGGTCTCTTACAGGATCGGTTCGAGGGCGGGATGCGGATAGGTGACCGGGGCGCGGCCGTGCTTGCGCGCGACAAAATCATCGGCGGCGTGCAGCGCGCCGGGGCGGTACAGGGCGATCACGGCGATCAGGTCATGAATGCTGGTGGGGTGCATGTCACACAGCAGGCGGCGCATGCCGGCGCTGGTTTCGAGCTGGAAGATGCCGAAGACATCGCCGCGCTGGAGCAGCGCAAAGGTGCCGGCATCCTCCAGGGGCAACGTCGTGAAAGTCAGCTCGATGCCGCGCGCCGCGCGGATGCTGGCGCGCGCATCCTCGAGCATGGTCAGGGTGGTCAGCCCCAGGAAATCCATTTTGAGCAGGCCCAGGCGCTCGACGGCAAACATGTCGAGCTGGGTGACGACTTCATCGCCGGCGCCGCGCGTCAACGGCGTCAGGGTGCGCAGCGGCACCGGTGAAATGACCACGCCGGCCGCGTGGGTCGAGAGATTGCGCGGCAAGTCCTCGATCATGACCGCCATGTCGAGCGCCGTCTTGGCGTGGGCATCGTACAGGTACAGTTCGCGCAGCGGCTCGTAGTGCGCCAGCGCGGCGCGGATCGCGCCGCCTTTGCCCAGCCCGTGGGTGCGTTCGTGCGCGGTGATCAGCGCGCAAACTTTCTCGCAGACGGCCTCGCTGATATTCAGCACTTTGCAGGTGTCGCGCAGCGCCGCCTTGTAGCGCAGGGTGCTGAACGAGCCGAGCTGGGCGACGAATTCGGCGCCGTAGCGCTGGCGCACATAGGCAATCACCTCGGTGCGGCGCCGCTCGCAGAAATCCATGTCAATATCCGGCAACTTCTTGCGCGCGGGATTGAGGAAGCGCTCG
>JAPLST010000077.1:0-804 GCA_026398485.1 bacterium
TGCCTGAAATTCCTTTCGGTGGAGCCGTTGCTTGGGCCGGTCACGCATCTTGACCTCACCGGTATTGATTGGGTCATTGTCGGCGGCGAGTCCGGGCCGGGTGCGCGGCCGATGCAGCCGGAGTGGGTCACCGCCATTCGTGACCAGTGTCTCACACATGAAGTGGCGTTCTTCTTCAAACAGTGGGGCGGGTTCAACAAGAAAGCGGCCGGCAGAACGCTCGAGGGACAACTCTGGAGCCAAATGCCCCGTGTTGAACACGCCGAACTTCAACCACAATTCGCTTTGGCATAAACTATGGCACGTAAAGCATCTTCTTCAACATCAATGCCCATCACCGCGGTCAAGCATCGCGACAAGCGCGCGAACATCCCCACCGAGGAACTGCGCGGCTTCCTGCCCGACGAGGCGCAGCAGCCGCAGCCGGTTTCCTTCCCCGGCTTGCTCTACGCCCGCGACCCGTCGCTCGACCCGCAACTCGTCTGGCGGGGCAAGGACGAGCAAGACAAGCAGCCGCTGACCGTCCCGGCCGTGCCCATCTACATTCAGGAGAAAATTCATCCGCAGGCCATCATCGAAGACCTGCGCGCCGCCGCCAAAAAGACCGAGAACGACGAGCAACCCCAGCTCTTTGCTGATTTCAACGGCATCAAATTTGAGGACCTGATCGAGTTCTACCAGCATGAATCGAATTGGGCCAATCGCATGATCCTCGGCGACTCGCTCATGGTCATGACCTCGCTGGCAGAAAAGGAGCGGCTCAAGGGCAAAGTTCAGACGATCTATATTGACCCGCCCTACGGC
>JAPLST010000077.1:813-2251 GCA_026398485.1 bacterium
CTACGGCATCAAATTCAACTCGAACTGGCAGGTCTCGACCCGCAAACGCGATGTGAAGGACGGCAAAGCCGAAGACCTGACGCGCCAGCCAGAACAGGTCCGCGCCTTCCGCGACACATGGGCGCTCGGCATCCATTCATACCTTTCGTATCTGCGTGACCGGCTCATCGTCAGCCGCGAATTGCTGACCGACTCCGGCTCGGTCTTTGTTCAGATTGGGGATGAAAATGTGCACCTTGTCAGGTCCATCATGGACGAAGTGTTTGGTGCGGAGCATTGCTGTGCTCTTATTGTGGTGCAAAAGACTAGCGCCCCTACGGATAAGTATATACCGGGTGTTGCTGATTTCATTCTTTGGTACGCAAAAGACGCCACTCAAACCAAGTATCGCCAGTTGAACATGGACAAAGGGTTGGGACAGACAGGTGCAAGTCAGTATACATGGCTTGAGGATGATCACGGTATTGAAAGGAAGATATCTCAAGAAGAAAAAGAGAGTCCTGTGTCCATTCCGGATGGCTCAAAGGTCTTTGCGGCAAGTGATGCAAGTTCGAGCCATGAATACAGTCTCGGCAAGGAACCAGTTCAATTTCGCAACAAGCTGTATGTACCGCGTGGCAGGTATTGGTCCACAAGTCCACAAGGCATGCGCCGCATTGGATTGGCCAACAGGTTTGTGATATCCGGAAACACCCTCTTTTACAAGCGCTATCTGTTGGACTTCCCAGTGTATCCCTTGTCAAATATCTGGGTTGACACCAGTAGCAGCTTTGGGGAGAGAATCTATGTGGTACAGACTACAACGAAGATAGTGGAGCGTTGTCTTCTTATGACCACCGATCCGGGCGATTTGGTCTTGGATCCGACGTGTGGCAGTGGGACGACGGCGTATGTGGCCGAGCAGTGGGGCCGGCGCTGGATCACGATTGACACGAGCCGCGTGGCGCTGGCGTTGGCACGCACGCGCCTTATGGCCGGCCGTTTCCCCTATTACCTTCTGGCCGACTCGCCCGAGGGGCTGCGCAAAGAAGCCGAAGCGACCGGCAAGATGCCGCCGGAATACAAGACATCGGGCGACATCAAGAAAGGCTTTGTCTGCAAGCGCGTGCCGCACATCACGCTGAAAGCGATTGCGAACAATGAAGAAATTGACGACATCCATGCCAAGCATCAGCCGGAGCTTGAGCGCCTGCGCAAGGAGCTGAACAAACTGCTCAAGGAGAAATGGGAAGAATGGGAAATCCCCAGAGAATTACCCACGGAACCCACGGAAGGCAGCAAAGGTTCTGGTGCAGCGGCCAAAAAAGCAGTTTGTGATTCGGCGTGTTCCGCGTGTTCCGTGGGCAATCTTTGCCCGCCATGCGCTACCGGAGCATCCTATTCGACCTCGATGGCACGCTGCTCGATCACCTGCCGGCGATCCACTGCTGTTATGCGC
>JAPLST010000161.1 GCA_026398485.1 bacterium
CCGGTTCTTGATACCATTCCGGTGGATCAGGCACTGCAGACTTTCACGTGGGCAATGCCGGCGGCGATCCTTCAAGGCTGGCTCAATAATGCCACCAACAATTCCGGCGTGGCCTTGGTGCCCAACCCATCAAGCGGCACCGGCAATGCCTCCATGAAGACCCGCCGCACAACCCCGCCGCCGACCCTGACCTTTGACATCACCTATGCCGGCGCGCCCACGCCCGCCACGCCGGTCAACGTCGCGCCGGCCAATGGCGCCCATGTTGAG
Organism: bacterium; assembly: GCA_026398485.1. Classification (GTDB taxonomy): domain Bacteria; phylum Auribacterota; class UBA3054; order UBA3054; family JAPLST01; genus JAPLST01. Next base: position 271 of record JAPLST010000161.1, read on the forward strand.
CCCGCCGCGCTGACGCTGAGCGCCAGTGCCTACAGCGATCCATCCGGCACACCCCAGGCCGCCAGTCAATGGCAGATCGCGCTCGACAGCGGCATGTAGGATGTCATCTGGGCTACCGGCTCCAGCACCGCCGCGTTGCAGAGCGCAAGTGTCCCCGCCGGCGTGCTGACCAATACGACCCGCTATTTCTGGCATGTCCGCTATATCAACCAGCTGTCCGGCAAGAGCAGCTACTCGGCCGCGACCTATTTCGACACGCCCATCGTCGGCGGCGTGATCACCAAGCGCGCCGCGCAAGCCGCCATGATCCTGTACACGGATCCGACCCAGAACTGGAACAGTGCCGCCAATCTCACGTTCAACATGCTCAATGGCTCGAATGGCGTCGTGGCCGGGCCGATCATGCTGTGGTTCGACCTGGGCGTCTTCCAAGGCCAGGGCGGCATTTTGGCCAGCAATCCCGTCGTTGCCGTGCAGTTGAACTGGGTCGAGCAAATTGTGCAGTTGAATTTCGAACTGCACGAAATCCTGGCGCCGTGGAATGAAAACACGGTCACGTGGGACGGCTTTGTCGGCCCCGACCCGGCGACCTTGACCAACCTGTTGCTGGGCCCCAGCCTGGCCAATGCCGAAGTGCCGGTTGATCCCGGCTCGACCTGCACGTGGGCCATCTCCGAGACGGTCATCCAAAACATTCTGGATGGCGTGACGACCAATTATGGTTTTGCGATTGTGCCCGCGGGCGGCGGCAATGCGCAAGTGTATTCGCGCCAAAACCCGGCGCGCGCGCCGTACCTGACGATGGACATCGTGCCCGAACCGCTGGCCGGCGGCGTCATTATGGTGCTGGCCCTGGGCCTGCTGCGCCGCCGGGCGTAACGGCACGCCAGATTGGTGACATGCGTTTAGCAGGACGCGCGGCAGGCTGGTAATGCGCCTGCCGCGCGTTCGTATCCAAGGGTTTTTTATGCGTCTAACGAAAGCATCTTCCGCGGGTCTGCTGGCCGGCGTGCTGCTGTGCGGCGCGCACGTGCATGCGCAAATCGTGGCATTGAACGAGAGCGCCAGCGCGATGGTCAAGCCGCAGCCCACCCAGATCACCTCGAACTACAACGGCAGCACCAGCGTCACCTTGACGCCGGTGAATCCGGATGGCTATGCCGTGGCCGGCATCATTTTCTGGCGCTTCAACCTGGCCAGCTATGCCGGCTGGAGCACGACCAATGACGGCGATCTGACCGTCGGCCAGATGTGGGGCGAGGCCGGCCCGCACACCTTCCGCGTCTATGCCGTGCAAAGCAACTGGAACGAGAGCGCGGTCACCTGGTCAAACTATTTCGGGCCGGGCACGACCAGCGCGGGCAGCAAGGCGTATACCAACTGGTTTGGCCCGGAACTGGCCGTCACCGGCGTCATCTATGTTGCCGACACCCTGACGCACTGGGCCATTCCGGCGGGCGAAATCCAGAAATGGCTGCGGGGCACCAGTCCATATTTCGGCCTGGCCATCGTCCCGGATGACGCCGGCAATAATATGTTTTATACGCGGCTGGCAACCTGGAAGCCCACCCAGATTCCACGCCTGTCCCTGGATGTCTATTCCGCCCCGCCGCCCGCCGTGGCGACCAATTTCTTCCGCGTGCAGAATGCAGTGCGCATGCCGAATGTGCCGCCCGTCGGCCTCAATCTTGCCGGCTACGCGCAATACAGTTCGCTGACGATGCACGAACTCATGCCGCTCGGTAATTTCGAGCCGTTGTTGCACGGCTCGCTGCATTTCGCCAGCAGCAGTCAAAGCACGCCGTCACAATGGACGGCCGCCAGCGGCCCCAGCCTGTCGGCCGCCGAAGTGCCGGGCTTCCAGCTCGAAGTGCTGACCGGCGCAGCCGCCGGCCGCGCGGCGCGCATCACCAACCTGATCGGCACCACCTTCTACCTGGACGCACCATTGCTGCAGCCCGCCAACGACGACGCCTTTGCCGTGCGCGGTGTCACCAGCAATTACTATCGCCAGTATTATGTGGACACCAATGTCGTGCCATCCCGCGTCGTGCCGCCCGGCTCATCCGGCATCATGTCGGCCTTGTTCCAGCCCAACAGCGAACTCACCTATTTGATGGACAATCACACCACGCCGAGTTATATCGTTTTTACCGGCACGTACGTCATGTCGTTCTGGGCCAGGAGCACCGCCGCCAGCCAGTCGCTCCAAATTCTGGCCGCGCGCTGGAACTGGGGCGGCACGTTCCTGTTCAACCGCAGCGTGCCCGTCACGACCAACTGGGTGCGCTACGCGTTTACCAACACGATCGCGGCCGACAGTCCCAACGGCCAAAATTTCTACGTGACCATGAAACGCAGCGGCGGGTCGGGCGGCATCTATGTCGATGATTGGTCGCTCCGCAAAATCCTGCCGCAGACGCAGTCGGTCTACACGCGCGAAGCCGAGGATGCCATCACCAATGTCATGACCTGGTGCGGCCGCCACTGGCTGGGTGAACTGGGGGATACCCTGGACAATTTCATCGCGCCGCGCGACGGGCAGAAACCCACCACGGATCATCTCTGGGGCAGCGGCTACTATCCGACCATCCCTGAATTTCTAAATGCCTGCGAGAAAATGAAACTGGGTGCGGCATGGTTCGCGCTGCCCGTCGTGCTCTCGACCAACGAAGGCATGAACTTGATCGAGTTTCTGGCCGGGCCGACCAACACGCCCTACGGCCTGTTGCGCGCGCAGCGCGGCCATCCGGCGCCGTGGACGGATTCGCTGGTCATCTTCCTCGAGCTCGGCAACGAAGTCTGGAATTATCAAAACGGCCCACCTTACGCCCGCATGATCACCCAGCTTTTCGGCGCCATGCGCCAATCGCCATGGTTCAATGCCGACACCATGCCCTTGGTCATGGGCGGCCAGGCCGGCAACGATTGGCGCGCCGACAACAGTGTCCCGCAAGCCAAGTATTATGATTGCTTCGATAATGCCGGCTATTCCATGGGCAGTTACTCCTCGACCAACACGGATGACACGTTCGGCCCGCTGCTGGCCTTCCATGACAGCCAATATAACGGCAGCTTTGGCTACCAGCGCGACCTGCTCCTGAATGATGGCCGCGGCAAGCGCTTCACCATTTACGAAATGAATATGCACACCACCAGCGGCACCGCCCCGGAGGGCGTGCGCAACGCGATGGTGACCAGCGCGGGCGCCGCCATCGCCGGCTTCGACGCCTTGCTGACCCATTATTCCAAATCGCAAATGCCCTGCATCAATGTCTTTGCCATGCTCGGCAACGGCTTCAATTACGGCGGCGGCGTGGTCAAATTGTGGGGCATCTATGCCAGTCTCGAAATGGGCCAGTTGAAGCGCCCGTATTTCCACAGTATGCTTGGCGCCAACCGCGCCATCGGCCGCCGTGCGCATCTGCTCGACACCGCCACCGTCGGCACGCCGGCCGTCTGGCTGCAACCGCTCAAGAACGGCGTCGCCGGCACGTTTCCCTATCTCACCTGTTACGCCTTCGCCGAAAGCAATGTCTATCGCGTCGTGCTGGTCAACCGCGATTGGTGGAGCAACCGCGTGGCCAGCGTCGCGCTGCCCTTTTCGTTCAGCGGCACTGCGCCCTACCTGCGCTTCCGGCCGGACAGCGGCTCGCCGTGGGACACCGTTGAATCCGCATCCTTCAGCGGCTGGGTCAACGGCGCGGCGCCGCTGAACGGATCGAATCTCACCGCCAATCTGCCGCCCTGCTCATTCACCATTTTTACGATCACCAACACGGCGGCGGCGATGTATACGGTGAACGCAACACGCGCGGGCCGCGGCACGTACAGCCGCAATCCAAGTGGCAACTATGTGGCGGGCACGCTGCTGAACACCACCGCCTTCCCCGACGACGACGCGCAATTCCTTGGGTGGAGCGGCGATTTCACCGGCATGACGCAAACCGCCGCGCTGACCATGACCCGCGATTACAGCATGACCGCGCTGTTCACGCCGATGCCCGAGCCGTGCGGCGCCGGCGCACTGCTGCTGGCGCTGATTGCGTGCGCCCGCCGCCCATGCCCGCGCCGCATGGCAACCGGCTCGAACTAAATACTGTCCACGGCTGCCGGAATTGGAAGGATGGAAGGGTGGATGAATGGAAGGATGGAGCAGCGGTGCAGTCCCGCCGGCGGCGCATGCGCGGCTGAGGCAGGGCGGGCAGGCCCTGACCGCCGTTGCTGCATGCACGCGTCCGAGGTAGGGCGGTCAGGCCCTGACCGCCGTTGCTGCATGCACGCGGCCGAGGTAGGGCGGGCAGGCCCTGACCGCCGTTGCTGCATGCACGCGGCTGAGGTAGGGCGGTCAGGCCCTGACCGCCGTTGCTGCA
>JAPLST010000042.1 GCA_026398485.1 bacterium
ACCGTCGCCAGCAACGGATCCTGCCCCAGGGCTCCGGCGGCGAGCGTGCGCAAGGCATCCATGGTGGCGGGCGTCAGCACGGCGGACGGCGGCGCGGCCTGCAGCAGGTGCGGCAAATTCGTCAGAATGGCCGGGCTGTTGGTACACCAAAACGCAGTGAGGCGCGCGAACATCTCGTCGCGATTGGCGATCGGGTGGGTGGGGCTGATGACATTCCACCGGTCAAACGCCGGCGGCCAGTCGCCGTGTTCCGCAAGTTTGAGGCACAACCAGCTATAGGCGATGTCGCCGACGCGAATCGGCCAATAGGGGATTGGGTTGGTGACTTCCATGGGCACCTCGTTCTGGTCATGCAGTGCGGCATGCAAGACAAGATATGACTCGGCGTACGGCATATAGCGCAGCGTGCCGAGTACGGTGGCGCGGGCGCGCGGATCAAGTTTGTCGTAATATTGTGCCAGCCATGCCAGCCATTTATCGGGCGCGACCTGCGCGACAAAGACGACTGTGGCAAATATATTGCTGATGCCGTTGCGCGGCGGTTTTTCCGTGTACGGCTCGTGCAGTGCACAGCCCAGGGCATAGGTGAAGATTGGATCGTTGATATTGAGATCGTGGCGGACAAACGCGGCCACCAGACTGTCATTGGTGCCGACCGCGCCCATGGTGTTGAAGCGCATGGTCCAGACGCGCGCTTCGGCGGCGATTTGGGCCGCGCGCGGGTCAAGCAGGCTGAAAAACGCGCTGGCCGTGAGGGCGTGGGCACAGGCGACGAGAAGGATAAGGCGGAGTAGCATTGTCAAGTATCAATGGTCATTTACTAATTCTTTCGCCGCGAAAAAATTATAATAAGCATAGCGCGGCATGGGGAATTCGATCGGGCGATAGGCGTTCTCGGCATCATTCAAGGCCAGGCACAAGGCGCGATCGGAGAGGCCGGCGACAATGCCTTTGACAAAGGCCGTGACCGGGTAGGGCGAGATCACTTCGTTGTTGCTGTAGAACAAGGTGCCGCGGCGAAAGACATTGAAAAAATACTGGCCGCTGTAACACGACTTGATGAACAGGCGCCGCCAGCGTTGCACCGGCAGGTCGCCCGCCCCGCCGCGCACGACCAGGCGGATCAGGCGCGGTTCCTCGGTGATGTGGATGCTGCGGGTCGGGCGGAAGCCGCGCCGGCGGAAGTGCAGCCGCATGTATTTGTCGCCGACCGTGCTGGCATAGCGCAGCGCGACAGCGCCGTCGGGCAGTTCCTCATAATACATCCAGGCGTCGGCATATTCATCCGGCGTGCTGGGATCGTCGGCATAGTCGGTGCGGTCGATCTCGAAATCGGGATTGCCTTGATCATAGCACAAGTAGGCCCAGTCAATCCCGACGAGCGGCTCGCCAATGTTCATAAAATCGGTCAATTGACGGCAGCCGCCGCTGGTTTGCATAAAGGATGGGCCAAGACCAAAATTGGCGTGGCCATCGTAGACAATGTTGGCGTTGTCGGTGGCCAACGCGCGCTGGAAGCCGGCTTGATTGGTGACGAGGTGCACCGCGCACAGGCCGGTGACGCCGGTGACGAGGTAGGTATCTGCATGGCGGCCGATGGCGGCCTGCGCCAGATACGCATTGACGGCGGCCGAGGAGTTCTCGCCGTCGGCCAAAACCACGAAGATGGCCTGGGTGACAGTCAGCTGTTGGTCTGGCTGTGCCAGCGCGCGGGCGCACAGCAGCAAGGCGGGCAGCATTAAAAAGAATTTCATGGCGCTAATAATAGCAATAGTGCTGAAATTGCACAAGGGGCTGTAAATTCTCGTGCAACACGA
>JAPLST010000198.1:0-3895 GCA_026398485.1 bacterium
ATACTTATGGTAGCGCCGGCGTCCTCCGGTATTCCCATCCAATGCCGCCGGGACGGCGGCACCACGTTCACTGCCGGCGCAGCAGCAGCCAGAGCGGCAGAATGGCGGCCGCAAACAAGGCCGGCTCCGGCACGGTTGTGTCCAGCACAAAGTCCGGTGACTCAGCCTGGCCCCAGTCGGCCAAGCACGGCACGGCACTCATTGCCAACACTGCCAGCAGCACCAACAATATTGTTCGCATCGATCTTCTCCAAATATGTTATCACAGCATAGCATATTCGCCGCTGCAATGCAATATGGAGCAGGTGCAGCAAAAGGATTGACATGCCCAGTCGATAATGCTACAGTGTTGCCCATGCTTTTCTCATGCATAAACCTTAGGCGCACAGCATACTTCGCAGTATGCCATTCAGCCAACCGCTGATCTTGGCATCGCGTGCCACGATGACGCATATGTTGCCAACCATGCCTGAAATGCCGCATTCATCACCCCGTCACCCGCACGAAATCATCCGCGATACGGGCGCAACAATGTGGGATAAAATCCGGTTCTACATCCCATTTGTCTGGCGCTTCGTCGTGCTGCGGCGTCCCGTGCCGCTGATCTATGGCATTGCGCTGACGGATCGCTGCAACCTTGCCTGCCGTGGTTGCCGGGTCAACAATACCGGCCGGCCGGACATGACTTGGGAACAGGTGGTTGCCACCATGCAGAACGCGTGGCGGCGCGGATTTCGCGAATTATACTTTAGCGGTGGCGAACCGATGCTGTGGCGCGACGGCACGCGCACGCTCGACACCCTCGTCGTCGAGGCAAAGAGGATCGGTTTTTTTCATGTGCATGTGTATACCAACGGGACACTGGGACTGGCTACCTCGGCTGACCTTGTGTGGGTTGCCATGGACGGTCTGCCCGGCACGTTCGCATTGCGGCGCGGCGATCATTTCCACGAGGTCGAACGGGCGGTGCGTCACGGCCGGCACCCCAAGGTTGCGATTATCTACGTGATTGACCGCAACACCGCGCCGGGCATTGAGCCCTTTTTGCAGTGGGTGCAGGAAACGAAATTCCCCGTCATGGGGGTCATGTTCTATTTTCACACCCCGTATTACGGTCGGGATGAATTGTTTCTGACGGCAGCGGAACGGGAGCCCATCATTGACCGGGTGCTGCAGTGCATTCGCGCCGGATTGCCGGTCATCAATTCCCGGGCCGGCCTGCGCGCACTGAAGTCCGGCAACTGGCCGCGGCGCGTGCCGCTCACCTGCGTCATGGACGTTGGCGGCGAGTCTGTGTGCTGTCGCGCAGCCGGTGATGTTTGTGTGGACTGCGGCTATGCGGCCTGCACTGAAATCACAGAACTGCGCCGCCTGCGCCCCAGCGCGGTGCTCGGCATGGCGAGATACTGGTGAACATGCGCCACGGCCTGGCGCGCCTCCTCACGCGCAGCGCCCGCCGCTATTTCGTGGGAGCCGGGCAGCGCTGGGTCTTCGCGCCACCCGCGCCGGACTGGTCGCCGCCGCGCATCGAACGCACCGCGCTGTATCTGCACGTGCCGTTCTGCCGGAACGTATGCCCGTATTGCCCCTACACCAAAGTGCCGTATGCTGCAGCGCTGGTGGCGCCCTATACCCGCGGCGCGCTGGCCGAGATTGATCGTTGGGCCGACGCCATCGGGCCTGCCGAAATTTCGAGCATCTATATTGGCGGTGGTACGCCCACGCTGGCGCTGGACAGCGTTGCCGGCATTCTGGCGCGGGTGCGCGCGCGGTTCCGCGTTACGGGTGACGTCTGCATCGAGACGAATCCCGCCGACGTGGACGAGGCGGTCGTGGGGCGCTTGCGCGATGCGGGGATCACGCTCGTGTCACTGGGCGTGCAGTCGTTCAGGCCCGAACACTTGGCGTTCATCGGACGTCGCTATGAACAGTCGGTCGCCGCGCGCGCACTGGCACTGCTGGCGCAGGGCGGCTTCGCCTCGGTCAATGCCGATCTCATGTTCGCCCTGCCCAACCAGCAGATCAGCGACATAACCGCGGATCTGGCGCATGCCGAACAATGCGGTGCGAATCAGATCACGACCTATCCGCTGTTCACATTTCCGTACACCACGGTGGGTGAATATTTGCGCCTGAGCGACGTGCGCATGCCGGGTCTGCGTGTGCGCCACGCCCACTATCGCGCCATCAACGCCTGGTGCGCGCAGCATGGGTATGAGCGCGTCTCGGTGTGGGGATTCAAACGCGGGGGCGTGCCGCGCTATTCGTCGGTCACGCGCGACGGCTACATCGGCATCGGCCCCGGCGCCGGATCACACTTGCCGGATGGCTTTCTGCTCAACACCTTTGATCTGGACGCTTGGATCTGTGCTGCAAATGCAGGCCGAACAACCATCGCGTTACGCATGCCGTTCGCCGACGCAATGGCCGGTTGGTGGTGGTTGTATTGGCGCGTGTATGACACACGCATCCCGCTGGATGAGCTTGACAAAGTCCTTGGCAAGGATGCGCCCAAAGCACGCCGATGGTTGCGCGCCATGGCTCACATCGGGTTTGCAGTTCAGCATGCCGGGTATGTGGAACTCACCGAGGCGGGCGCGTTCTGGATGCACCTGGTGCAGAATCACTTCGCCCTGCGCTACGTGAACACCTTGTGGACACACGCACGCCGCGAACCGTGGCCGCAGGCAGTGGCTATCTGAGAAAAAAAGATCTTGTGGTCGCCACCGGCGTAGAGCGCGCAGACAGGTAGGGGCGGTCAGGCCCATGACCGCCGCGGTCGTCGCTGGGCCATTGTAGCACCAGCGTGCGCGCAGGCAGCAACGGCGGTCAGGGCCTGGCCGCCCTACCGCACCCTCCGGCCACGCACGCGCAGGATCCACAACAGATTTGGCGGCGTCCGGTTCGCATTTCCCCCTATATCGGAATTTCAGTGAGACACTACACTGCAATTGAAGATTGACGATCAACGATTGAAGAAGGCTGATGAATATCGAATATCGAACAAGGAATATCGAAGGATGAAGTATCTGCGCAGAACTTCATTATTGGCCGTTCCTTGTTGGATATTGGATATTCCCATTCCCTGAACCCTTTCTTGGTGTCATTCTTGCAACACCCGCGCCAACACGTCCCGCAGTTCTTTTTTAGTATACGGTTTTGCGACGATGCCTTTGAAGCCGTAGTCTGCAAAATTAGCCATCACCGGATCGTCGGTGTAACCGCTGGACACAATGACTTTGGCGTGTGGATCGAACGCCAGCAGATTTTTGATGGCTTCCTCGCCGCCCATGCCGCCGGGAATGGTCAGATCCATAATGACCGCGTCAAACGGCGCGCCGGCCTCCAACGCCTGGCGGTACAGCGCAATGGCCTCGTGACCGCCGGATGCAGTTGCTGCCGTGAACCCGCATGATTTCAGCACGAGCATGATAATCTTGCGCACCGATTCTTCGTCATCCATCACCAGAATGTTGGCGCGCCGATCCGTGGACGAGTATGCCACGGCCGGTGGTTCGGGTTCTGCTAATTGGGAAAGGTTGACCGCCGGCAGGTAGAGCGTAAAGGCTGTGCCTTTGCCCAGTTCTGACCAGACGCTGATGTGGCCGCCGTGTTTGTGGATGATGGAAAAAGCGGTGGCCAGCCCCAGCCCGTGGCCATCCGACCGGGTGGTGAAATAGGGCTCGAACATGCGGTTCATGTGCTTGGCCTCGATGCCGGTACCCTCGTCACGGATGGTGATCTTAACATAATTTCCCGCGGGCAGACCGACCATGGCCCCTGCCGGCATGCCCGCGTTTTCCAACGAGATATACAGGTGCCCGCCCGCCGCCATGGCCTGGCGGGCATTAATGATGATGTTGGAGGCGCCTTGCTGGATTTGCCCGCGGTCTGC
>JAPLST010000198.1:3948-10001 GCA_026398485.1 bacterium
ACTCACGCACTCCTTGACCGGATCGCCGCCCTTGGCAAAGGTCAGCAATTGTTTGGTCAAGCGCACGGCCCGGTTCATGGAAGTTTCCGCTTCTTCGAGGAGCACACGGCTGGGATGCTCCTTGGCCAGACCGTCTTTCGCCAGGGAGATATTGCCAAACAAGCTCATCAGGATATTGTTGAAATCAAGCGCAATGCCACCCGCCAGCGTGCCGACACTCTGAAGCTTCAACAGCTTTTGCAGTTCATCCTCCGCCTTCTTGATTGCGGAGATGTCGCTGAGGGTAACCCGATACAGGGGCGCGCCGCCGGCGTCCTGCGCGACCGTGGCATCCATGCGCACCCAACATGGCGTGCCCGCTTTTTTCACCATGCGCAGTTCGAACACCTGCGGCGTGGCTGTTGCCAAGAACTGCTTGAGGTGCTGGTAGTAGATATCCTGGTCTTCTTTGAAGATGAACTTGGTGAGCGGCTGCTTGATCATCGCACTACGAAACGTGTCCAGCAGTGTCGTGGCGGTCAGGTTGGCTTCCAAGATCAGCCCTTTGTCGCTGAGGGTGATATAGCCGACCGGGGCCTGCTCGTAGAGGTCAAAGTAGCGCTCCCGGGCGACCTGCACCGCGCGCAGTTCCTCATTCTGCAGCTCCAGCTCAATTTGATGCACACGCAATTCATGGATGATCTGCTGGAATTGCGCGGGTGGCAGAGCCGCCAAGTCTTCCGGCACGCGGGCCGCATGTTCCTCGGCCTTTTGGCGTAGAGCCGTGACCGGCTTGGGGGACGCAACGTGCATTCGCTGTTTCTGAATGCCATTTTTCTTTTTGGTCATGGCGTGGCTCCCTTAATGAATGCAGCAAAACGAAAGAGGTGCAGACATTGCACCTCAACAGGAGCCCTACCACGGGCATTGCACGAAGCACACATCTGCACCCCAATGCGGGGTGCGTCAGCGTACGACTCGCGCGAAAGAAATGTGGTAGATTCCTGTTGGGTCGTACCGGCGTCACCGGTCTATGTCGGATCAATTGCTTGGTTTTCTGATGTGCGCTTCCGGTTGGTGAAACTACATGCAAAGTCGGTCACGGCGTTGTGGTGGTGGCCGCTCACTGCTCCTGCAGAAAACTCATACTCCACAAACATTACAGAATGCATGAATGCTCATTCCGGCTTCAAGCATAGCACAATGCGCCGCAAAAGTCAAATAAATTCTCGCGCGGCGCGATAATTTATGGATGCAGAGGTGCGGAAGTTGGCGGCGGTTCCGTGGGCGGTGCCATCCGCCGAAAGATGTGAGCGGGAGATTGGCGCTCCTTTCGCCGTGCGGCGGCCGATCCCTCTGCCCGTAGCCGCCATCGGCGGGGCGCATCAGCACCAACATACCGCCGGATCTGGGACGCGCCACACAGGACGCGCTGAAATTCCACTATAAGAACGCGAGCCGCCGGCGTAGAGCGCTTAGACAGGTAGGGCGGTCAGGCCCTTGACCGCCGCGGTCGTCGCTGCGCCATTGTAGCACCGGCGTGTGCGCGCAGACAGGTAGGGCGGTCAGGCCCTTGACCGCCGCGGTCGAGTTGCGCCATTTTTATCATCGTCGTGCATGCGCATGCAGCAACGGCGGTCAGGGCCTGACCGCCCTACCTCGCCCTACGGCTACGTCAGGTTCGCATTTTCCCCCCTATAGCGGAATTTCAGAGCCGAGCCGGCTGAAATTCCGATATAAGGGAAGCGCACTATGGCAGGAAAGGTGGAGTGATTGAGTAGATTAAATTATTTCGCCGCAAAAGAATTTTGTTGCGAAAGAAATTACCAAACTAAAGTTTGTACTCCAACGGCTTCATCCGCCTGAGTGCACTCCCTGATACAGCGCGGGGAAAACCCGGCGGCGCCTATCTACGCCGAGGGCGGGATCGCTATAAGGCGGGATGTTTGCAGGGGCGCGCGACCAGCAGCGCGGCAGTGAGTACGCCGGTCAAGGCCGGTTCGGGGAGTTCCACATCCAGCGTCGCCGTGGAAAGGAGCGCGTTGTTGTGCGCGGTGACGGCCAAGCCAAGCGTCAGGGTGGACGCCATGACGACAGTTTGGCTGGTTCCAATCTGGGTCCATGCGCTGCCGTTGGCGGAATAATATGCGGCGAAACTGGTGCCGCTGCGCTGGAGCCTTAACCGGCACGGCGTTGTCACGCCGGCCACGCCGGTGGACGCTGTCGCGCCGCCCGCGCTGGTCCGCCATTGAAAGCGCACGCCATTGCCCGGCGTGATGAAGACGGCGGCATTCGGGGCGTCGATGCTGAGGTCTTCGCGGATCATCACGCCTGCCTTGGCCCACGGATCCGTGTTCTGCTGGGTCACGACCATGGCCACAATGCTGCAGTCGCCACTGGCCGGTTGACTGACATAGCGAAAGGCATCCGCAGCGCCGGCGATGTCCGCCCCCGCGCCACTGACAGCGAATGTGCCGTTGCTGGACGCGGCCCCGCCTTTGTGAATGCCATTGCCAATGTCCCCGGTCAGCCACGGCGCGGGCAACGCACCCGTGACATTGTTGAACGCGAGGTCAAGATTGGCCGCGCCATTGGCATACTCGCCCATCCTCGAATCATTGAAGGTCAAGCGGCCGGCATTGCCGCCATAGGCACAGACGGCATAGCAGCCGGGCATGCCCAAGCCCCAATTGCTCACGCAAAGCCCGTTGGCCGACCTGTTCGCGATCAACGCCGATGGCGTGCGACACGCTGTCCACGATGCTGAGGTTGTTCAGGATGACGTTGGTGATCGGATGATTCTCCAGCATGAACTTCAAGGCCGCCTTGTCGAAATATCCGCCGCAGCGCATGACGGCGGAATTTTGCACCAGGGTTGTGCCGCTGAAGACGTTCGGCCCGACTTCGAAGGTGCCGCTGATCAACACGCCACTGCCATAGGTCATGTCCTGGAACAGACACTGATCGATCGCGTTGCCTTCGCCGCCGTAGAGCGAGCCCCCTTGGGCCAGATACGCCAGTTGGCCGGTGCAATGCGTGAAGCGATTCAGCCCCGGCTTGTAGGTCTGGGCAATGTAGGTTGCCGGCCAGGTGGCGAAGCAGTCATCGCCGGTGCCGCGCGCCGTGCAATTGGAGATGACCGAGCCGCGCACGCCGACGCACAAATTATAGCCGTCAGCAATGGTATTGCGTGCCCGGCAGTCTTCAATCAACAAGCCCAGTGAGTTGACCACCCAGACGCCGACCGACGTGTGTTCCAACCACAGGCGCGCGATGGTGGAATTGGTGCCGAAACTGCCGCCAATGCCATCGCCAGGCTGCGTGTCAATGCGGTAGGTGCGATAGCCAATGACGGCAAAGTCAGCCAGATGGACATTGTCGCCCCCGCCATTGAAGCGGGGCCGCCGGGTGGGCGTAGTGTTGGCCAGCACAGGATCTGCAACAAACGTGGTATGCCACATGCCGGCCCCTTGCACCGTCACATTCTTAAGCCCGTCGATATAGTCGGTGAGTTTGTACGTGCCGGCCGGCACCCAGACGTTCTTGCCCTGCGCCATCGCGACACTGACGCAATTCTTCAGTGCGGTCGTGTCATCGTTGGTGCCATTGCCCGCGGCAGAGAAGGGGGCGGCTTTGACATTCAACCAATTGCTGGTAGTGCCCGGCGGCTGGGCCAGTGCCGGCGCAATATTCTCCAGGTCAACCAAGTCAATGATATAGTAGGCGGCCGTGTCGGTGGCGTCTTTTTGGATGCGCACAATATCGCTGGCATTGATGGTCAGGTCCTTGACGCGGGCCTCGTCATAGAAATTACGGGGTGAACCGGCGGCGGGATAGTTGGTCCACGAATACGCGCCGTATTGCCAGGCGTACGTGGAAGTCACGGCCAGTTTCCGGGCAAAGATCCCGTTGGTATACAGGCTGACGGTGGCATCAATGCCGCCGCCGTTGGCAGCATCCGGCATGCTATAGCGCACCACCAGGGCGTTGGCCGGCTGCTGCGCCGTGAGTTCGACATACTGGCCCGGGCTGGCCAGCTTGACGCACTGGCGGCCCGAGGACTCGGCTTCAACGGTATGGGGGGAATAGCCGGGGCCCAGCCGCGTGCCCGTGCCGGCCATGTCCTCCGCCTCATAGGTCGTCCACGGCACCGCCGCGCCGGGGATGCCGGCCACCACGGCATGGCTCATGCATACGCCCAGCACGAGGGACAAAACGGCGACAGTGGCGGGTGCTGCTTGCATGGGCAATCTCCTGACAAACGTTTATATATTGCAAACTGACCCCAAACGAACACGAGCAGTGTAACATATTCACCGGCAGAATACAATGAAGAAGAGATTAACATTGAACCGCAAAAAACGATTAACAAGGAGCAAAAGAGTGCGTGAGAAAACAAAGAGCTTTCTTGACGAATCTTCTGCTCATTAACTCCTTTACTCTTTGTTACACTGGTTGCGTTTTCGGCCTGTGCCGGATTGCAGCCGCAGCGTGCTGCGCTTGGGCAACCCAAAAGGTCAATTCTGTTGCTGCTGCTACGAACCCCGAGACCTGTTGAATATCCAATATCGAACACTCAATGTCCAAGTTGGATATTCGTATTCCCTGAACCCCGCCGTCGGAAGGACTGGCAAACGGTGTTCCGCGTGATGTGCTGCACGCCGCACGCCGTGCGTCGGCTACGGGCAGAAACGCCCATGGCGCGGTCGCGCGGAGCCGCCCACCCCGTGGGCGCGCGTGCGTTCGCCGTGGTTACCAGGGCCGCCTATGCTGCGGTGCTGGCACCGCCGGATCTGGGCTGGCTCTGGTGGTGGTCTTGCCGTTGCTGCCGGTGATTCCGATGATCGTGGTGGGGCACTGGCTGCGGTGCCAGTGGGCCAGGTCGCCGAGCGCCCGGGTGGTGTCGCTGACCAGGATCAGCGGCAGGCCGGGCAACGCGGTCGCGACGGCCAACTGGATGATGAGCAGCCGGCTGAACGGCACCAGGCGCATGGCGCGGATGAAGCCAAAACTGTTGCCAAGGTCGGCCAGCGACTGGATGTCGGCGCTACCCAGCAACGGTTCGTCTTTCGACACATGGCCCTCGATCCATTTCTCGTGAAAGGCGCGGTTGTAGCGGTTTACCAGCAGGCTGTAAGTTTGCAGCCCTTGCCGTCGTGCCCGCGCGAGGAGCGGGGAGAACCAGAGCAGCGGCGCGATACACAGCACTTCTGCAACGACCAGCACAATGACAAACGGCATCTTGAACGTGTCGATCTTGGCGCCTGCGAACACAATCCGGAACGCGGCGCTGGCACTCAGAACGGCACTTACGGCAAAGGCGAAGATGCCCAGGGAAGCGTGGGCGATGCCCAAGAAACCAAGGCCGCCCGCCTGATCCGCGTGGGTGGGAATCAAGGCCAGCTTGAGTTTGGCCACATCGCGCAGAAACCAAGTCCAGATACCCAGCCGCCAAATCCAGCGGAACCACAGGAACTGAATAATGGGAACAGCGATGAATTGATTCCAATGCCCCGCCAAGGAAATATGGCCATTGACCGCCAGGGCATACCATGGTTGGGCAGCTCCGCCGATCAGCGTCTCCGGGGTGAGCGTCCACGCGCCAACCAGGGCGGCACATAGAATGACTATTTCCACGACAGTGGATTCACGCCGTTTCGCGACACGGTCAATGGCCTTTTCAAAGGCAGGATACTCGTCCGGCAAGACGAAGTCGGCGCGGATGAACTGCAGTCCGGCGTTCGTCAGTCGCGGCCCGACGATGGTTTCCGCCACGAAGAGCAAGGGCACCGCGATGAAGAAGCGCACGTAGGCGGCAAAGTCCAGCAGAAATGACTGCCCGGGCGTCTGCCCCAGCGCGTGGCCGTCCAGCAGGCTGAGCAGCAACAGGGGCAGCCAGGTGAGCGCCAGAAAGCCGATGCTGCGCCGGAGGATCGAGGGATCGTCGCCGCGTATCAGGCCCACGCGCTGCATCAGCCGGTAACTCGGCCCGCCGCGCTCAAAATACAGATCGGCTTCATTGGCAACGATAGTACTCATGATGTTCTCTTGGAGTGGGTGGGTGATGTGATAGA
>JAPLST010000141.1 GCA_026398485.1 bacterium
GAATGGAAGGATGGGGCAGCGGCAGAGGCAGCGGCAGAGGCGGCGGATTGCAGCCCGCCTTGCGCGGCGGGGCTTGAATTGTTATACTTTTCACCGGCAGTTGCGGTGAAACACTGCGGCGCCGTACCCTGCAACGACATGCATTCAACGACACAAGTTCAGCACAATTGTTATACGCGCCGCGCCACGGTGGCGCGCGCTGCGCCATCGTCCGCCACTCTTCTGGAGCGGCGTGATCGGCGCCATCTTCTCCTTGCCTGCCGCACTCGTCCCCCTATGGAAAAGGGAGATGGCTGCGACCCTCCCCCGCCAAGCCGGGTACTCCTACCGCCGTTGGCGGTACGGCGCAGACGCCGCAAGGGAGCTGGAGGTTGGGGGATTTTTCCGCCGCTGCTCGTCGCCCTGCTGCTCTGCCGCAGTCTGCCCGCCGGCGTGTTTGCGCCGGGCGCAACGCCGGTGCTCCTGACCAACGGCATCAGCGGCAGCTTCTTCGAGGGGCCATCCTGGGACGGCGCCAGTAATGTGTTCTTTACCGACGGGCCGAACAATCGCATTTGTCAGTGGAGCGACGCCACCGGCTTGTCCGTCTGGATGACCAATGCCGCCGGGCCGAACGGCACCTACATGGCCACCAACGGCGACTTGCTCGTTTGCCAAGCGGGGCTCAAGCGCGTCGTGCGCATCGACATGAACCGGAACGTCACGCCGGTCGTCAACAACTATCACGGCACCAATTTCAACAGTTGCAACGACCTGTGGGAGGCGCCCGACGGCGGGATCTATTTCACCGATCCGCGCTGGAGCCCGAACGGCGGCTTGGTTTATTTTGTCGCGCCACTCAGCACCCAGGCCGTGCTGCTGGCGACCACCAATGTGATCCAGCCCAACGGTATCATCGGCACCCAGGACGGCAAGACACTGTATATTGACGACGATGCCGGCCAGAAGGTGTATCGCTACACGATTCTGCCTGACGGCACGGTGAGCAACGGCGCCGTCTTCGCCACGGTCGGGCGCGACGGCACCACCATTGACGACCAAGGCAACATTTACCCGTGCAATTGGTCGGCCAGCCGCATCAATGTGTTTAATGAAGACGGGCAACAAATTGATTTTGTCACACTCCCCTATCAATGCTGGAACTGCACGCGTTATGGCGCGCAGCTTGACAAGCTTTTTGTCACCGCCGGCAGCAGTCCCTCGCGCATTTATTCGATGCAGCTTGCGCCGCGACACGTCTACCGCCAAGGCATTCGCGGCTATCAGCATGCCGGCGCAATGCTGGCGGCCGCCCTGCCCGGCAACAATTTTGGCGCAGCCACCACACTGCTGGTCGGGCATAGCGCCTTGTCGGGCGGCATCGTCCGCGCCGTCTATCAATTTTGTCTCACGAATCTGGCCGGGTCGGGTAGCATCACCAATGCAGTGTTGAAATTGCGCGCGCTGGCGCGCCAAGGAATCGTGACAACACTCGAGTTGCACCGCCTGACCATGGCGTTCACCGCGGGCACCGGCACATGGGGCCAGGCCTCCGGCGGCGTGACCTGGAACAGCGCGGCCGACGGCGTGCCGTGGACGCCCGGCGGCGCCTTTGACGCCGCGCCGTTTGCCCGCATTGCCCTGACCGGCACGATCAACCACACGCCGTTCTACCTCAGTGGGACGGGCTTGATCGCAGTGGTGCAGGCGGCCGTCAGCGCCGGCACGCCATTTGGTTTTCTGGTGCGCAGTGCCGATGCCGAGAGCGCCGGCGGCGAAAACATCGTGCTGCTCGGCTCGAACAACGCGGAGTTCCAGCAAAACCGCCCCATGCTCGTGCTGGACGAGATCCCCGAGCCGCAGGTGCTGTTATGGCTGCTTGCGCTCGGCTGCGTCCGGCGGGCGAGGATATTCAGCGCGCACGTGTAGATCCCATGATCCCGCCGCGGCGCATGCGCAGCCCTTCTGTCTTAGAACCGCTTTTCCCAGTAACGCGGCAAGATGCCGCGTCTACGTGCGGCACGGTCGTGGAAGCGGCTTCCCGCCGCTTGCGTTGACGCGCATGCGCTGGTGGCGGACCTAAAACCTTATACCTTTCAACCTTACACGGCACAGCAGCAGGGCCAGGGCGGACAGCAGGGCTGGCTCCGGAATGATCGGTGAGACCAGCATTGACGCGGGTTGCGTCGGATTGAGCGTACCGCGCAGGAAGTACATGGTGTCGCCCACGCGGCACATGTCCGAGCCGACGTCATAGGTAATGAATTCATATTCATCCGTCGGGAAATTGGGATAGAAGTTGGTCAGCGAGCGCGTCGTCCAGAAATCGCCCACGGTGTCATAGACGCCCACATCGGCAGTCGTGTAGCCATTACCGCCGGCATCATCGGCGCCGTCACCCGCGCCGCGCAAGACCCACAGTTCATCGTGGCCGCTGACGCCATACGCCGCCGGCACGAACTCGATGGCGCAGCCCATGCCGACCTGCCAGGGGGTGTTGACATACAGCAGCACGCTGCTGCCGACGGCGCTGCCATTGGCCGGCAAGCGGTAGATCGAGCCATAATTGCCGGCTTGCGATTGCGATTTCAGGAGGTACAGGTACTGCGATCCGCGCGTTGTATCCACGGCGTGGCTGGTGACGCCAACCCCGACTTGGAAGCCGCGGCCGGCGGAATAGAAATTGGTGACCTGCTCAAAATTGGATGAGCCTTTCCAGAAGTAATAGACATTACCGGCATTATCCACCACGGCCGCCGCGGTCGCGCCTAAGTTGGAGACCAGTGCGCCCGTTTCCCACGTGCCCGGGCCAATGTTGTAGCGCAAGGTCGTGCGCATGACCGGGTACGGTTCGGTATAGGCGCGAATGCAACTGTAGAGCGCGCCATTGAAATACCAGAAGCCATCGCCAATGGAATTCTCATCGGTCGTGCCGGCATCCGTGTAGCTGGTGGGATAGTCGGCAATTTTCAGCCAATCGCCGGCATTGGTGCCGCCGGGTGGCAGCGTGTACAAGGGCGCCATGGTGGTGCAGGTCGAATAATACAGATTGGTGCCGTCACTGCCCAGCGACGTGGCCGGGAAGTTGTTGGACAAGGTGTCCGGCATGGTCACGTCCGACAGCTCGAACACCACATCGAGTTCCTCGATGACATCCGCCGTTTGACTGGCCGACACATTCAGGTAGTTGGTGCCTTTGACGGTGATCTTGTTGCGGCCCATGGCAAGGGGCACGATGACATTCCACGCAGGGTTGGCGGGCAGCGCGCCATGCGCGCCATTGAGCGCGTTGGTCCAGGTGATGAAGCCCATGACATGCGCATTGGCACTGCCTTGCAGATCATAGGAGGATGTTGGGAACGGCAACTGCACGCCACCGTTGAGCACATTCACGACGGGAGTGCCCGTCCCGGCCGGCACATCGCGGGTGATCGTCACGGTGCGGACATCGGCCACGCCGGCGTAATTGGTGCCGACGACGGCAATCACATTGGCGCCCAGTGCCAGAGGCACATTGAACGACCAGAGTTGATCCGGCGTCACCGCCGCAGCCACGCAACCGTTCGAGCCGTTGAGCTGGTTGGTCCAGGAAATAAAGCCCACGGCCGCCATTGAATTGCTGCCCTGTAACATGACGCTGGTGGTGACATACGGCACGAGGGCATTGGTGGTGAACAATACCACGGACGGGAAATTCGGGGTAAGGAACACGCCGATGGCGCTCAGGTCGGTCTCTTCGAGATTGAGGCGCAGGACGCCGGGCAGGTCACCGCCGGGATTGTAGTTGACGAACAGGCGTGTGCCGCTGGCCCCTAGGCGGCCGCGCCATTCCATGCTGTAGTCTTGCGGCGTCACGTCGAGTGGCGGCACAATATTGCCGGCCAGATTTGAGGTGACATTGTAGAGGAACACGCCGCGCTCGGCGTAGTTGTTGGTGACCAGTGACACGGCGCAGATCGTGCCGCCACTCAAGCGCGGGGTTTCAATGATGGCCAGATCGGCGGGCCGTCCGTCCGAGACGCTGATGGCATTGGTCAACCCGGGGCCGGGCAGCGGCAGCAGCGGGAATGCGTTCAGCAGATTCGCCGCGGCGCCGACCAGGTTTGTGGCGCACCACACCTGCGGGCCCCAGCAATCGAGGAAATAGCCGTTACCGACGGCATCCCGCACGGAGGTGGTATAGTTGTCGGTATGCACGCTGTCCGTTTCGCGCGCGGCCAAGGTGGCCAGGGTGGTGTTCTGCCAGCGGCGCACTTGAATATCGGGGCCATTGCCCGCGGTGTTGCGCGCGGTGCCGATGGCGATCAAATTGGTCGTGCCTTGCCAGTAGGTCATGCCACCCAGGTTCTGGCCACAGGCCGGCCATGCGTCCACTCTGATATGCCGCGGGCGATTGCGGTTGACCGGATTATCCAGGGTGATCGCGCCGGCGCTGTTGGTCAACCAAAAGACATGCCAGGCCCACTGGGGGGCGACGGCGGGTTCGGTGAATGCGCCGCCGTAAAAGGACGAATAGAAGCGCGCACTCTTTTTCACCCAACTTTGCTGGGCTTCGCCGCCATCGCCGTTGGCGCGGATGCCGCCAATGGCAAACTGCCATGCGCCGGCCGCGTCGCCGGCGGCGATGTCGGCGGCCACGCGCCAGACTTGCTGCGTGCGGCCGGTGCTGCCCGCGCTGCTGAATACTTGGGCGTACAGGTTGCCATCGTCATCCATGTCGCGCACAAAGCCGCTGCGCTCGTTCATGCGCATGTTGTTGGCCGGATACGCAATGGTTTCCCACGTGGCGGCCATGCCACAATGTGCCATGAGTGCCATGCCAACGATCAAGTGACGGATATTCATGTGGTCTCCTTTAGTAGTGGATTATTCATTTTATCAATAAACGCAACATGCTGCATAGTGCCGCCGCAGCGAGCAGGCCGATGGGCTCGGGAACCACCAGCACGCGCGTGGTGCAGGATGCCGGATAGCCGTAGACGTTGGTGCCGGTGATGTTGATGGTGTTGGTGCCCGGCACGACCGGGACGTCCGCCAGCACGGTTGTCAGGCCGGCAATCGGCACGGCGCCGCCGGCGCCGGCCCAAGTGTTGGTCCATTGCAGAGCGCCGACCGTGTAGGCGTTATTGGTCACCACGAGCTGGACGGCGGTGACATTTTCATCCACGGTCATCGCCGGATTGGTGACGCCGACCTGCGACATCCATGCGCCCAAGTCCAGGCGGCGCAGCACGCGCGTGTCCGAAAAATCACCTTCGAGCATGAAGAGGTAGCGGCCGGCATTGCCCACTTGCCCGAAGTATTTGCCGTGGCCGGCGGGCCACAGATTCTGGTAGCCAAAGAGCGTGACGGGCCCGTTGGTGGGCGCCGCGAGGTCAAAGGCATACACGCGCTGATCTGCATCGCCGGCGGAAAAGCTGGCGAGCAGGAGGGTCTTATACAGATAATTGTCGCGTGGCTGAATGACATGAATGCTGACCGGCCGCGTCAGGTCCGGTGTGTTCCATTGCGCGGCGCCGGTCGCCATGTTTGTGTACGGAATGAGCAAAAACGCCTTGCTCAATCCGGCCGGACTGGCCACCACATTCGTCGCCGCCCAAATGCCGTCATTGGCAATGGTAGCGAGCGGGCCTTTGATGAAATAGGCCGTGCCATTGTACATTGTTGACCGCGACGCGGCGCACTTGTTGCTCGTCATTTCAACCGCGTAGGTGGTCGCGTTGCCTGGAATGGTGCGGATTTGGCCATCGGCATAGTCGTTGCCGGTGGACGCGCTGCTGGCGCCCATCACGAGCAGTTTGTAATTTTGCGGGCTGATCCATGAGACAAAGCCGCCCGGCTGGCAGGTGTTCTTGGGATGGGCATCACCCGGGGACCAGTGCAGCGGCGCGTCGCGGCGGACGCCATTGGCCAGTGAGCGCTGGCCGGCCGCATTGGTCAGCCACAGCGAATGCAGGCTCCATGCGCCGTTCGGCATCCAGCCATTGATCACAAACGTGTTGTTATATTTCAACGAGGCGAGGCATTCCGATTTTTGCTGATTGGCGCGCACCTGCAGCACTTTTTCCCATTGCGACGAGAGCGCCGCAAGGGGCAGGTCGGCGCGCACGCGCCAGAAACACTGGCTGGTCGCATCGTCCGCACCACTGCCGGTGAAGAAGCGCACGTAGACATAGCCGTCGTCGCTGGCGTCGCGATTGTGCACGAAGTCCTGGCCGTTGTCCCAGCGCAGGCTGGGGTCTTGCACGGCCACGGCATCCGTGGCTTCCCACATTGCGCCACCGCTGCTGGCGCAGACCAGGTTGAACGGGTCTGAATAGCCGGTATACTTGACGCCATACACATCTTCAATGACGACAATGAAACGCGCGTTGCTGGACATCACGGCGGACGGCAAGCGCCACTGGAACGGCGACTGCAAGTGATAATTGTAATCCGCGCAAATGGGTGTCCAGGCTGAGACATCGTTGGTCAACTGATAGTACAGATACGTGCCGCGGACACCCTGCGGCAGGCCGCTGACAGACCAGGTGATATTGGTGATCGGCGCATAAGCATTGGCGATGGTAGCCGGCGCGGCGACGCTGATGCTCACCACGGCATTGGTTGGCTTGGGCAAAATTGAGACGCGCACGGTGACATTGGAAAAAGTGCAGACCGGGCGATTCGCCACGCCCGCATTGCCGAATGTGGCATACCAATAGCCGGTCAAGCCGCGGCCATAGTTGCTGGATTCGGTCAGGATGCGGGTGTAGGTGGTGGCGCGACTGGTGGTCCAATCGTCATACGCCTGCACTGCCGCCGTGTCATACGAGCCCGGCCGGTTTTTCTTGGGAATGTAATTTTTGCGCAAGCCACATTCGACCGACTGCGTCGGCGAGGTGATCTGCACGGTCACTTGCGTCGTGCCCGGCGGCGCATAGATTTGATACGTGAACCAGCCGGCCAGATCGATGTCTGCCAGCGGCGGCGATTGGTCGGAACCGATCGGATACGAGGCGGTATTCCAATCCCAGGCATAGGTGACCCAGTTGTTCAATTTGCCGCGATAGGTGCCCATTTGCTGCGGAAAATGGTTCCACCACCACGAGCTGAAGCCGAACTCGTTATTGCTTTCATCGCGCAGGTTCCATTCGCGCCCTTGCACGAGGCGCGGTGGATTGGTCAAACTCTGCGGATACCCCGGGCTGTACCAGTTGTCGGCCGAGCTGAGAATCGGGTCGTTGCGATAGTAATCATAGCCCCAGCCTTCGTTGGTGCCATTCGGCGCCCAGTGAATGTTACCGCAACCGATGCCGTAATCGGCCACGCGCTTATAGCGGGTGAATGCCACGAATTCATTGATGTTGGAATATTTGGAAACGGCATCCTCAATAACGGGCGGATAGCCGCCGCTGACATAGCCCAAGCCGCCGTTGAAAAACCATTGGGACAAGACGGACTCGCCGTGGCCGTGGCCGACCGGATGCGCGCCATTGCCCGGCCGTTCACAGTTCATGCCAATCATGGTGAAGGTGCGTTCAATCGGCCAGGGATCAGCGCCCGAAGCAGACGGAGGCGCCTTTGCCGACCATGTGCGTTTCCCAAAAGCCCCAATACGGGCCGCCGCCGACCATGACATGATCCACCTCGCCGCGCTCAATCATGCCGGCGATATGGGGAAAATCAGCGGTGAGGCAGGTGATGTAATCCATGTGCAGATCTTCCAAACGGCCGTTTGCCCGGGCGTCCAGATAGGTCGCTTCGGTATAGCGATGCTGGCCGTAATGATTGGTTTCCGGATGGTATGGGAACAAATTGGCATTGGTCCAATGAACCACTTCGAATTCGAGCATGCCGTCGGTGAACGTGCGCCAGCCGTCAACGGCCATGGCAACGCAGACACGCAGATCGTTCCAGCCGCTGTATTGCCAATAGGTTTTGTTGCCTTGGGTGGCAAACACGGGCTCGTAATTAATCACGGCGATTTTCACTTTCAAATAGCCGGGGATGCGTTTGCGCGTGTCAATGCGCCGGTTCTCCGGAACGGTGCGGGTGACTATCCGCGTCGCCTGCTGCACCTGGCCGAAGACATTGGTGCCTTGAACCGTGATGGCGTTGTCGCCCTCGGCCACGGCGATGGTACTGATTGTCCACCAAGGTGTACCGACCGGCAGTGTCCCCTGCTCGTCCGTCGCGCTGTTGCGCCACGTCATGTCCCCCACCGCGAAGATGTTGTTCGACCCGCCCAGCGCGACGCTGGTGACGTCGGCTGCAACCGTGATGGCAGGGTTGGTGATGGCAATGAACGCTTGCGGCGGCCAAGTGCGCGTGACCGTCACGCTGGCGCTGCCGGTTTTGCCGTTGGCATTGGTGCCCGAGACGACAATCGTGTTCGCGCCGTATGCCAGCCCGATCGGGCCGATTGTCCGCGCCAATGCCGCGGCGGGAAAATCCCCGCCTGTGCCGGTAGCATGATTCAGCCACTGCATGATGCCGACCACGGCTGCTTCATTGGTCACAAACAGGTCACAGGCGGTTGTTTCCATCGGCACGCTGAAGGGCGCATTCGTGATGGCCACCGCCAGGTCAACCTCCAAATTCCAATTGAGCGCAATGGCGCCCACGGCAGAAGCATTGTAGCCGTCGACCGCAATGGCATAGACCATGTCGCGCAGCACCGGCAGACTCACCTGGCTCCACGGGCCAAACGTGTCATCATTCCAGTTCATGCGCGCCAGGGCATTGACCGCCGTGCCGGTGTAGACTGCCATCGTCGTGTCCAACGCCGTGCTGCCGCTGGCATAGCTGCCCTTGGTGTCCACCGTCAGCAACCCGTTGGCGGGCGCCGTGTAGCGCCACCAGGCCGAGTGATACGGGCCGCCGGCGCTCCAATGCTTGGGCTCACCGGCTTCGATCGTGGCGCCGACATTGCTGCCGTTGCTGTTGCCGGCATTGCCGTCGATTGCCCATGCGGCGGCGAAATTATCGTTGCTGGGCGCCGCGGAAAGCAGGCCGGCCATCAGCCACAGCGCGCCCGGAATCATTGCGGCAACCAGCCGCCGGCATTGCACATATGCAGACATAAGCTGTTAATCCAACGGGTTATAAAGTATACCGATAGTATAGTATAGCTAATCAGGCATGGCTTGTCAAATCAGTAGCCAGCCCGCCACGCGGCGGGACTGCGGATTCTGCAACAATCCATGCCGAGTGGCTTGGCCATCCCGCCGCATGCGCGTCAACGTAGCGAGTGCATCTGTCGTAGAAGCGGCTTCCAGCCGCTTTTCCCAGTAACGCGGCAAGTAAACACGGCGAACGTAAGTGCGCACACGAATTGGGCGGGTGGCTGCGCCTGAGACCCCCACGACCTTGCGTCGTGGGTGAATAAGATTGAGTAAAAAGGCGCACCGGCGTCCTTTTCTCAATCTTTGCTTCCACCGAGGCAAGCGCGGTGGGGAGCAACAAAAAATACCAACCGCCGGATCTGGGAATTTTCAGTAACTTGAAGTAAAACACAATATATGGTATACTACAGTTGTAAAGTAACCTAACCCATTCTATCTTATGATCATGAAACGAAAATGTTTTCTGACTGCCGCCGCCATCGGCACCGTCTGCAGCGGGTCAATGGCATTCGCCGCGACGCCCCTGCCGGCACTTGACGTGGCCATCAGCAAATACCTTGGCACGACGCGCCAGGAAGAGATCATGTGCAACCGGATTGTGTCATACGCCGGCGCGCACATTGGCGGCGTGCATGTGGACACTAGCAAAAACCCCCCGCGCTATTACCTGTTTGACTCGGCCAACAACCGTATTCTTGGCTATCTCGGCTGGCAACCGGCCGTGCTGCCCAACGGCCCGTACGCGCCGGCCGACATCGTCATCGGCCAGCCGGCCTTGTGTGACTCCGGCACGGCCAATGGCAACAACGTCCAGTTCTTGCCGCCGACCGCCGCATCGCTCGCCTTGCTGCCGTTTCCGTATGTCAGCAGCACGGCCGAGGCGCCGCGCTCAGGCATGATGACCACGGACGCCGCCGGCAACTTCTACGTGGTTGATTTGTGCAACAATCGCGTGGTGAAATACAACGACCCCTTCACCACCGACCAAATCGCCGATGATGTCTGGGGCACGACGACCTTCACTAATCGTTCGCCGAACAATGGCACCGCGCCACCGACCACCAGCGCCACCACGCTGCGGACGCAGTGGAATTACGGCTCGACCATCGGCGCGTTCTCCGCCGGGGTGGACTACGATGCCGACAGCAATGTCTGGGTGGCCGACTCGTTCAACAATCGCGTGGTGCGCTACCCGGCCGGCAGCAAGACCGCCAATCTGGTACTCGGCCAGGCAAATTTCACCGCCAGCAGCTCCGGCACGACACTGAGCAAAATGTACCACCCGACCGGCGTGCGGGTGCATCCGCAGACCAAGGAAGTTTTTGTACTCGACGGCCAGGATGATTATTCACCCGGCTCGCGCGTGATGGTCTTCCGCCCGCCCTTCTCGAACGGCATGAGCGCCAATCGTATTTTCGGCACCAATGTGCTCAGCTGGTCGCGCGGCTTTTGCCTCGACCAGTTCAACTCGAACATTGTCTGGGTCGCCGACGGCGCGCACAATCGCATCGTCCAGTTTAATCATGTCACCGGCCAGGCGCTTGATTGCATCGGCCAGCCGAATCTCACCACGTTTCTGGGCATCGGCAAATATGTGCGCCCGGACGGCTCGGAATCGGACTTCAAGCAGCCGGACGGCAGCATCAGCATTGATGCGCAGACCAATTTGTATTTCACCAGTTTCTATGGCCTGAACAAGGTCGTGAAAATTCCCCTGCCGCTCACGCGCAATGGCGCCGGCACCGTCCGCTCCAGCGGCGAGATGATGAAGGAAGGCATGAACGAAACCACCGGGCGTACTATGCAGGACGGCTTCGGCATGGCGCGCTGGAACAACCAGCTGTTCGTGCGCGACCGCAATCGCGTGCTGATCTGGACTAATTACAACAGTGCGATTTCGTTTCAGTCCGCCGATATGATCCTTGGCCAAAACAATGTCAATGAAAACAAGAGCGGCGGGACGTTCGAAAGCCGCTCGCTCGGCATGATCCACTGCTCCAGCAATTTCTTGTTCGTCTGCGCCGACTACAAATTATTCATCTTCACCTTGCCGATCACGACCAACAGTTTCACCTATCCCGCCACGAAAACCATTGACGGCGGCCAGGCTAATCAGCTGAAGTGGGCGGATGACAACAGCGACTGCACCCCGGTGCATTTCAGCGGCGTCTGCTACGATCCGGCCAGCAATGTGCTGTGGATCGCGCACAATTATTCCGCGGGCAGCCCGGGGGCGCGCGTGCTGCGGGCCCGCAATCCCCTGGCCACCTATCCGCTCGTTGACCTGGTGCTGGGGCAAACCAACAAAACCGGCGGCCTGCGCAACAAAGGCACCTATGTCGAGCCGTCCGGTCCCTTCACCGTCAACGGCACCGACATGGCCAATCCCGCCTTCGTGTTTCTCGACAACCAGCGCAATCTGTACGTGGTTGATTCAGGCTACGAGGGCCGCGTCGACAACTCCGGCAATCGGCGCATCGTGCGCTTTGACGTCGCCAAGACCATGCCCGCGGGCACCATCTTTCCAAATTCCAGTGCTGACGGCGTTTTCTGCAAGCCGGATTTGACCACCGATCGCAACTACTCGGACGCGAATCGGCCCTGCACCCCCATCGCCGTTTCCTTCGGCTCCGGCAACGAAATGGTGCTGACCGATGACTCCTACGACGGCAACACGGCGCAAGGCATGCGGCTGTTTTACTATCCGACGCCGCACACGGGTACCGCGCCGCAGCCGACCCACATCATCAACACCTATGTCGGCAATCCTGCCTTCACGTTTTTTGACGGCGCCATGATTGTGCTCCAGGATCACACCTGGAACCGGATCATCTTCCATGTGCCGCGCCCGACCGCCCCGATGGTGGATGTGACCAACAACATCAGCACCGTGATCGGCGCGACCACCGCCATGGGCGGCACCAATGTCAACTTGGTGGGCACGATGCAGTGGCTCAACGAGCAGGGCGGCGCCGGCACGTTTCCGGCCACATCGCCGTGGCTGGTGACCGGCATTCCCTTGCAGTTCGGCGGCAATCTGCTCACCGTCAGCGGCACCAACGCCAGCGGCGTGGTTGGCAGCGATTCGGTGACGATCACGCGCAACTTTGGCCCCGGCGAGGGTCTGCCGACTGTCACGATCACCAATGCGCCACAGTCGTTTCCCAGTGCGGTAATCACGTGTGGGCTGGGCGGCGTTGCCAATCAGCACGCAGTCGGCTACCTTAGTTGGTCGAACAATCGCGGTGGCAGCGGCAACGTGCCGGCCACCTCGGTCTGGGTTATCGCCGGCATTCCGCTCAGTGGCGGCGCCAATCTTATCAGCGTGACCGCCACCAACATGTTTGGCAGCAATGCGGTTGCCTCGATCACCATGACCCGCGCGCCCAGCCCGGGCGAAGGCGCGCCCTATGTGGCGATCACCACGCCCGACACCAATGTGGACGACAGCATTTCGGTGCTGACCATCAACGGCACCAACAATCAGCATGTGGTAGGCGGGATGTGGTGGAATAATTCACTCGGTGGCGCCGGCAGCTTCAGCGCCGTCACGCCGTGGACCATCCCGAATGTCCCGCTGCAACTGGGCGACAACGTAGTGACCGTGACGGGCTCGAACAGCTATGGCGACATCGCCAATGCCAGCGTGCGCATTTCTTGCGACACCGTCATTACCAGCACCAATTGGCAGGTGTTGGCCGTGACCAACGGTACCGGTTACGCCGGCGCGGGCGCGGGCCTGCGCATGAACAACCGCAGTACGCTTGTGAAAAACTATGATCATGACGGCTATGTCTACCTGGAGGCGTTTGCCGCAGCCGGCAATCCGCGCACCCAGAGCATCTGGCGCGTGCGCGCCGCGACCCTCACCAGTCTGGCAACCGACGCCTGGCAGTTGGCCATCGGCGGCGTTCCCTGCAACGACAGCGGCGGCGAGCCCGGCCAGACCTGGGTGAAATACAGCAATGTCTTTTACTCCGCGCTGTGGGCCCAGTTCGGCAATCCGAATGGCAGCCCATGGTATTGGTCATGGTACGGTTTCTACACCACCAATGCGGCCGGTGCGCCCGCCATCACGCTGGCGCAGGCGGCCCGCCCGCTGATTGAGCGCGCGACCGGCGACGATTTCAATGGCGGCGCGCGCAACATCGGCGGCATCTGGTCGTGGACCAATGTCACGGCGCTGACGGCTATCTGCACCGACCGCGACGGCAGTAACGGCATGGATGCGCAAGTCCGGCGCTGGAGCGGCTTCAACAACCTGACCACCTTGAGCGAGAAAGAAACCGAAAGCATCAACTCCATGTATGCCGCATGCATCCTCGATCCCAAGCAGAACGGCCGCGCGCTCTTCCTCGATGCGCGTAGCGCCAGCGGCCAGAACTGGATTTGGTGCGCCACCAACCTTTTTGCCGCGGCAACCAACCTTCAGAATGCGGATCGCCGGTATCAGATTCCCGGCAGCATGACCGCGGACGCCATCGTTGACATGGCCTTGCTCACCCATCCCAATTTCTATGGCAACACCTTGCTGGCTGCCTCGGTCTGGACCGGCAGTCGCAAGATTTACTTGTACAATCTCGAACGGCCCGATCTTGCGCCGATAGATATCACGCCCGCCACCGGCTTGAACCAATGGCGCAACACGCTCGCCGCCCACGACGCGTATCTCTTTATGAGCTACGACCCCGGCAGCGAGACGCCCGGCATCA
>JAPLST010000318.1 GCA_026398485.1 bacterium
CCGCTGCTGATGTGGCCAAGCCGCCCCTGCAGAGACCCCCACGACCTCGCGTCGTGGGTGAATAAGATTGAGAAAAAAGGCGCGCCGGCCCTTCCTCCCAATCTTTGCTTCCACCGACGCAAGGTCGGTGGGGAGCTTCAGACCGTGCGCCGCTGTTTTTCCCAATCTCTGCGTCCACCGAGGCGAGCTCGGTGGGGCGCCAGATTTACTGAACCCTGAACCCTGAACCCTGCAGCAGCGCCGCACTGCCCTATCGTTCCGCGCGCGACTGCCCGGCCGCTCTCAGCGTGACGCGCACCATCTCGCATGGCCGCCACAGCCGCATGCGCGGGCCCCATGTGCCCGTGCCGCGGCAGACAATCACCGGCATGCCGGCCACCGCATAGCGCCCGCCAAGCAACGGAAAGTTCAAACGCACCAGATAGCCAAACGGCCAGATTTGCCCGCCGTGCGTATGACCGGAAAGCATCAGCCCCGCGCCCGCGGCCGCGGCCGCGTCGGCCTGCACGGGCGCATGCGAGAGCAGAATCACCGCGCCGGGCGGGTGGTTGGTAAGCACGCTGGCGATCGCCGGGGTGTCCATGCCGCGCCGGCGATGCGCGGCCAGATCGTCCACGCCCGCCAGCGACAAGCCGGGAACAATCTCGACGCGGCGGCCGCGCAACACGCCGCATCCGGCTTCCTCGAGCAAGCGCACACAGCGTTCGATGCCGGCGTAATATTCATGATTCCCCGTGACCGCCCACACGCCCAGCGGCGCGCGCAAGCCGCCGAGCACCGGTGCAAGCGCCTCGGCATGGTCAATGCTGCCGTCGATGGTGTCGCCGTCAAGGATGATCAGGTCGGGCCGCAAACCGTTGATGCGCGCGACCAGGCGTGTCAGCCAGGCTTTGCCGATCAGTGTGCCGAGGTGCATGTCCGACGCCACGACCAGCACCATGCCGTCCCGCGCACGCGGCAAGCCCGCCAGTGTCACCTCGTACTCGCGCACCACCGGCGGCCGCAGGCCTTGCACCAGGGCGATCACGGCCAGCACGCCGCCCGCGATCACCGCCACGCCGCGCAACATCGGCGCCAGCCGCGGCAGCAGCAGCCCGCCCGCCGTGAACACGTCAACCACCAGCATTGTCACCAGCAGCAGCAATATCACGCCAATCCAGGTCGCGCCGATGCATTCAAGCGGCTGCGCCAGCAGCTCCCACTTCTGCGCGTGCATGATCCGCGCCAGCGGGTAACTCGCCCACAATGCCAGCGCCAGCATCAGCAGTCCGCGCCGCGACAGCCATGCCATCACCAGCGGTGTCGCCGCCAGCCGCAGGAAGACATACAGGTGCATCAGCGTCCAGACGCCCAGCACCACGGTTAAAAACACCGGCACCTTGCCCCCGCTCATGCGCCGCGCACCAAGCAGTCTTCTTGATTCATGCTCATTATATTATTATACCGTATGAGCAATAATGATGAATGATGAGTGATGAATGCAGCACAAGAAACAAATCACGTGTTGCATGCTGCGTGCCGGACACTCATCATTCATCATTCATCATTCATCATTCATCATTCATCATTCATCATTCATCATTTTCCCCGCGACGTGGCATTTCCGTCCACTTGTGTCACGTTTTGCCACACATCTTGCAAAATATAGAAGGAAATGGCAGTGGATGTGCCGCATGCGGATATGCGTAAAACGGATGTAGTGTGCTGTTATCCGGCATGTTACCGCATTCACCGAAGCCGTGATTCAACAAGTGGCACCTTTATTGCTTATGCACTATCAGCTGATTAAATATAACTCCACAAGGAGGTGCAAGACAAAGCTAATCAGATTGACCGTTGCAGTGGCGTAAGATTTGCGTTCAGTTACATTACAACCCGTTCCTGGCCCCGGCAACAACCGCGGCCCAAGAACAAAAAAAGGATACTACTATGGCAGTGGAAAAAACAATCGGCAGTTCCAGTCTGGTCGAAGTTGTTGACCGCATTTTGGACAAGGGCATCGTGGTTGACGCATGGGTGCGCGTGTCGCTGGTCGGCATCGAACTTCTGGCAATCGAAGCCCGCGTGGTCGTCGCGTCGGTCGAAACCTACCTGAAGTATGCGGAAGCCATCGGTTTGACTGCAACCGCTGCGTAAGTACGCCGGCACGTCACATTACAATCCATTCCTGGCCCCGGCCATGCCGCGGCCTTAGGAACTCAACAAGGAGATTACTATGGCAGTGGAAAAAACAATCGGCAGTTCCAGTTTGGTCGAAGTTGTTGACCGCATTTTGGACAAGGGCATCGTGGTTGACGCATGGGTGCGCGTGTCGCTGGTCGGCATCGAGCTTCTGGCAATTGAAGCCCGCGTTGTCGTCGCGTCCGTCGAAACGTACCTGAAGTACGCGGAAGCCATCGGTTTGACCGCAACCGCGGCATAAGTGCCACACCGTGGGTGTCTGCCGCATCATCCTTGCAATCACGATTGCCAAGCATGGTGCGCCAGAAATCCATGGCTGTTATCTGGATGGGTGGGTATGAGTACTGCGGAAGACATGCACAAATTGACCGGGGAAATAATCTCCTCGTACGAAGCCAGGATTGCAGCGGTCTGCCTGATCATTGACACGACCCACCAATTGCTCGATGATTTCAAGGAAAAGCGCCTGGCGATGAGCCTGCAGCTCAAGGAAACGCTGGCGCAAGGAAAGTCGCTGCGCAAAAAAGATTTTGATACGATGATGAAGGACATCATGGATGCGCATGAGGCGCGTGAAAGCGAGGCGCGCATGGTGTTGAAGACTTATCTTGAAGAACAGAAACAAGCCGCGGCCGCCATCCGGGACAATCTTGCCAAGACC
Source organism: bacterium (assembly GCA_026398485.1). Lineage (GTDB taxonomy): Bacteria > Auribacterota > UBA3054 > UBA3054 > JAPLST01 > JAPLST01. The sequence goes on from JAPLST010000318.1 coordinate 2,843, forward strand.
CAGCGCGGCGCGAAGGCGGACGCGGACAACATTCAGAATTCGCGCAAGATGCTGGCGGATATCCAGGCCAGCCAGCAAGCCCGGGAAGAAGAAGTGCGTGCCATGCTGCTGGCGTTCCGCAACGAGCACAAGCTGCTTGCCGAATCCCTGCACGGTCTTCTTGAGAAAGGAGCGGCGTTGCGGATCCGCGACGTGAAAGTGATGCTGGAAAGCATGCGCGCGCAACGCACGCAGTGGCGCGCGGAAATCAAACAGGCGGCGGGCCACTGGAGCGACTTGGTCAGTTCCATGGCTGCCAAAAGGGCGGAAAGCCGGAATGGCGGCAGGGCCACCGCGGCGCATGCCCCCGGATATTGCGTTACCAATTCAGTATAATACTAACAAACGATGGAGACGATTGTGAAAACAGTGAAAACAACCAGCGGCATGACGGGCATCGTGGACAACATCATCGCGGCGCATGATGTGCGGATGAAGGCGGTCAATGACCTGGCGCAAGGGACGGCTGACATGCTTGAGCGTTTTCAGCAAGAGCGTGCGGATGCCGACATTGAAGACAACAAAGCCCGGGCGGAAAACGAGGAAGCCCGCATGGAAGGCTTTGGCGAAATGATGGCCGCCATTCGCGGTGAAGTTGCGGATCTGTCGGGCCAAACGCAAGCCATGTTGACGGAGTACCGCGCGGAAAATGCGCAGATGGCGGCGGAGTGGGCGGACATGACGACCAGTCTGTTTGCCAAGGCCGGCCGCGGCACCACGGCGGTTGCCGCCAAGAAGGCGGAGCCTGCCAAACAGCCGGAGCCCGTCAAAAAAGCGGAGCCGGTCAAGCAGCCGGAACCCGTCAAGAAAGCCGCGCCCAAAAAACCCGGTAAGAAAGCGAAAACCGCCAAAAAACGTTCATAGCCTCACTGAAGTTCAACGATGAACATTAAAACCATCACCTGCGGCTTTTGCGACGGAACAGGTAAAGACCCGTTCGGTTTGCTCTCCGCAGCGTCCGCCTGCCAAGTGTGTATTGGCAGGCGGGCCGTGATGCTGGCGGAGCCGGTGATCACGTGCGTTTTCTGCCAGGGCAGCGGGGTGTATCCGTGCCAGCGCCTCACCTGCACGGTCTGCGGCGGCAAAGGCTCGGTTACGGCGCTATCCGCCAGGGCGGCAAAATGCCCCGACTGCCGGGGCACGGGTGCGACGCCCGACAGCGGTTTGCCGTGCCTGACCTGCAAAGGCCGGGGACTCGTGGCAACATGACCCGGCCCGGCTCTCTCAAAATAGCGCAGCAGGTGAAAAAACGGACGGATGCTTTTGCCAAGTTCCTTAGTTTGCAGGAACAAGTATCAGTCATACGCCGGCGAAGTCAGGGCGGAACTCGAAAAGTCCAACAAGGAAATGGCGCGACTGGCGGAGAAATTCCACTGGGGGTCTTTACCATAAGCGTGTATACCATATAAGGATGGCTATGGAAGCATTTAAATGTCCAAGTTGCGGTTTGACGACGTGGGGCAACTTGAAGTTTTGCCCGCATTGCGGCGCGGCGCTGAATGTCACGTGTGAAGCCTGCGGCTATTCGCTGCGCTACTTCATGGCGGTGGGCATGAATTTTTGCCCGAAATGCGGAGGGAAAATGAAAACTGAAAGCAAATCAAAACACCATGAGAAAAAGTCATGAGCGATGAAATGACGACGATCCTCGAGCCGAGTGCCATGTCCGACTTTGTCGAGACGGATTACATCAAGGACATAACCGGGCGGGCCCTGTGCTATTTCGAGGCGGGTTTCCCGGTGCATTTCCGGGGCGTGTCCGGCACGGGCAAGACGACGCTGGCCATGCATATTGCGAACAAAATCGGGCGCCCGGTGGTGATGATCCGCGGCGACGAGGAATTCACGACTTCGGACTTGGTCGGCGGCGAACACGGCTACCGCTTGCGCAAAGTGGTCGATCGCTTTATTTCGCGGGTCTTGAAAACGGAAGAGGACATGGTGAAACGCTGGGTGGACAACCGCCTGACGGTTGCCTGCAAGTACGGTTTCACGCTGATTTACGACGAGTTCACGCGTTCGCGGCCGGAGGCCAACAACATTCTCCTGTCGATCCTGCAGGAAAAGATGATGGACATGCCGATCGGCCGGGGCAATGGCGAGCCGTATCTGAAGGTTGACCCGAATTTCAGCGCCATTTTCACGAGCAACCCCGAGGAATACGCCGGGGTACACCGCAGCCAGGACGCCTTGCGCGACCGGATGATCACGATTGACCTGGACAGTTTCGACTACGAGACGGAAGTCGCCATCACCCAGGCCAAGTCGCTGTTGCCGCGCGAGCATTCCGAAACAATAGTCAACATCGTGCGCGGCCTGCGCGAGTCCGGGAAGTGCGAATTTTCGCCGACGGTGCGTGGCTGCATCATGATTGCGAAATCGCTGGCGGTGTTGAAGATGGTGCCGACCCTGGCGCCGAAGTTCATGCAGTTGTGCCAGGATATCCTGGCGTCCGAGACCAGCCGCGTCGGCTCCAAGCCCAACCAGAACCGGGTAAAGGACATCGTGCGGGAACTGGCGGAAAAGGAATTGCGCGGGAAGAAAGCCCCGCGCGCCGAAAAAAAAACACCCGCCAAAAGACGCGGACGAGGTTGACACGCTGCGCCTTGTGGCGGGTGCCTGAAAGATGTTTTCCCATCACCACCGGAGAGTGCCATGAAAATATCGGGAACGCTGAAAGGGCTGCAAGAGTTGAAAACGTTGAAAACGCTGGGCAGAGCTAGAGCACGCTGCATGCCGCCGTTGCGCAAGCCCACCAACCTGAATAAAAAAAGCAGCGGCTGAGCCGACGCTGCTGAACGTGCGGAGGCACAATGCGCGATGTTGACACACTGAAGGGGCTGCACGGGGTAAAAACGCTGGGGAGCGCCAAGAAGCGCTATATTTCGCGGGTGCAAAGTTCCACGTACCTTGATTTGTACATGATGGAGAAGGAAGCCGAGCGGCTGGAGAAGGAGTCGCTCCGGCTGGAAATGCGCCACCAGCAGATTGCCGCGCGGCTCAAGGAAATCGCCGACTACCGGGAGACCGCCAACAAAGGCAGAAGCACGACCAAGAAAGCGGACAAGGCGGAACCGGAAGAGGCCGCCGCACCCAAGACATGGAAGAAAGTGTCGTTGCGCTATTAACCCGTGTTCCCCGCGTGACGCCGAGACGCCGCGACGCCGGAATGCACCAAGGAGCAGGCCATGAGCAAACACGAGCAAAGCATAAGCATAGACGACGCCGAGAAAACGATCTGTGATTTCCTGCATAAAAAGCTTGGGCGGGACGCCAAGATAACGCGGTTGGAGAAAACCGAGCAGGGCTGGATTGGCGTCGCGGAAGTGTTTGAGGAAAGCTCCTTCATCAAGTCTTTGGGTTTGGCCACCAAGGTGCAGGACAAGAATATTTATCAAGTCACTTTGAATAATGCGTTGGAAGTGGTGGGCTACAAGCTGAAGAAAGAGAACGTCGATGATGAAGCATTAGGAGACAAAAATGGCTAATCAACAAATGACGCATCCTAATAACAGCACGAATCTCGCCGATATTCTGGAGCGCGTGCTGGAC
>JAPLST010000191.1:0-10656 GCA_026398485.1 bacterium
ATGAACACGCCGCGCTGCGTACTGGCGTTATTGGTGACAACCGAGAATACCACCAAGGTGCCACCCGTCACGGCCGGTGCTTGCGCGAGATCCACCACTTCAAGGTCAACCGGACGATCGCCCGTCAGTTTGCCCGGAAGGTCAAGTAGCGGAAATGGATTAGGCGTCTGACCGATGCCGATCGCGGTAAGGTCATAGTTGTCCAAGTTAAGTGAATAGATATTGCCTTGTGGTGTAGTCGAGCCATTATCCCAGGTGACGTACAGTGTCGTGCTGGTGGCACCCATCTGTGCGAAGCCAACCGACCAGCGATCATTGGCGCTGTTGCCAAGGCTGCTCGGTGTGATGTCGACATAAGTGTAGATCGGCGAACCATTCAGCGTGTCTATATTGTAAACGCGTAGTTTGCGCCCGCCAACCGAAGCCGACACAAGCAATACTCTCTTGCCTTTGACGGTTGTCGTGGCAAGGCTGCAGCGTACAGAGGACATGCCATTCACGACCACTGCTATGAACAGATTGCTGGCATTCGCGGCATTCGCGTAGATGTTGGTCGCGCACCAGACATTGGTGTAATCGGCAAAGATAAAGAACGCGCGGCCGTTGTAGGCATCGTCAATGACGCACTCGGTGCGTTTATTGTTGTTGCTAAGGCCAGGAGGTGGCGGGAAAGAGTAGGCGGTCGCGCCGCCGAGCATTGTACGATACGCGTTTTGCGTACCATAATAGTTGGTCACTTGCACTGCCTGCACGTCCGGCGATGAACTGCCATTGGCGCGACTGGTGCTGATGAAGACAAAATTGGTGCTGGAAGGGAAGGCACCGGACAACACTGCGCCAATATTCTGATACGTTGTTGCGTCTGTGTTCCAAGTGGTGCCATAGACCTGATTGGTGTAGCCGCCGCCAATGCCGATTTGTCCGACATTGTTGGTGAGATACGCCCATTTGTGACCCCAATTGCCATTGGGTGCGCCATAGTACGAGCTGTAGAACACGTTGCCTTTCTTCACCCATGTTTGGTAATCTTCGCCACCACCAGTGGCAGAAATTACCACGGGTTCCCAATTGCCAAGGCCGCCATTCACAGTGCGCCGCCAGACTGCCGGCGCTACATATCCAGGTGGATTAATAACGTTAGTTACGCCATAGACATAAATGTAACCATCTGGCACGTCATAATTCTTAACGATACCTCCTCGGTGGTCAACGTTTAACCCATTGGTGATCGTCGAGGTTGCCCATCCATCAATGTTCGCGATCTGGTACACGTTGGTCACGCACCAAATCGCATTGCCATTGCCCAAGGAATTGCGGCAATAGACGCCGAAAACGCGCCCGTTTTGTGCATCGTCATAGCGCGTCGTCGAGTAGAAGTTATAATTGGTTGTGGTCGAGCGTTCCCACAGTTTCGTCACGGTGTGACTGCTTGTGGCAACTCTTTTGACTTGCAGATCCAAGCCGTCCGTGGAGAATCTGATGCCGGCATAGACCAGATCGTCATTGGAGGTGCGCTTGATGACCGCGCCCACATTCTGACGGGAAGGATCTCCTTCGTTGCCATAGGTCACATAGAAGCAACGAAAACGCCAGGCGCCACTAGACGCCCAATAGACTGAATAGAAGGTGTTGCTAACCTTGGCAATAACTTCGCCAGGCCCGCTGGCACTGTCGTAAACGATGCCCCCCAGAACAAATTGCTACGCGCCGGCTGAGTTGGCGGCCGGCGTTCTGGCGAGAATGCGCCAAATGCTTTGGGTCTTCGTGGTACCCGAGGCATTATTACAATACCCGGCAATATAAATGTAACCATCCTTGTCTTGGTTCTTGACAAAGGCGTTGATCCGGTTATCTAGTACCAGCCCGGCGTTGACTTGCGCCGGCAGGCCAAGGCCATTGGTGACCGTGTAGGTCGCGTACGCAAACACGCCACTGCTGCTAAACAAACACGCTGCGACAATCAAGCTGCTCAGTGTTTTCATACTAACTCCTCAAACCAATTGGGTTACGGGTGGTGGTATGTCGGCGGGCCGCCTCTCCACAAGCGCCACGCCGCGCGGCTCGCCGCATTGCTGCGAACACTATATCAGTTAAGCAAGCATTTGTCAATGGTATAGTGGGAATTTACTGGCAGTATACTGTAATAATAAACATGTGATGATTTTCTTAAACTGCCATGGATGTGTTATATATAAATGTCAGCCGGAAACATACAATTCTTCTTTTTGCGGACCAGCGCCAGCAGCAGGCCGGCACAGGCCAGCCCGGCCGGTTCCGGGGTCGTCCTCGCAGATGCCGACGGTACGGTGCCGTCAGTTTTATAGGCGATGGTCGCACCGCTACCGCAATACGGATATATCTTGAAATAGCCGTCATAATTTGCAATCAAACCGGCAAAAGAGCACGCCTGCACACCTTGCGCGACATTTATGGCGGCGGTGCCGTCAGCGAAATTCGGGTCATCGGTAACCGGCACGCCGTCGATTGGCGCGGGAATGGCCGCATAACTGGTATGTGACGCGCGAATGAGATATTTATCAGGCAGCGGCGTGCCGACGGCATCAGTCCACGAAATAAAGATCTCGGAACTGCTTGGCACTATCGCGGAAAAAGCCGTGGGATAATTGGCCGGTTTCGGCGCGCTAAAGCCAAGATCGCTCAGATTCTGGCTGAACTCCTGCTTGACATCGGTACCGTACATGCTGCTGTCAATGAACAGCATCGAGCCGGCCGAGCCCACGCGGCCAAGATTGATATTCAAGCCGGCCGGCGGCGTGATGTCCTTATAGCCCTTCTCCGGCTTGTCGGCATTGAACATGAACACGCCGCGCTGCGTGCTGGCGCTATTGGTGACAATCGAAAACACCACCAAGGTGCCACCCGTCACGGCCGGCGGTTGCGCGAGATCCACCACTTCAAGATCAACCGGGCGATCGCCCGTTGGTTTACCCGGCAGGTCAAGCAGCGGAAACGTAGGAAAGTCATTAGTGATGCCAATGGCCGCAAAGTCATAATTGTCCAAGTTAAGCCGATAGATGTCGCCGGGTGATGATGTACCATTGCTCCAAGTTGTGTACAGATTCTTGCTAGTGGCGCTCATTTGTTCAAAACCGACCGAGAAACGATCAGCGGAGTAGTCACCCAGATTGCTTGGCGTGATGTCAACCTTGGTATAGATCGGCGAACCATTGAGCGTGGTCACATTGTATACATATAATAACTTGCGCGTCCCAACAACAGCTGAAACAACTAATATGCGTTTGCCTTGAACCGTGGTCGTGGCAATGCTGCAGCGTTTGTCGGCCGTCATACCATTCACGACCACTGCGACAAAGAGATTGGTGGCATTGGCAGGATTCGCGTATATATTAGTTGCGCAATAGACGTTCGTGTAATTGGCGAAGATGAAGAATGCGCGGCCGTTGTAGGCATCATCAAGAACCGCCTCTGTTTTGTCATTAAGGTTGCTCGTGCCAAGTACGGGGACACCACCGCCCAGCATTGTGCGCGTGGCCGCAGTGCCGGAGATCCGCACCGCCTGCACATCCGGTTCAGCACCGCTGTTATTGCGGGCGGTGCCAATGAAGATTATGTTGGTGATGCCGACCACGGTGTTGCTCATCAACGCGCCCATGTTCTGACCGCACGCCGCCCAACTCGATGCCTGGCCCTGGTAAACATTGGTGTAGGCGCCACCAATGCCAAACTGGCCGGCATAATTAGTCAACCCCATCCAGCGGTGAGCCCAACCACCCATGGAGCCAATATAGAACGTGGCAAAAAAGATGTTGCCACGCTTCACAAATGTCTCGTAGCCGCCGACCGCCCCGACTGCTGGCGATGTGATTACTGGTTCCCAATTACCCACGCCGCCATTCGCGGAGCACCGCCATATTGTGAATGCAACATTGCCAGGTGTCACAGCATAAACATAGAAGTAGCCGTCCGCCGCATCATAATTTTTGACAACACCGCCGCTGTGGATAATTGATATTGCATTGGTGGCTGCCGACGTTGTCCAGACAGAGTTCGTCGTGATCTGATTGATGTTAGTCACGCACCAAATCGCATTGACCGGATTAAGGGCATTGCGGCAATAGACGCCGAAAACGCGACCGTTTTGGGCGCCGTCATAGCGCGTCGTCGAGTAGAAATTATAATTGGTTGTCGTCGTGTGTTCCCATTTTTTGGTCACGGTGTGACCGCTCGTGGCAACTTGCTTGACTTGCAGATCCAAGCCGTCCGTGGAGAATCTGATGCCGGCATAGACCAGATCGTCATTGGAGGTGCGCTTGATGACCGCGCCCACATTCTGACGGGAAGGATCTCCTTCGTTGCCATACCAAGTGACGGGGGTCGTGGGATTTACTGCCGTCGTGTCGACGGTCGGTTGCCCGAGCGCGTTGGTCGCATAGAAGCAACGAAAACGCCAGGCGCCAGCAGCAGAGTACCAATAGACTGAGTAAAAGGTGTTGCTGACCTTGGCAACAACCTCGCCGGGCCCGCTGGCACTGCCGTAAGGTATGCCACCAAGAACAAATTGCCACGCGCCGGCGGAGTTGGCGGCCGGCGTGCTGGCGAGAATGCGCCAAATGCTTTGGGTTTTCGTGCTAGCCGCACTAGTATCATGCCCGACAACATAAATGTAACCATCATTGTCTTGGTTCTTGACAAAGGCATTGATCCGCTCATCTATTGTCAGCCCGGTGTTGACTTGCGCCGGCATGCCCAAGCCATTGGTGACCGTGTAGGTCGTGTAGGCGAACACGCCACTGCTGCTCAATAAACACGTCAATAAACGCGCTGCGCTAAGAACATGTTTCATAATAACTAATGGTGATAATGGTGGTGGTATATCGGCGGGCCGCCCCGCCGCGGGCTAAGCAGGAACATGTCAACGGTATAGCGGGAATTTAACGACAGTATACTGTAATAATAAACAAGTGACGATAGCTTAAACTGCCATGGAGGTGTTATATATAAATGTCAGGCTGTTACGAACCGTTTCACACTGGAATCGCCATTGCTGGAGACACCGCGCTCGCCCTGCTGGCGGTCGTTTCAGTCCCTAACCGCCGCGCGGCGCGCGGCGCATTCCAAGAAGACATCACTCTTACAGCGCCGTTCCGCGGCTACATCTGTACCGAGACCTCCACTACCTTAATAACGTGATATTTGTATAAATATTTTTGTGTCTACTCTTGACATGCAGCTCATTTTGTGGTACAGTGTCCTCATACAGTTACCTAAATAACGTACTACACACGAACATGAAACAAGAGCACTATTTGATCGCGGCATTGATCGGCGCCGCCTGCAGCATGCCACCTTTGTTTGCCGCCAGCCCATTGCCGGCACTGGATCTGGCCATCTGCAAATATCTTGGCACGACGCGCCAGGAAGAAATCATGTGCAACCGGATTGTCGCCTACGCCGGCGCGCATATTGGCGGCGTGCATGTGGACACCAGCCAGAATCCCCCGCGCTATTATTTGTTTGATGCGGCTAACAATCGCATCCTGGGTTATCTCGGCTGGCAGCCGGCCATATTGCCCAACGGCCCGTACGCGCCGGCTGATATTGTCATCGGCCAGCCAGCCATGTGGGACTCCGGCACGGCCAACGGCAATAACATTCAGTTCCTGCCGCCGACCGCCGCCACGCTTGCCTTGCTGCCGTTTCCGTATGTCAGCAGCACGGCCGAGGCGCCGCGCGCGGGCATGATGGCCACCGATGCCAACGGTAATTTCTATGTCGTGGACCTGTGCAACAATCGCGTGCTGAAATATAACGACCCCTTCACCACCGATCAGATTGCTGACGATGTCTGGGGTACGACGACGTTCACCAATCGTTCCCCCACCAACGGCACGACGCCGCCAACCACCAGCGCCACCACGCTGCGCACGCAGTGGAACTACGGCTCGACCATTGGCGCCTTCGCCGCCGGCGTGGAAGTGGATGCCGAGAGCAACATGTGGGTGGCCGACTCGTTCAACAATCGCGTGCTGCGCTATCCGGCCGGCAGCAAGACCGCCAATGTGGTGCTCGGCCAGACCTCCTTTACTGCCAGCGGCGCCGGCACGACGCTCGACAAAATGTATCATCCGACTGGCGTGCGTGTGCATCCGCAGACGAAAGAAGTGTTCGTGCTGGATGGCCAGGATGACGGCCCCCCCGGCCCGCGCATGCTGGTCTTCCGCCCGCCCTTCCCGAAGGGCATGAGCGCCAGCCGCGAGTTCGGCACCAATATACTGAGTTGGGCGCGCGGTTTCTGTTTTGATCGGTTCGACTCGAACATTGTCTGGGTCGCCGACGGCAATCACAATCGCATCGTCCAGTTCAACCATGTCACCGGTCAGGCGCTCGATTGCATTGGCCAACCGAATCTCACCACGTTTATTGGCATCGGCAAATACGTGCGGCCGGACGGCTCGGAGGCAATCTTCAAGCAGCCGGACGGCGACATCAGCATGGATGACCAGACCAACTTGTATTTCACCAGTTTCTACGGGCTCAACAAGGTCATGCGCATTCCCCTGCCGATTACGCGCAATGGCGCCGGCCACGTCTGGTCCAACAGCGAGATGATGAAGGAAGGCATGAACGAAAACAGCGGCCGCACCTTTCAGGACGACTACGGCATGGCGCGCTGGAACGACCAATTGTTCGTGCGCGACCGCAATCGCGTGCTGATCTGGACCAACTACCACACGGCGGTCACGTTTCAGTCGGCCGACCTGGTGCTCGGGCAAAACAGTGTCAATGACAACAACAGCGGCGGCACGTTTGAAGGCCGCCCGGTGGGCGTGATTTCCTGTTCCAGCAATCTTCTGTTCGCGTGCGCCGACTGGAAAATATTTATCTTCGCCCTGCCGATCACGACCAGCAGTTTTACCTATCCCGCCACGAAGGTCATCAGCGGCGGGAATGTCAACCAAATGAAATGGGCCGACGACAACACAGATGTCCTGACGGTGCATTTCAACGGCGCATGTTATGATCCCGTCAGCAACGTGCTGTGGGTCGCGCAAAATCATACCGGCGACAGCAATCCCGGCGCGCGCGTGTTGCGCATCCGCAATGTCTTTGCCGCCAATCCCGTGATTGATCTCGTCCTCGGCCAGACCAACAAGACCGGCGGCTTGAAAAACAAAGGCGCCTACATCGCACCGTCAGGTCCCTTCACGGTGAACGGCACCGACATGGCCAATCCCTCGCAAGTGTTTCTCGACAATGATCGCAATTTATACGTGGTGGATTCCGGCTATGAGGGCCGCGTGGACAACGCCGGCAACCGGCGCGTCGTGCGCTTTGATGTCGCCAAGACCAATCCGACCAACACCCTCTTTCCCAATTACAGTGCCGACGGCGTGTTCTGCAAGCCGAATCTGACCACCGATCGCAATTATGCCGACGCGAACCGGCCGGGTACCCCGATCACGGTCTCCTTCGGTCCGAGCAATGAGATGGTCCTGACGGACGACACCTACGACGGCAGCACGGCGCAGGGCATGCGCGTGTTTTACTATCCAACGCCGCACATCGGCGCCGCGCCGCAGCCGACGCACATTATCAACACCTATGTCGGCCAACCCGCGTATACCTTCTTTAGCGGCGACATGATTGTGCTCCAGGATCACACGTGGAATCGCATCATCTTCCATGTGCCGCGGCCGACGGCACCGCTGGTGGACGTCACCAATAACATCAGCACTGTCGTGGGTGCGACCACCGCCATAGGCGGCACCAATGTGAACTTGGTGGGTACGATGCAGTGGCTCAACGAGCGCGGCGGCAGCGGCGTGTTTCCCGCTGAAACGCCCTGGCAGGTGACCGACATTGCGCTGCAATTCGGCGGCAACCTGATCACCGTCAGCGGCACCAATGCGCAGGGTGTGGTCGGCAGCGATTCGGTGACGATCACCCGCGCGTTGCCGGAAGGGCTGTGCGCGCCGCTGGCGGCCTTGATGCTGCTAGCAGTAACGCGCACAAAGAAATAGTAACGAATGTGGGAGCCGCCTCCGTGCGGCGATTGCTGCGGCTTCAAAGTGGGAGCCGCCTCCGTGCGGCGAATGCAGCGGCTGCAAGGTGGGAGCCGCCTCCGTGCGGCGATTGCCGCGCTCCCGCTTTGCAGCGAAGCATCGCGACACGGAGGTCGCTCCCACTTTAGCAGCAACAATCCGGCAGACGCAGCAAGAAGGAGAAGTGGGGAGCTGGGCCGGCGTGCGTGTTGCTCAATCTTATTCAGCCACGACGCAAGGTCGCGGGGGTCTCGATGTTGCCGCGGAACGGCGTTCCGCGTGATGTGCTGCGCGCCGCACGCCGTGCGGCGGCTACGGGCAGAGGTACCGACCGCTTTATGTTGAATGTTGAATCCCGCCGCGGGATCGTGTGTGTCTCCGGCGCCGCGTGCGGCAGAGTGCCAGCAGCAGCACGGCCAGGCCGGCGCCCGGTTCGGGCACGACGCTGAACTGATTTTCCGTGAACAGGCGACTTGCCGCGCCGGCGGGGTTGTCCAACACCAGCATGCCGATGCAATAACTTGCAGGGGTTTCCATCAGTGACGCAGGCGGTGTCCACACGCAGTTGGTTGCGCTGGCGGCGAGATTCGTCGCGAGGACGGCAACAGCCGCGTGGCTCGCCGCGTCATACAGCGCGAGCTGGTCAATGCGCGTCAGTGTGCCATTGAGACTGGGGAAAATCTTGGCGCCATCCCACACGATGTTAACCGGTAATCCCACCGGTAGTGGTTCGCCATTTGCCCGCGGCAGCACGAGTGCGTCCGGCGCAATGAACGGCGCGGCCGAAAACACATAGATGTCATCAAGCCGCAATTCGGGCCGCGCACCATCATCACCGGCGATGTAATAATATTTCCAGCGCAGTTGCACGTACTGCTGGTTGCAGAATTCGGGCGGCAGCGTGACTGGTGCGAAACGTTCTTCCCAGTCCGCCTGGGTGCTGTGCGTGAATTCGACTGGCTGGGCATCTGATCCCAGCACGCTGGCAAACGCACCGGTGTTGCCGATCCGCGCCTGCATGCGCACGCCATATACGCGAATATTGGTCAGGATGGTTTGCGCCGTCCAGGCGACGCGCACGGTGTCTTGGCTGACGGTGTTCAGCGCCAGCAGCGCGGTGCCGAGGAACCCGGCGCCGGGCAGGCTCTGCGCATTGGCCGTGTTGATGAACGAGACGCCGCGACTGCCCACGCCGTTGATGCGGCTGCGGCTGGTAAGGTTGTAGGGCAGAATCCAGGTGGAATCCATGGCCACGTCAAGGCCCGGGTCGAGCGTGGCGCTCTGCTCGAAGATCATGTTTGCCGGGTAGCTGCCCGTGGGCGCGCCGGCGTCCCATTTGGTGAACGCATATGCGGCGTTGGCCAGCACATGCGGTTGCGGCACGACCTGCGCCAGGGCATTGGTGTCCAGCTCGAATTGGGCCACGAACGTGGCGTTGCTGGTGACGGTGACGGTGAGCACCGGATTGGTGGTGGCCGTGCTGTTCCAGCCCACAAAGCGGCAGCCGAAGGCCGGCTGGGCCGTGAGTTGCACGGGCACGCTGCGGAAGTAGATGCCGGTCCAAGGATAGGGTGCGAGCGGATTGTTCACGCCCAAGGTCGCGCGGTTGATCTCGATCGTGTTGATCCGCACACTGCCGCGCGACGTGTCCGAAACATTCAGCGTCACGGTGGCCACGCCGGGCAACTTGAAGAAATTGGTGATGTGCGCGCGCTGGTAGCGCGCCCGGTTGAGGCCAAACGTGGTCATGACCTGCATGTTGGCATTCCAGGTGGCCAGCGACGTCGGTGTGCCCCAGCGGCTCAGGTGTTCCTGCATATCGCCGCGCAAGGCGGCCTGCACGGCGCCGACGTGTTGCGTCACCACTTGCTCTTTTAGGGAGGTGTTGAGCAAGTCGGCAAAGCGGTTGATGAACTGCACTTGGAAGGTTTGGTTGGACACGATTTTCTTGAAGAGATAATCGCGGCTCAAGCTGACGGCGACATAACTGAGCATGTCGTAGGTGTAGTCGGTACTGCCGCCAAACCCGCCGAAGGCACGGTCCATGTCGTTGACCGTCCAGCGCCAGCGGCCGTCGTGGCCGTAGGGCACGTTGGTCAGGGTGACGTAGTCGGGCGTCCACAATCGCCAATAACTGACATTGTGCCCGACGGAACTGTTGTAGGCATAGATCTGGGCCAGCCAGTAGTCGCCAAAACTCTCGAGATCCATGCGTTCGGCGATATAGTCATAATTGGCCTGAATGCGCAGGTCGTTGGTGCGGATGAAGCCGCGCAGACTGTAATAATTGCTGGCGTCCAACGGCGTGCCCAAGGCGAGTTGGCCGGTGCCGTCGAAATTGTCCTCCATCATGATGACGTTGGTCGGGTCAACGCCGTAGGTGTTTTCCAAACCGCGCTCATCGTTGAGTTCGCGCATGTTGTGGATGCCCCAGTATTCGCCATTCAAAAAGACGAGTGCCGGGCGGTACGCCTGAATCTTGGTATGCGTGTTGCCAAACAAGGTCTGCACCATCGCGTCGCGGCACATGGTGTTATAGGATTGGCCCCATTCGCTGCCGGCGTTGCGCAAGATGAAGCGCTTGAAGCGCAGCATCAATTCGGTGGTTTCATGCTTGATCAGCCCGGGAAAC
>JAPLST010000191.1:10738-13408 GCA_026398485.1 bacterium
GGGGGTAATCAAAGTGCTTCTGCGTGTCATATTCGCTGCGGGCGTAGATGGTAAGTGACTTCTCCGCGCAGTCGCGCACGAGCTGGCCACGCACGCGCAGGCCGATGTTGACGGAGAAGCCGCGCGTGCCGTTGGTCTCGAACAGCTCGATGTTGCCCAGCCGTTCCCAGTCGCGCCCGCGCTGCTCATAGTTGCCGAACAAATCAACGCCCCAGATGTTGGTCGGCTCGCTGTTAACGCCCACAATGTAGATGCCCTTGTGATAATCAAAGAAATTGTCCTTGTCGGTCGCCAGCGAAATGAGCGGCAGTTTGAAGCGCGTCGGCATGTCCGGCGCCACAAAATAAGTGTGGGTCGCGACATCGCTCAATTGGCAACCCGGCCGGTATGCCCGCCAGCGGACGACCGTCGCCTTGAAAAGATTCGAGACCGGTTTTTTATAGAAGCCGGTGCTGACCGGCGCGCTGCGGATGAGGGCCAGCGGCGCGCGCGGCAGGCTGCCGCCGACAATGTCCTGTATCGGCGCCGCCGCCACCGCGATCGTTTCCTGGGTGATGAGAATCGGCACGGTGTAGCGCAACGAGCGGTCGGTCGGGTCTGAACCGTCAAGCGTGTAGTATACTGTTGCATCGGGCGGCGCACTCAAGGCAAGTGCGACCGGCGTCATCGAGAAGCCGCCTGCTTGCGAACAGACCGGCACCGCGCAGACTGCGCCGGTGGGCTGAATGGTGAAGAAGCCATAATTGACCGTCGTGTTGGTCGGGTCATCCATGTCGCCGACCCGGAGTTTGCAGCGCGTCGACCAGATGTTCGGCACCGGCCAGGCATACGCCCATGCAGCCGCAGGCACCGCGTCGGCCACGCGCAACCACGCCGCGCCGCCATTGGTCGAGTAGTCAATAAAAATCGAGGTGATGCCGGCGCCGCTGGACCACATCACCATCTGGGTCGAGTCGCCGGTCCAATCCGACTGGTAGTGCGGAAAGCCCAGCACGAGTTGATGATCGGCAACGGCCATGCCGCCAATGGGCGCCACCGCGCCCATCGCGCCGCCGCCCATGCCGGCCGTCAACGCCGGCGAGCCGGCCTGCAAACGGAAATCATTGTTGGCGGCATCAACGAACAGCGGATCGCTGTTGATGTTGCCCACGCCGGCATACACGGGCGTGCCTTGCACATCGCTGTAGGACATGCCCAGCACCGAGCTGGCGTCCACGGAAGCCGGCTGGTCATTGTCCCACAAAACGGCATTGACCGCCGTGCCGTGCCCACCGCCGAGCCCGGCATTCTTTTCGTACAACGCCAATCCCGTGCCGCAGTGCGCCGCGGTGAAATTGGTGATGGTCCCAACGGAATCATCCTTGATGGCCACACCCATGCCGGCGTGATGCACCAGCGTGTTGAGCACTGCGACCCCCGCCGCGCCTTCGCCGATGGAAACCCCTTTGTCGACCACATCGTAAATCAGGCAATCCTGCACCACGCCGCGCGGGCCATTGCCCTGAAAGTCCAGTTTGCCGAAGTCCACCGCATCCCGGTCATACCCCATGCCGTGGCGCGCGGTGTTGCGGCGGAAATAGCTGCCGGCCGGCGGATTGTCGAAATCCATCGCGTCATCGGTCCAGAATTCGAACAAAGAATCCTCCACCACGCCGGGCGTGTTGTAATAGTTGACTTGAAAATCATTTTTGAAGTGGCAGCGCCGTGTGGTTATTTGCGCCGCGTTGGCGACATACAGGATCGAGTATTCGGTGAAATGCACATTATTGACGATGTAATCGTGGAAGTAACTGTCTTCGATCAGGCCCGTCGCGCCGCGGACGACGCGCACTTGGCCGGCTTGAATATCGGCATAGCGCATGGTCAGGGCCGCGCCCGGCCCGCCGACAGTGAGCGTACCCCAGTTATTCTCGCCATCGGCGCAGGTGGCCGTGACGCGGTTGGCCGCCGTGCCTTCTACATTGATGATGCCGTTGGAAGCAATGATGGACACGCCTTTGACCAGGTCGAGGCGCGTGCCCGCGGCGATGGTCAGCGTGACACCGGCGCGCACGGTCACATCGGCGGTGACGGTGATTGCGCCGCTCCACACGGTGTTGGCACTAAGCGGGCCGCCGACCATCACGCCGGCCACCGGTGCGGGCGCAGCGGCCAGCGCAACGACAAGCAACGCGGCGAGCAGAGCCGCGGGCGCGAGCATTGGCGTGCGCAACACCACTGCATCGAAGGGCTTCATCATAAAACAATCCAAGAGGGTATAAAAAAAGCGCAGGGCGCCTTCCGCACTGCGCGTGATCTACTATATAGTATAGCATAATGTCTGCCGCGCGGCAAGAAAACGCTGAAACCCATATCCGGCGGTTTGTTTGTGCTATTGCGTTCGTCGTGTTTACTGGTGATGCCTTTGCTGTGATCTTCTTGTAGGTACTCTCGATCACCTACACGGCTTTGCTGACCTTCGACGAGCACGCTTGTGGCACCAGCACGTCTCCCCTGATGTCTGCGACAAACCACGTCATCGCACCATCGTTATCAGTTGCCGTTACGGTAGCCCCTTCACGCGTGTAACGACCGCTGCGTTCGTTTGCAATTGTAATGCGGCCAATAGCAGTGTTTTCATATATGCTTTCTTCATTTACCTGTGGGCAAACACAACCTGAACCCGTAGTC
>JAPLST010000005.1:0-2998 GCA_026398485.1 bacterium
TCTTATTCACCCACGATCCCGTCAGCGGCGGGATCGTGGGGGTCTCAGCACACCCACCCGCAGCACATGTGCATACGCCGTCCACGACCTGTTCTGACGAAATAAAGCGGACATTTTGAACACCCCTATGTCAGGATTCTGGAGTCTCAACACCAAGACGCCAAGGCACAAAGGTTCGTGAGTAGCCCCGGAACGGCGTTCCGCGCGCAGTCGCGGCATCCCACCATCTCAAATTCGTTGGCCGCCTACGAATTTTCTTACAGGCTTCGCTCGTCACAGAATCCGGTGATGACCGCCGATTCTCTTCCGCTCGCGGGGCGAAACCTTGGCACCGGTCGCGAAATCGGGCCAGGCCTTGACCGCGTCGCCGACCTGTGTGAGCATCTTCTCTGCCGTGCCGATGCCGAAACGGTCGGCCACGGTCAGCAGATCCGTGCGCGTGATACCGGCAAACGTGCCGTTCACCGAAAGGAGATGCTGGTTCGTCCACTCGCTTGCGGGATTGTACGCGTGCGTCACGTCGTACGCCGGCGCCAGCGTCCAACGCTCCCCCTCGCGTAGAAGGAACGAGAAGTTCTTGGTGTGATCGTCGCAGTTGGCCGCCATCACATTAAAGGCCATGCGGCGGAATGTCTCTTCGTGCGCCTCGTACCCGAGGCCCAGCCGGTCGATGGTCTGGAAGAGCTGCCCGTAATCGTGGCTGGCATTCAGTTTGTAGTCCAGATGGGCCATGGCGCAGAGCGTCTGCAGGTGATGCTTGCGGTTGCCGTCACGGTCGAACCGTCGCGTCATGAAGTGGGCGCGCCCGCCCTCTTCCAACAGACGGCAAGGCGCCATCGCCAGGCCGGCGGCGGTCGCCATCATGGAGTAGGCGTACTCGATGCGACCGTAGTCCTGCGAACCGCCCAGCTCCTTGTCCGCGCCCATGCCGTCAAATTTGAGCAGCCAGTGCTCGAAACCCGGCTCGACCTCGAACTGCCCGGCACGGATCTCATTCGTCGTCGGATTCCACGCGACCACCGCTTTGGCCCTTGCGCCGCCCGCCGAGGTCCCGACCTTGATGATCTGCGCCAGTGCCGCCCTGGCCAAATGCTGCTGGCGCAGTTCGCCATGAATGGCGCGGCGCGCATCCTCGACCAAATTGGCCAAAGCAATCGCCGTGCTGCCGCTGGCGGCAGGCCCCCTGGCCGGCTTGAACTCCAACGCCCCCATGCCGCGCCTGCTCATGTAGGCCAGGCGATCCAAGGCGGTGATGCGCTCCCGCTCGACACCCTGCGCGGCCATCCAGCCGTTGATCAGCGCGTTGCCGAAATCGTCCGGCAACGCATCGGCCAGCAGCGCCGGCAGACGCTGGTAGGTCATTTCCGCAAGGTCGGTGAACACGAACGGCTCGCGCGCCTGAGCGAGCGGCATGGTCAGTGGCGCAAGCTCGATGCCCGCCTGCACGAAGGCCGGTTCGTACTCGAACGCATAATAGCGCAGGTTCGGGTCCAGCGCCACCGCGCCGACCCGCTTGCCCCAGACGCGGACCTCGATCGCAGCGACGGGCTTATACACGCGGCCCCTCCTTCGACGGCGAGGCCCGCTGCCGTGTCCGCTTCCCGTCCTTCAGTATTTGCAGCGGGCTCACCGTGACTTGCGGCGCCAGCGTCTCCAACCAGTCCGCGCGCCCCAACGCCCGCAATACCTTGACGAGCGAAGTGACCGTGGCGCCTTTGCCGCCCTCCAATCGCTTGACCGCATTCAGCGCCACATCGGCCCGCGCGGCCAACTGGCGCTGGTCAATGTTCTGGCGCAGACGCAGGTCGCGCAGATGTCGCCCTATTTCCGCCTCTCGCTCAACCGTGGTCAATCGCGTTGCCATGAATAGCCTCTTATGGGTTCATTGAACGCATATATTGTACACAAAGGCCTCATATAAGTCCACTCGCATTAGTTCTGACTGCATTCATCATTCATCACTTGCGGCACGCGCCGCGCCGGCACGGCTCCAGCGCCACGCCACCAGCAGCACGGCGGCAATGGCAATAAGATTGGCCGCACGCGCGCCGGGATAAGCTGCAAATGCAACTTCAGGCGCCAATTGCAACGCCATAAACACGCCGTAGGCAATCGGCACCGCTTGCAGATTGTAGCGGAATACCAGCGCATAGCCCAGCCACAGCACGCCACCCAACACCACGCTGTCTGCCAGCCACTGGCCGATGGTGTCCATGGGTGCGCGTCCCGCGAGAATAAAGCCCAGCGCCAGCAGCAACAATCCGCAAACCACCCGGCGCCTCGTCCCGTTCGCCGACACACGCCCGATCATCGCATACACAAACAGCAAAAACGCGGTGTGCAGCATGAAGGTAAGTAGCGTGACCAGCAGCGGCGCCAGCATAGGCAGCACCGTGACGGCCGCATCGAATTGTGGCCACACCGGCGCCAGCACCGGCATGCATGCACCCGCCGCACCCAGCAATCCTGCCGCCAATAATGCCAGCGCGCACGCCATGGCCAAGACAGACGCGCGGGGTGCCGCGCCACTGCCACGACTTGCGCCAGTCATCACGCCGCCGATAATGCCCAGGAGCATGACGCCCATCAGCGTGGTGAGCAGCACTTGAATGACTTGATTCTGCAACGGCTCCGCGGTCACAAACGCCGCCATGGTCGCGGGCCAGTTGTTGGCCGTGCGGGCAATACCCAACGCCGCAAACACGAGGGCGAACAGGCCGGCATGCCGCCATGAAAAATCGCCGCGCGCCCAGCGCACAACGCCCACAATCAAACCAACCAAAAACAGCATGGTCAGCACCAGCATGCAGATTTGGGTGACCAGCGCACTGACGGCGGCGCGGGCCGCTGCCGCCCGCAACCATTCTTCCGGCGCGTGAAAATAACGATACATATCGCCAATCATGTCACCGGCAAGCGTGATACCCACGCGCGCTTCCGCGCCGGTGGCACACGCAACCGTAGTGTCACGGTAGGTGAAATCCCAGTCAGTCCGGTT
>JAPLST010000005.1:3043-3470 GCA_026398485.1 bacterium
GCAGCCGGCTGGCGACGGCGGACACTTCGGCGAAGGCGGTGGTCTGCGGCAATTGCGCGCAGGCAATTGCGCGCGCGGCCTGCTCGTCAAGGCGCGCGCCGGCGCGCGCCTCGGGCAACGCATGGTGAACCCGCAACACCTCACCCTGCGGGCCAATGCGCAATTCATATTCCTCGGCCCGCTCAGCCACGTCGCCGGTGAAGCGCACGTACCGCACTTGCCAGCGCGGCGGCGGCACATACGCCGCCGCCAGCAGGCGCGCATACATGCCGGTGCCGCATTCCTGCCAGACGTAGTGCTCAACCTCCTTGGCGCGACCTGCCACGGTGGCCAGCTCGCGCCAGGCGCCCGTGAGGATCACATTGTGTTCCGCCAGCGCGGCGCGTGCGCGGTTGCAGGCGTCGCGCCGATTCAAGGTCAACCGCCC
>JAPLST010000505.1 GCA_026398485.1 bacterium
GTAGGCATTGGTCACGGCGACGCCGCGTTCGTCAACCGCCCAGATTTGGCGATTGAAATTGTCGAAACCGGCGGCGCGCGTGCTGCCGTCAGGGAAGCGCACGCCGGTCAGTTGCTCGTAGCAGTAGAAGTACTCGGTCGTGTTGCCGGCGGCGTCAATCAGCTTGCTGACGAGGTTGCCGGTATATGCCTTCTTGATCCAGTCGTTGTTGGGATAATCCACGCGGACGAGATGGCCGGCGGCGTCCACCGCCACGAAATATAGGAAAACGCGGCGGCCCGCGTGGCTTTTCAGCCTGTTACGTGGCCAAAATGCATGCCTCTTGACTATCATTGCCAATAATGATATTATATAGCACACATTAACAGCAACTATAACTTTTTTATTGCTATGGCGAAAGAAAAAAAACAGAAGCAGACTGCGCGGGACAAACAAAAACTCATCGTGCCGCACGACGGCATGGTCATCACCGAGAATGTCACGCTGGCGCCCGGCCAGTATTTTCTGCCGCGCGGCCTTGAGATTGCCGCCCATAACGTGACCGTCGATGGCACGGGCGTGCTGCTGATTGGCGCGGCGCGCACCGGCACGGGCGTGCGCATCAACAAGCGCAAGAATGTGACGCTGCGCGGGTTGAGCCTGGCCTATTATTACCACGGCGTGCATGCGGAGCAGTGCGCGGGCCTGACGCTGGAAGGCCTGACCATCACCGCCACCCAGGATATTCCGTCCGACACGATCTTTCTAGAGGTCTGGCTGACGGCGGCCACGACGTATGGCGGCGCGATTTGCCTCAACGGCGTGCGTGACGCGCTGGTCGCCGACAACAATCTTGAGCACAACATGAACGGGTTGCTGACCTACGACTGCCAGACGCTGCGCGTGCTGCGCAACAAGGTCAATTATTGCAGCGGCTATGGCATCCACCTGTTCGGCACCTGCGATTCGGTGTTTGAGGACAATGCCGCCGACTATTGCTGCCGCTACAACGTGCGCAACACGGAACTGGGGACAAAGCGCACCGGGCACATGGGCGCCGACGCGACCGGCTTCCTGATTTTGTCCGGGTCGCACCGCAATATCTTCCGGCGCAATTATGCGCGCATGGGCGGCGACGGCTTTTTTCTGGCCGGCCTGAGTAACAAGGGCCTGTCCATGGGCGCCAACGACAATCTTTTTGAGGACAACGACGGCTCGCTCAGTCCCAACATCGCCTTTGAATCCACCTTTTCGCGCGGCAATATTTTCCGCAATAACCTGGCCAACAACTGCAACTACGGCTTCTGGCTTGGTTTTTCGAGCGACAACACGATTGAAAACAACCGCATCGTCGGCAATCGCCAGGCCGGCATTGCGGTCGAGAACGGCAGCGGCATGCTCGTCCGCGGCAATACGTTTCACGGCAACGGCCATGGCATCCTGCTGTGGTCTTCCGTCTACGACAAGAAGGCCCACAAGAAGTACCCCGAGGCGACCACCTCGCATCATTGGCAGATCACCAAGAACATTTTCCAGCGCAATACCAAGGCGATCCGCATCGCGCTCTCGCAGGATCATGGCATTCGCCCGTTGCCGGCCGAGCGCAGCGAGTTGATCAAAGTCCGGCCGCATCATCATGAAATTGTCGAGAATAATATTCAAGACAATCGCTTGGGTATTGATCTGTCCGGCGTGGACAAGACGCGCATCACCGGCAACATTCTGCACCACAATCCGGAAGCGAATGTCCGCCAGGACGACTGCCGCGACGTTGAGATTCTTACCAATCTGGGCGCCGCCGGCGCATATTTGGCCTGACGCAGTTGCGGCATGGCGCGCCGCGCCACGCTGCGCTGCGAAATGCACCTTGCAGGCCGCCGGCACCGTGCCGCCGATGAGCTTGCTGAGTTCCGGTTTCCTGATGAGGAACGCCGGCGTCCGCATCCTTTTGCAAATGCCCGCTGAAATTCCGATATAAAGGGAAATGCGAATCTGACGTCGCCAAATCTGTTGTGGGTCTTGCGCGTGCGTGGCCGGCGGGTGAGGTAGGGCGGTCAGGCCCTGACCGCCGTTGCTGCATGCGCGCACACCGGTGATAAAATAGCGCAACGACGACCGCGGCGGTCAAGGGCCTGACCGCCCTACCTGTCTGCGCGCTCTACGCCGGTGGCTCCGTGGCAGGATCGCCGCAATGGAATGCGGCTCACTTCCTTATATCGGAATTTCAAAAATGCCCGGTTTTAAGTTGACGCGCATGCGCCCACGGCGGGATCGGCGGGCAGCAACACCACAAGTATACCGCCGAATTTGTGAACGGAGCCGGGCCGGCGCTTGACGGGCACCGCCTAGTGTGCTATAGTCTAGCTCGATTATGGTACCGGTATCATCCACAAAAGCGAAAACGGCGCGCCATCCGCGCCGGGTCACCATGCGCGATTTGGCGCGCATGGCGGGCGTGTCTGCCATTACCGTCTCGCGCGCCTTGAGCCCGGACGGCGCCGCCGCTGTCAAGCCCGCCACCCGCACACGCATCGCGCAGCTGGCCCACAAATTGGATTTCCGGCTCAATCGCATGGCGCGCGCCTTGGGTGGCGGCAGTACCCAGACCGTCGCCCTGATCCTGCCGGATGTCGAAACCAAACATTTTCTGGCCAGCGCGTATTACACGACGGTCGTGATGCATGCCCTAGCCGTGCTCAAGGCCCGGCAAATTGATTTGAAAGTACACAGCGTGCGCACGAATGCGCCCGTGGCCGTGATCACCGACTTGCTGCCGCAGTTGGTCGTGGACGGGTTGCTGGTCGCCGGCATTGACATCTATGACAATGCCCCGGCTCGCGCGGCGCGCGGGGTGCCGCTGGTGTTGCTCAACTGCGGAGCGGTGCCGGCGGTTTGCGTGATTGACGCCGACAACGCCGCCGGCGGCCGCTTGGCGGTCGCGCATTTTCTCGACCACGGTCATCACGCCCTGGGCATGCTCTGCGGCCCGCGCACCAATCGCAATGCGCGCGACCGGCAGCACGGCTATCGCGCGGCACTGCAAGCGCGCGGCGTGCCGGTGCGGGCCGCCTGGTTTGTGCATTCCGGTTTCGGCGTGCGCGAGGGCTATGCCGCTACCCAGCGCATGCTGGCGCTGCGGCAACGGCCGACGGCGTTGTTTTGTGCCAATGACGAGCTGGCCTTGGGCGCCCTCAGCGCGCTGCGCGCACACGGCCTGTGCTGCCCGCGCGATCTCGCCATTATCGGCTTTGATGACATGCCGACCGCCCAATATGCCGAGCCGCCCTTGACCACTATCGCCCAACCGCTGGAAGCCATGGTGCGCGTCGCGCTGGATAATCTGCTGACCTTGATCGCCGGCGCCACGCCGCCGTTGCGCACCGTCTTTCCAGTGGCGCTGGTCGAGCGCGCCTCGGTGGCCAAGCCCCTGCCGGCAACCACTCACGCATAAACAGGAATTGCCATGCCCCGCCTTTCTTGCGTCATTTTCATTGCGATGTTTGGAGTGCTTATGCAAACCCCATGCCGGGCCGCCGCGACCACCGCTTCGCCGTATCGGGTTGTCTGTGACAATGGCCGCTATTGGTTCAAGCGTGGCAATGAACAAATGTTGTTGTTTGGCGTCAACTGCGCGGACGCCGGCACTGGCGCAACCGACGGCTGGGCGCGCCTGCAGTCCTGGGGCTTCAATGTCGTGGCCGGCTGGAGCGACAAACGCTTGTATGCGCAAGGCATGCCGCACACGCGCGTGGCCTGGCTGGGCGGTTGGGGCCCGGCCGCGTTGCTGGATGTTTTCAGCGACGAGTATCAGCAGCGCTTCAACGAGACGGTTGCGCGCGAAATGGCGCCGCACGCCAAGGAACCCGGCCTGATTGGCTGGTACGCCAACAATGAAATGGCGTGGTACGGCGATTTTGGCTGGCCGACCGATGCAGATCACGCGCTGCTGTACAAGTATTGCAGTCTGCCGTCGAACGCGCCCGGCAAGCAGGCGCTGGTCGCTTTTCTGCGCACCCGTGCCGGCACTAATCTTGCCACCTTTAACGCCACGTGGGCGCCGTCTGTCCGTTCGTTTGCCGACCTCGGCGCCTGCACCACGTTGCAACCGCGCACGGTTGCGGCCAAAATTCAAGTTCTGGACTGGGCCGGCGTCGTGGCCGAGCGCTATTGCGCCATGGCCCGCGCGGCGATCAACCGCACCAGCCCCGGCACGCTCTTTCTGGGCGTGCGTTTTGCCGGCGGCGCACCGCGCGCCGTGCTTGAAGCCTGCGGCCGTTATGTCGATGTCGTCAGCTTGAATCTCTATCGTAAAGACGGGACGCTGGATGTGCCCTATCTGGATAACATTTATGCCTTGACCAAAAAGCCGCTGCTGATCACCGAGTTCTCCTGGCGCGCCATGGAAAACGCTTCCGGCGATCCCAACAGCCGCGGCGCCGATGTGACGGTGGCCACCCAGGCGGATCGCGCGGCGCGTTGCACGGCGTATTGCACGGCGCTGGCCAAGCTGCCCTACTGTGTCGGCTGGGATTGGTTTTGCTACACCGATCAGCCGCCCGGCGGCCGTTTTGACGGTGAAGATTCCAACTACGGCCTGGTCTCCATTCACGATCAACCGTATGCGTTGCTGGTCAAAGCCCTGGCCGCCGTGCATGCACGCGCCGGCGCGCTGCACCGCCAATCGGCGCAGCCATTGCCCACCGCGTTCGATCCGGCGGCGTGGTATGAATTGCGCCATGTCACGGTGCGCAGCGCGCCCGCCGGCACGCGCGTACAACCGAAGACCATCTGGCCCGGCCCGTCCGCCACCGCGCTGAACATCTGGGCGGATACTCCGGCCGGCGCAACGCTGCGCGCAACGGCGGTCAGCAACACGCTGCGCATCGTTGCCACGCCCATGGGCTGGGGCTGCGGCGTCGATCTGCCGCTCGGTCGCGCGCACAACAAGGAGGGGATCAACGCCGCCGGCAGCCTGCATGTGCAAGTGCGTGCGCGCATTCCGGCCGGCAATCAGGCCACGCTGATCATCAACGAAAGCGGCGCGGCCCAGCTGGGTGAGCAAACGTACAGTGGGCAGCGCGGCGCGGACGGCGAATCGTTCTACTCGCCGTCGCTGGCCGGCACGGGCGCGTGGGTCACCTATGATCTGCCCATGACGGAATTCACGCTCAACCCCACCTACGGCAATCAGCGCGGCAAGCGCATCATGGACACGCAGGCCCTGCGCAACGTGGCCGTGTTTCTGCCCGGCACGCAGCCGGCCTGCACCCTCGAAATTGCCACAGTAATTTTTTCGCCGCAAACAAATTAAGGAATATTGATGAGCACAAACGAGCGTACTGCGCCGCGCCCTGCATGCATTCAGGCCGATGGCTTTCTGCGTGAATGGCTGTTGCTGGGTCCTTTCAGCGGCGACGGGCGCGCCCTGCTCGACCGCGCCTGCATCCCCGAAGCAACGGTCCTGCCGCACGCCGGCTTGGTCGTCAGCGGTTGCGCGTGGGCGGCGGTCGCCACGCCGCAGAGCGGGATTGATCTCACGGCGCAAGGCGACGCGTGGAAGGCGGCCTCGGGCTGCGCCTATGCCCATGTCTATGTGCACAGCCCGGCACACACCTGCGCCGTGCTTGCCATCGGGTCGGATGACGGTGCGGTGATCTGGCTGAACGGGCAGTGTGTTTTCAAACTCGACGCGCAGCGGTTCGTGCTCCATGACGAAGACCGCATCTGCGTGGAATTGCAGGAAGGCTGGAACCGCCTGCTGCTGAAAATCCAGCAATACACCGGTGGCTGGGGTTTTTGCGCGCGGTTTTTCGCGGCGGAAAATGTGCCGCTGGCCGGCCTGACCTGCGCGCTGGATGATCCGTGTGACGGGCAGTGGCCCGCCTGCGCGGAACAGGCGCCGCGCCTGGCCGTCTACGCCGGGCCGCGCACGCACTCGGCGGATGCGCCGCCAAAGCTGCGCTTCACGCTGCACAATCTGTCCGCGCGGCGCACGCCGCCCGCGCACCTGCGCGCCGCCGCGCCCGATGCCGCGGCCTGTCCGGCCGTGCCGGTGCCGGCGCTCGCGCCCGGCGCGCAGCATGTCTGCGACCTGTGCGTGCCGGCCGCGCGCTGGGCCGCGGCGTTCACCGCGCCGCTGCGCCTGTGCATTGAAGCGGCGGCCGGCCCGCTTGCGCCCACGCTCGAAATAATGCCGGATGTGCTGTCGGCCTTTGTCGCCGCGGCCGCGACGCCGCCGGCGGCGCTAAATGCCGCGGCGCGGCGCAAGCTGCAACGCCTGCGCACGGATGTGCATGTCGTGCGCGACCTGACGGATGTGTGCCCGGACGCCATGCTGCTCTTTGCCCGCGCCACGCGCGCCTTGAGCGCCGGCGACGCGCCCAGCGCCGCCACGCACCTGGCCGCGCTTGACACGATTTTCAACCGTGAAGCCGGCCGCGTGCGCAACCAGTCAGTCATGCTGGTGGGCCACGCGCACATTGACATGAACTGGCTCTGGCGCTGGCCGGAGACGGTGCAGGTGTGCCAGGACACATTCCGCCAAGTCATGCGTTTCATGCGCGAGTTTCCCGCGTTCCGTTTCACGCAGAGCCAGGCCGCATGCTACGAAGCCATCGAGCAGCACGAGCCGCAGCTCTTCCGCGCCATGCGCCGCGCCGTGCGCCGCGGCGCGTGGAATATCGTGGGCGGCATGTGGACCGAATCCGACACCAATCTTTCCAGCGGCGAGGCCTTGGCGCGCTCGTTCCTTTTGGCGCAACGCTATTTCATGAAAAAATTCGGACGCCGGGCGCGCGTGGGCTGGCTGCCGGATTGCTTTGGCCATGCCGCGCAAATGCCGCAATTGCTGCGCGGCGCCGGCATCGAGTATTTCTATCACATGCGCACCGGCCCGGCGGATGCCCAGCTGTATTGGTGGGAAGGGCCGGACGGCTCGCGCGTGCTGGCCAAAACGGGCCAGGGCTATAACGACCGCATCACGCCCACGATCCGCACCGAGCCGGCGCAGCTGCCCGCGCAGATCGGCGCGCAACTGTTTGTCTACGGCGTCGGCGATCACGGCGGCGGGCCCACCCGCCAGGACATTCTCGCGGCCACGGCGTATCAGACCTGCCGCCTGTTCCCCGCCTTGCGCTTTGCCACGGCGGACGAATTCTTCGACCAGGTCAAGCCGCGCGCGCACGGCTTGCCCGTCCATCATGGTGAGTTGCAATATATTTTTGAAGGTTGTTACACCACCGTGGCGACGATAAAAAAAGGCAATCGCGATCTCGAAAACATGCTGCAGACCGCCGAGGCCGTGGCGACCGCCGCCCTGCTCACCGGCCGCGCCTGGCCGGCCGCGCCGCTGCGCGAGGCGTGGAAGACGCTGGTCTTCAATGAATTTCACGACATCCTGCCCGGCTCGGCCATTCATGAATCCAACGATGACAGCCGCGCGCGCTATTTCCTCGCCCTGAATCTCGCCACCGATGTGCGCAACCGCGCGCTGCGCGCCGTGGCCGAACATATCAATATTCCCGAGCCCGAGGGCATCCCGCTGGTCGTCTTCAATCCGCTGGCGTGGCCGCGCACCGAACCGGTCGAGGCGGAAATCGTCGTGACCGAACCATTCGATACCGTGCAGGTTTTCGATCCGCACGGCCGCCCCGTCGCCGCCCAAATCCTGCGCACCAAGCAGTTCGACACCGACATGCATGTCTGGCTGCACTTCGTCGCCGAGGCGGTTCCGCCGGTCGGCTACACGACCTACCGCGTGCGCATCATCACCGGCACGGGCTCGGTCAAAGCCACCACGTGGGGCGCGCCGTATCCGGAGCTGATGCCGCTGCCGCCGGTGACATCGGCCGCGCCAACGGCTGTACTGGCGCGCAACGCCAGCCTGCGCATCGCCAATCGTTTTTGTGAAGTCGAATGCGACGAGCAGACCGGCGTGCTGCGCTCCCTGCGTCCACGCCACAATGGCAAACTGGCGGACAATGTGCTCGGGCCGAACGGCGCCAACCGCTTGACGATCTATCTCGAGCCGCCGCACGGCATGAGCGCGTGGGAACTCGCGCCAACGCCGCAAGGGCCGCTGGCGCTCGAACCAATCGGCCGCACGACCATCGTGCAGGAAGGCCCCGCCTCGATTGCCTTGCAATCTGCGTATCGCTGGGGTCGCAGCTCGTTCTGGCTGACCACCACGATCTATGCCGATTCGCCGCGCATTGACATGCACCTGCGCGCCGACTGGCTCGAAACCGGCACGGCGTCCACAGATGCGCCCATGCTGCGCGTCGAATTTGCCCTGGCCGGCACCGCGGCAGCGCTGGCGTGCGATGTCCCGTTTGCCGTGGTGGATCGCCCGGCCGGCCGCGAAGTGCCGGCGCAGAAATGGGTGGATGTGGCGGTCGGCCGCGGCGGCGTGGCCTTGCTCAACAATGGCAAGTACGGCCATTCGCTGCTGGACGGCACCCTGCGCCTGACTTTGTTGCGCAGTTCGTACGATCCTGATTTGTTCCCCGACTTGGGCCGCCATGAAATCAGCTGGGCGCTGCTCCCGCACGCCGGCGGCTGGGCCGCAGCTGACATTCCGCGCGCCGGTTGCGGCTTCAATGTACCCTTGCTGACGTATCAAGCCCGGCAGCAAAAAGGGCGGCTGCCGCAGACGCATTCGTTTGTGGCGGCCAGTGGCCATCCCGCCTTCATTGTCACCGGCATCAAAAAAGCCGAGGACAGTCGCGCCTTGATTGTGCGCGGTTACAATGCGTCCGGCAAGACCATCACGGCAAGCATCACGCTCGATCGCCCCATTCGCACGGCCCAGCGCGTCAACATTCTTGAAGAAAAATCCAAAGGCACGGTGCGGGTGGTGAACGGCACGGCGCGCATCAGCGCGCGGCCCTGGGAGATCGTCACGCTCAAATGCACATGAGCGCACGGCGCGGCCACGTTTTTATAACACTGCCAGGTGGGAACCCTAACTTGTCCGCTTTTTCGGAAGTGTGGTGGCATATGGAAGCACGGCCCATATCTGGCAGCTGGTATGTGTTGTGGCTCCCCACCGAGCTTGCCTCGGTGGAAGCAAAGCTTGAGAAAAAAACGCCGGCGCACCTTTTTACTCAATCTTATTCACCCACGACGCAAGGTCGTGGGGGTCTCAGCACACCCACCCGCAGCATACGTGCATACACCGTCCACAACCTGTTCTGACGAAACTATGCGACAGCAACAAGACGCTTTTGGCAATGCCCTTTTCGACGCGTATCGGCACCGCGACGTTTGTGCGGTGATTGAACGCGACGACGGGTACCTTGATAGCGACCGCTCCTTGAAAACATACTTCGCCGGCTATGCCAAATGGGCGTGCGTTGAACAGCGGGCTGTGCAATGCGCCAAAGGCCGCGTCCTCGACATTGGTGCCGGCGCCGGTCGCCATTCGCTGTATCTTCAGGACAAAGGGCTGCGCGTGACGGCCATCGACGTGTCGCCGACGGCCGTGAAACTGTGCCGGTTGCGCGGCATCAAGGACGCGCGGGTGAAGGCGATCGCGCAACTCAACCCAAAGGACGGCACGTTCGACACGATCCTGATGCTGGGCAACAATTTCGGCTTGTTCGGGAGTTTCACCGGCGCCAAGCGGCTGTTGAAGAAGCTGGCTGGTTGCACCACTGCCGATGCGCAACTCTTGGCTGAGATTCTCGATCCGTACAAAACCACCGACCCAAACCATCTCGCCTATCACAAGCGCAATCACCGCCGGGGCAGAATGATCGGCCAGCTGCGCATCCGCGTCAGGTACAAGCAGTATGCCACGCCATGGTTTGATTACCTGTTTGTCTCCGAAGCGGAACTCCGGCGCATCCTTGCGGGAACGGGTTGGGAAATCGGCGATCTTTTCCGCGGTGATAGCCCGAATTACTTTGTGCGCCTGGTGAAAATAAAAAAGCAACAATGACTTTGCAAACACATTTGACCACTACGCTAAAATCGCAGGAAATCCCCCTACCCCCCAATCTCCCTTTCGTAAAGGGAGTACCCGGCTTGGCGGGGGAGGGATTTTTCCCAAAGGGGGGACGGCTGCGACCCCCAACCCTCCCGCCATGTGGCGGGACGGCGCAAGCGCCGCCAGGGACGGAGCGCTTGCGCAGGCGATCTCCCTTTGGGTGGCTGCTTGGAGTCCCGCCAGCGGCGTGGATCCCGCCAGCGGCGGGAGAGATGCAAGAGGGATTTTAGGTTATGACGAAGGCAACCCGTTTGGACAGTTCTGATTTGGCAAGGTGTTTATGAGCCACTACACTAGTGGTGCGCCGGGATGCATGCGCAGCGCGAACATTATTTGTTTCGTGTTCGATATCGTGGCATTTGCCTTGGTCGCCTATGCGATCTGGTTCGTGCGGCCGCGATTTGGCATCATGTTTGCCGAACAGAACAGATCATTGCCGTGGATCACCGATGCGGTGCTTCAGACACCCGGCTGGGTCTATTTGATCCCGTTCAGTGTGATTGTGCTGGCGCTGGTTGCAAAGGAATTCACGATTCGTCGCTGGGGCGTAAGACTGCTGATCAACACGCTGGCGCTGGTCTTCGCCATCATCTGCTTTATTTCATTCATTGTGATTATGTTTCTGCCATGCGGCCTGATGCGCGGCATGAACTAGCATAACATGCTATCTGGCAAGGCGCGCACATGACGTGGCATGACACCGTTCCCAAGGTGGAATTGCACGTCCATCTGGTCGTGCATTTTCGTTGACATGCGGCACGGCTTTTTGGTACACTGCCAGGCGTTAGAGCATGAGTTGTTTCAGTTGTATTGGATAGAAAAAGGCAATCATGATCATTAGTAACCGCCGCCGCCTTCTGCTGCATGCCAGCGTCATTGTGGCGGTGGTCGTCGCCGCAAAGCTCCTTGTGCATTTCCTCGGCTGGGAGATTCTCTCGATCAATCCACTGTTTTCGGGGATTGTGGCGGCCAATGTTTTCCTGATGGGCTTTCTGCTGAGCGGTGTCCTGGCGGACTTCAAGGAAAGCGAGCGGCTGCCCGGCGAATTGAGCGCTTGCCTGGAGAACCTGGCGCAAGAAGTGACCGGCATCAAAATCGCCAAGCCGCAAGCCAAGGTTGGTGTCTGCCTGACCTTGCTGGCGCAATTGAGCCAGGATCTTCTGGCGTGGTTCCATAAAAAGCACCGCACGACGGAGCTCATGGAGCACCTCAACGAGCTTACCCCGCAATTCGCCGCGATGGAACAATGGACGCAAGCAACCTTGGTGGCGCGCTTGAAGCAGGAGCAGAGCAATCTCCGGCGCAGCCTCGTCCGCATTCACACCATCCGCGAAACCTCGTTTATTTCCTCGGGCTATTTACTCGCCGATCTCATCACTATCCTGCTGTGCGCCGGCCTGATATTGTCCAAGATCGAGCCGTTTTACGAGTCGTTGTTCTTCGTCATTGTCATCTCGTATCTGATGATCTATCTGCTCCTGCTCATCCGGGATCTTGACAATCCGTTCGGCTACTACGAGCGCTATTCCGGGGAAGACGTCTCGCTCAAGCCGCTGGAGGACACGGCCCGGCGGCTTGCGCTGATTGCCGGCGGCGAAGCTGCGACGCACACCAAAAATGCATAATGCTGGTTGTCACATAGGAGACCAGCCATCATGAATGACACAAAACATTTCCCGATTGCCCAAGCGGAACGCGACCGCGCGGATGCCTGGCTGCAGGCCAATCTCTTGGATGCGGCCGTCCCGCCGTTTTCTTTTGTTTACGGCGGCGCCGCGGCGCGGGATCTGGTGCCCCGGTGGAAAAAAGAGAGCAAACGCCGCGTGGTGGATGCCCAGCGCGTGCAGTATGAGATCACCTATCTGGATCCGGCAACGCAGCTGCTCGTTACCTGCATCGCCGTGCGGAACACCAAATTCCCGCAGATTGAATGGACCGTCTGGCTGAAGAACACCGGCGGTGCCGCCACGCCCATCCTCGAGGACATCCAAGGCATTGACGCTCTGTTATTCAATGATGCCGGGCGGGCGCCGGGCTGCAACACCATGAAACTCCATCATTGCAAAGGCGACTTTTGTACGCCCGACAGCTATCTGCCGCTGGAGCACTATTTTACCGGCGCGGAACCGGTGACCTTTCACCCGTACGGCGGGCGCCCGACCAATCTGGCCATGCCCTACTACAAGTTGCAGGGCAACGACCGCGGGATTATTTTCGTGTTGAGTTGGCAGGGCCAGTGGCAGACGACGTTCGCGTGCGAGGACAATGGGGTGCGCGTCAAAGGCGGACAGGAGCTGACGCATTTGCGGCTCCAGCCCGGCGAGGAGATCCGCACGCCGATGCCGGTGTTGCTGTTCTATGACGGCACGGACCACGACCGTAGTGTGAACCTGTGGCGGCGCTGGTTCATGGAATTCAACATGCCGCGGGTTGACGGCCAGCTTATTCGCCCGTTTTATGCCAACTACAGCGGCAAGTTCTTTAATGAAATGGTCAATGCCAACGAGGCCAACCAGATTGCCTACGCCGATGCCTTTTTAGATCACGGGATCGAATTTGACTATTTGTGGATGGACGCCGGCTGGTATGACATGCAGGGCCGTGCCGACTGGACCTGCACCGGCACATGGAAGCCCGACTATGCCCGGTTCCCGCGCGGCTTGCGCGCCATCAGCGACCACGTGCATGCCAAAGGGATCAAGACCATGGTGTGGTTCGAGCCCGAACGCGTCCGCAACGGCACCGAATTGTTTGACGAGCATGCCGACATGCTGCTGCCGCGTGAGCCGGACGAAGCCGTGTTGCGCGAGCACCCGGCATGGCGCGCCACGCGCCTCCTAAACCTGAGTGAACCAACGGTCGTCGCGTGGATGGCCCGGCGCATCAATGCCTTGATCAAGAGCGAGGGCATTGACTTGTATCGCCAGGATTTCAATTTCGAGCCGCTTGACTACTGGCGCCACAACGACGCGCCCGACCGGCAGGGCATCACTGAAAATCATTATTGCACGGGCTATCTGCAATTGTGGGATATGCTACTGGCGGCCAATCCCGGCCTGATCATTGACAGTTGCGCGTCGGGCGGCCGGCGCAACGATCTCGAGACGCTGCGGCGCGCGCTGCCGCTGCACAAGACCGATTACAACTACGGCGACCTTGCCACCAAGCACGGGTTCCACCACACGCTCTTCCAGTGGCTGCCGTTCTTTGGTTCGATGAACTGGCCCGGTGATCAGGGCGATGTGTATTACCAGCGCAGCTCCCTGCTGTTGTCATTTCACGGCTCCGAGAATGTCTTCGAGAAATCCTTTGATTTCAAAAAGCTCAAGGCCTGGATGCAGGAATGGCGCGAAACCGCGCACTGCCTGTACGGCGACTATTATGCGCTGACGCCGTACTCGCGCAACGAATGTGACTGGATCGGCTGGCAGTTCAACGTGCCGGAATCCGGTGAGGGCATGGTGCAAATGTTCATGCGCCCGCACACGCCGCACGAGACCGGCGTCTATAAACTCAAAGGCCTTGAGCCGGCCGGCACTTATGAAATCAAGAATTTTAATGACCACACAAAAACGATCCATCCGGGCAGCCAGTTGATGGAGCAGGGCGTGACCTTGACCCTGCGCCAGCGTCCGGATTCAGCCCTGTTGTATTACCGGAAGGTTGACTGAAGATGGAGACCGCCCGGCTTTCAATGACGACGGATTATGCGGCGAGCACCGGCGATCCTTCACCGTACTTGCGGCGCATCGCCCATGCGGGATTTTCGCATGTGCACTGGTGTCATCAGTGGAACACGGATTTTGTGTACGCGCCCTGCGAAATAGCGCAGATTGCGGCGTGGCTCAAAGAGTGCGGCGTGGCATTGCTGGACTTGCATGGCTCGAACGGCCCGGAAAAAGACTGGGCTGCCGCCGAGGAGTATCGCCGGCGGGCAGGCGTGGCGTTGGTCGCCAACCGGCTTGAAATGACCGCGCGACTGGGTGGCCAGGTCGTCATCATGCATGCTGGTATTGCCGCGCGGCCGGACGGAGCGGTGCCGGCATGGGAGCCCTTGCAACAATCGCTGGATGAACTGCAGCCGCAGGCCAGGCAACTCGGCGTGCGTATCGCGCTGGAGAACGGCGACTGGCCGCTGCTCCATGCCGTGCTCGACGCGTACCCGCCCGACTACCTTGGCCTGTGCTATGATGCGGGCCACGGCAATGTTGATGGCGTCGGCCTGGCACAGCTTGCAGCCATGAAGGAGCGGCTCATTTCGATTCATTTACATGACAACGATGGCACGGCCGACCAGCACCGCTTGCCATTTACAGGCACGGTCGACTGGGGGCGGCTGATGACGATCGTGCGTACCTCGGCCTATGAAAAGTGCATCAGCATGGAATCGGCTATGCGCCACGAAGGCATAGCCAACGAGGAGGAATACCTGGCCACGGCGTTTGCCGCCGGCCGGCGCTTGTCCGCCATGTTATAAATTTGTTCGCCGCAAACAAATTTCCGGTTGACTTTGCGCGGCGGAACGTCTACAATTAGTGGCAATGAAACCGACAAGGAGCCTTCGATGAAAAAGCATGCCGCATGGATTCTGCTTGCCTGCCTGAGTTGCGTGGCGTTGGGCGCCGCGCCCGCCACCCTTTTGAATATTGCCGCGCTGCAGCAGGCCGGCGCGTTGATCACGACCAGCACCTACACGGATGCGGACCTCGTCATTGTCGACAGCTACGAGCAGGCGCGCTACAACGTTGACGGCACTGGTTCGACCCTCGACGACACCTGTATGAAGGTTTTGACCGAAAAGGGCCGGCGCGATGCGCGCAGCATTCCCCTGTTCTATGATGTGGCCTACGAGACGGTCATTGTCCAGCGCGTCGAAGTGCTCAAGCCCAATGGGAAAATCGTGGCGGTCGACCTTGGCGCGCAGAGCCGCGAGGCGACCGAAACGTCGCAGATGGCGATGAACATTTATGATCCCAACATGAAGAATCTGCGTGTCAGCGTGCCGGGCGTCGAGATCGGCGATATGGTTCACTATGTCGTGCAAAAGACCGTGCGCAAGGCGCGCGT
Source organism: bacterium (assembly GCA_026398485.1). Lineage (GTDB taxonomy): Bacteria > Auribacterota > UBA3054 > UBA3054 > JAPLST01 > JAPLST01. The sequence continues at coordinate 15,035 of JAPLST010000505.1, forward strand.
GCCGAATACGTGGACGGACATCACCGTGCTGGAAGGCAGCATGCCGATGCGCCATGTCGTCTACGAAGTGCTTGCGCCGGCGCAGCGGCCCTTGGCGCATGCCGTCGTGAAAAATGCGGTCTCCAACACCGTGACCTTCACCAAAAAACAGGCGCCGGGCGTCATCACCTATCGCTGGGAAGCCGTCAACGTGCCGCGCATGTATGACGAGCCGGGCATGCCGGGCATCACCGCCGTGCAGCATGTGCTGGCCAGCACGATACCGGACTGGAAGGCGTTGTCGCGCTGGTATTACAAATTGTCCGAGCCGCGCATTGCGGCCGTCTCGCCGGCGATGAGCAACATGGTGACCAAGCTGGTCGGCACGACGACCGATCCGCGCAAGAAAATTGAAAAGATCTTCAAACATGTTTCACAAAAAGTGCGCTACATGGGCATCACGACCGAGGCCGAGGCGCCGGGCTATGAGCCGCACGACGTAAAAGTGACGTTTGACAACAAGTACGGCGTCTGCCGCGACAAGGCCGCGCTGCTGGTCGCCATGCTGCGGATGGCCGGCTTCAAGGCCTATCCGACCTTGATTCACTACGACTGGAAGAAAGACCCGGTCATCCCCGAACCATATTTCAATCATGCCATCACCTGCGCGGAGCTGCCCGGCGGCGAACATGTCCTGATGGACCCGACCGATGAAAACACGCGCGACTTGCTGCCGGCCTATTTGAACAACAAGAGTTATTTGGTGGCGAAGGCGGACGGCGATGTGCTGCGCACGACGCCGGTCATTCCGGCGACGCAGAACTTGGCGCGCGTGACCACCACGGCGCGCTATGACGCGCGCGGCAATCTCAAAGCCGACGTGCGCATCGCCCTTGACGGCATCAACGACAACGCCTATCGCGCGGCGTTCACCAAAATGGAAGTGGATGAGATGCGGCGCTTGTTCGAGGGCGTGGCCAAGCAGGTGGCGCCCGGCGCGGTGCTGGGCGAGTTCGAAGTGCTGCCGGAAGACTTGATGAATGTCAGCCAGCCGCTGTCGGTGAAATTCAGCCTGACCGCGCCGGATATGCTGATCAAAGGCACCAATACGACGATCCTGCCCCTGCCGTTTTTTGGCGGCGCGGTGGGCTTGCTCGAGTATGTCTTGAAGAACACGCAACTGGAGACCCGGCGCTATCCGCTGGTGACCGACCTGGCCTGCGGCACGCGCGAGACGCTGACGCTGGATGCGACGCCGGCGGTCGGCGCGGTGCTGAACATTCCGACCTACGCCCGCGTGGATACGCCGCAGGTGCAGTGGCAGCGCACGATTACCGCCAAGGACAAAACACTTACCGCCACGTCAGAGCTTTTGTTCACGGCGGTTGAATTTGACACCAATACCTACCTGGTCTTGAAGACCCAACTCAAGACGATCGAGGCCAATGCGCGCAAGCACCCGTTGTTTGCGTCCGCGCCGGCACCGGCCGCCGGGGAAGACGAAGAGGACACCGCGGCGCGCTACGAGTACGTCCCGCAGGAAGACATTGAAATCGTCAAGGCGCGCACGACCTATGTCATTTCCAATGCCAACAATTATGTGGTGCGCGAGACGATCCGCAAGAAAATCCTGACCTATGCCGGCAAAAAGGCCAATGCGGAATTGAAGCTCAACTACAATCCGGCCTGGGAAACAGTGCGGCTGGTCAAGGCCGCGGTCATTGATGTGGATGGCACGCGCAAACCGGTGGTCGCGAACGAGATCAACATTATGGATGCGCCGTGGGCCAACAGCGCGCCGCGCTATCCGGCGGCCAAGACCATGGTAGTCAGCCTGCCGGGCGTGGACACCGACACTGAGGTTGAGTACACGATCGAGCGCGCGTATCGCAACGTGCCGTTGATTTCGTTCCGCGAGTATTTCAACGGGTTTGATCCGATCCTTGACCAGAAAGTCACGGTGAAAGTGCCCAAGAGCGTGAGTGCCACGATCCGCGCGCCCAAGGGTGGCGAAATTGAGGCCGGCACGACGACGCGCAACGGTTGGACGCGCCACACATGGCGCACGACCGACCAGCGCTCCGTGCGCAAGGAAGATAATCTGCCGCCGTGGTACGTGTTCAACCCGACCCTGCTGGTTTCGTGCGGCAGTTGGTCAAATTATGCCACCGCCGTCAATGTGGCGCTGACGAAAGCAGCCGCCAACCAAGCCGCAACCGCCGCCAAAGCCAAAGCGCTGACCGACGGGCTCACGGCGCCGGAAGCCAAAGTGCGCGCCATCCGTGATTTTGTCACCACCGCGATTCGCAAGGCCGGGCCGGAATTCACCGAACTGCCGCTGACAGCCTTGACCCCGGCCGACACGACCATCCGCGATGGCTATGGCAACAATGCCGATCGCGCGATCGTCCTGGCGGCGCTCTTGCGCGCGGCGGGTTTTGCGCCCGAATTTGTGCTGGCGTCATCGCTGCCGGTGCTGCCTAAAATCACGGAACCTTTGCTCGCCTGCCCGCAGCGCGGCACGTTCGACAGCGTCCTCGTGCGCGTGCCGCTCAACGGCACGACCGTGTACCTGAATGACACCACGCAGTATGCCACCTTGGGCAGCACGGCGTATGACGGACGGCTGGGCTTGGCCTTGCCCGGCGGAACTGCCATTACAATTGCGGCGGCCACGCCGGCCGCGCAAAGCCGCACCGATCGGCGCGTGGATGTGGCGATTGATGCCACCGGCAACGCGCGCATCAGCACCGAGATCAAATTATACGGCGGCGATGACGAAGCGCTGCGCCAGCTCATCACCGAAATGCAGCCCGAAGAGCGGCGCCAATTCCAGGAAGCACTGGCGGCCGGCATCGCGCAAGCCGCGCTACTCGACGGCGCCCTCACCACCGATTTCAGCAAATATCCGGGCACGATCAGCTACACCGTGCACGTGCCGAACTATGCCGTCTGCGAAGGCGACTATCTCTATTTCCAATTGCCGGCGGAACTGGAAAACGTGCTCAAGCTGCGCTCTGATTCACGCGACAATCCACTCTATTGGAGCCAGCCGCAGCGTGGCACGACGGTCACCAGCGTGCGCCTGCCCGCGGCGTTCACCACGCGGGAACTGCAGCCACAATCCCTGACGTGGCGTGCGCCGCGTAAAGCCGGGCAGATTGACATCGCGACCAAAGCCGATGCCGGCCCGGGCTTCACCATCACCCAGAATATCGACCTGCAACCGGCGCTGATTCCGACAGATGACTATCGTGATCTCTTGGACGCGAACCGGACCCTCTCGCACCCGCGCATGAAGACGATCCTGGTGCGCAAGGCGAAGCCGTAGTCGGCTGTTTTTACAACGGCAGAAGAGATGATGAATATCCAATACTCAACACTCAATAGCCAATGACGAAGGAAAGACCACAGAAAAGAATGAAGAACCGCGCATGACCTCTAATGATTTTTTATTAATCTGCATGCAAAGCGGGTGGGAGTCACGGCGGAATCGCGACACGGAGGTCGCTCCCATCCCGCCGGTGGCGCATACGCGTCAACTTAACAAGCACATTTGTCGTAGAAGCGGTTTCCAGCCGCTTAAGTTGACGCGCATGCGCCGGTGGCGGGACTGAAGGCCAGCAGCAACAAGCGGCGAATGCCGGCGGGGTTGTGGGTTCTCTGGCGCCCCACCGATCACCGCCGGCGGCGGGATCGGTGGACGCAGAGATTGGGAAAAGAATGCCGGCGCGCCCTGCCGTCTAATCAATCACCCGCGGCGTGTGCCGCAACCCCACAATGCCAACGCCACCATGCCCAAGAAGGCTGCCAGCGGTTCCGGCACGGTTTGCACAGTCGCATCACCGCCGTAACTGGTGCCCGCGGCATTGGTCGCCACCATGCGATAGTGATACATCGCGCCCGCAATTAAACTGTTGATGACGTTGCTGACCGGCAGCGTGCTGGTGCCGGCCGCAATGTTTGCGGCGGTCGTCGTGGCATCATAATTTGTGCTTTGACCGTATTCAAAATAATATGCCGCAGCCCATCCGTTGGGATTGACCAGGCCGTTGATCAAGGCGCTGTTTGGTCCGACCGCCGTGCCGATGTCTGTCGCCACCAGCGGCGGGCCGGAAAACACCCCCACACTGACATCATCAAAATAACAGTCATTGCCGAACTGGGATGTGAACAAGAAGCCCAGGAACAACTGCGGCGCCAGGCCGGCGGCGGTGGGCAACGTGCATGTCTCGGCATGCCAGGCGTCGCCGGCGGCATTATAGCGCAGGTAGGTGGCCACGGTCAGCCATTGGGTGCCGTTGGTCGAGTATTGCGCCTCAATTTTGTCGGCGTAGGTGGACCAGTCGTTGTCCTGCGTGCGCGCCAGGGCAACGTCGATTTTTCCGCCGGTCGCCGTGGCGAGATTGTTCGTGTACTTGAGCCGGATCGCCGCACCCCTGCCACAACTATACGAATTGAAGCGCACAAAGCGCGCGCCCTCGTACGGCGCAAAACCAGTCGGGTACGAGCTGGCCGTGACATAGGTGAGCGCGGGCGCCGTGGCCGTGTTGGACACCACCTCGGCGACCCAGCCGGGCGGGATGCTCGACAAATTGAATCCTTCGCGCAGCAGCGGCATGGTGCTGGTAATCAGCGCGCGCGTACCGGTGTAATTGGTGCCGGCACTGTTCCAAGCCACCAAGCGATAGTAGTAGGTCGTCTGCGGATTGAGCCCGCTCACCGCGGCTTGCACGGCCGCGGCGGCATAGCCGGCACCGGCATTGCTGACCGCCGTGACCGAGTCGAACGCCGGCGTCGCGCCATAGTCGAAACGCCATTGGGTCGCCTCACCGTGCGGATTGACACTGCCGACAAGGCGTGCGCCATTGGTCGTCACATTGTCCGCGGGAAAAACTTGTACGTCAGGCATGAGCGGTGTACCCAGGGTGCCAAAGCTGACATCGCCGCCATAGCCGATGCCCACGGCATTGCTGGCAATCAAGCGCGCATGATACAGCGTCCGTTCGGCCAAGCCGCCAATATCGGCGGAGACGGCGAGCGGCAGGTTACTGCTGCCGGCGCTGGCACTGGGCGTCTGCTGACCATAGGCGGTCGTTTCGCCGTACTCAAAATAGTAGACTGCCGCCGCGCCTTGCGGATTGACCGTGCCTTGCAACGTCGCGGTCGCCGTGCCAATATTCGTGGCGGCCAGCGTGTTGACTTCCGGCGTGCCGATCGCGGCGTTGTAGACGATCAGCGCAAAATCCTGGTCGAGCGGGCTGGCGTTGCCGGGCACGCCGTTGCCGGCGATGTTCGCCGCCGTAACCGTGATGACCAGCGACCCGCTTGTGCCGGCCGGCAGGAACACACTCTCAACGTTGTTGCGCGGGTCGGCCGTGCCGCCCGTGAACGAATAGGCGTTGCTGAAATTATTACCTTTGTAGACCAGCATGCCATTGATCGTCACTTCGAGATTCAGATCATTGACATAGGCGTTGCCGGTGGTCGGGCCGGGTGCGTCGGTCCAGGCCAGCGTCACGCGCGTCGGCACTCCGGCATCGGCGATGGACGTGCGGAAGATACGCTGCTGGCCGCTGGCGGTGAACAGGTCGCCGCTGACTTGGTCACGCAGGAAGCGGCCCACAGTCGCGAACGTGCGGCCCAACTGCACGCCGCCCATGCCTTGATTGTTGGACCACAGTGCGTCATTGGCGCTGACGCCAGTCAGGTATTGCGCGCCGTTCATCAGCACCGCTTTGGTCATGGCCGGACTGGGCGGCGTCCAGCCTTTATTGATGAACCACTGGCGCACCAGCGCGGCCGCGCCGGCGGCCGCCGGACACGAATGACTGGTGCCGCTCGACCAGGCATACTTGGTCTGGCCAGCGGGATAGTATTTGTTGCAGACGCCGCTGCCGTCGTAGCCGGGCGCATAACTGGCCGCGCCGTAGACATGCGTGCCGGGCGCGACCATATCCGGTTTTTTGCGGCTGTCGTCACACGGGCCGCGACTCGAAAAGTCAATAATATCATTGGCGCTGTTGGCGGCGCTGACGGCACAGCCGTCGGCAACCCCGTTTTCATTCACATTTTCCGTGGCGCCAATGGTGAACACATTCTTGGCCGTGCCGGGCGTGCCAATCGTGTTGGCGGTCGAACCATCATTGCCGGCCGAGAACACGAAGACCATTTCCTGGTTGCCGGCGATGCCCGGCTCGGCATCGCGCACCCAGCCATCGTAATTCTGCGAATCGCTGTTGTAGGCGCCGCCGGAAGGAGCGCCCCAACTGTTGGAACTCAAGCGCGCGCCACGCCGGTATTGATTGCTGATCATCACCGCTTCATTGGGACTGCCCCACGAGCCGCCGTCGGTAAAGACTTTGGTGCTGGCCAGCTGCACCAAGGGCGCAATGCCAAGCCCGTAATGATAGCCGCTGGCATCCACATTGGCGATGAGTCCCACGCCGTTGTTGTAGCCACCCACGATGCTGAGGTTGAGGTTGCCATGGCCGTCAATACCGTTCGCACTGGAGATGCCGGAGCTGCCCGGCGCGATTTCCGCAAAGATGAAGCGGCTGGGCTGGGCGGGATCGTTGGCCATGCGAAATTCGCTGTTCGACGGCGCGGCCGCATTGCCGAGATCCCAGCCATCATCCGTGACGACCACGGCAAAGCCGGAATTGGTAAACTGCGTCTGCGTGAAGCCGTTGGACGCCAGCCATGCCAGATAGCCGGGCCCCGTTGGCTGACTGCCATCGCCGGTCAGATTGCCGGCGACAATTTGCCCTTGCCGTTCGCAATGCAGTCGTGGCGCGTAATAGGGATGAATCGAGATCACGTCCGGTTGCGCCGCAATCAGCGCCAACTGGTCGGCCGGTATGTTCGCCGTCAGATTGACAAGGTCGAGCGCGGCATTGAGTTCCTGGCGTTTCAATGGCGCGCGCTGTTCCTTTTCAATCAGCGTGCGCGTGGCGGCATTGGCCTCGTCATCGCGCACCATTTGGATGGTGAACCACGCCGTGGCGGGTGCAATAGTTTCGCCTTTCGCGGAAACTATTTGCGCGCCGGGCTGCACTTTGTAGTCATTCAGATACGCGCCTGTCCATACCACGCCATCGTTGCCGTTTTGCGGCGCGGCAGCTTGCGTCACGGCCGCGGCCTCGCCGTACACAAGATACGTGTTGTTGGGAATGTAGGAAACAACGCGCAGGCCGCTGGCAATCAATTGGGCATGCCATTCCGGCTTGATCGGCCCGGAGAATTGAACCAAGTGCAACTGTTTGCCGGGTGCCACCGGCGCGCGGGGTTCTGCCATGGTGGTGGTGCGGGTGTCGAGCACGCCGGTATTCAGCAAAATGGCGCGCGGGTTGGCCGCCGCAGCAGCACGGTCAGCTACCACCGCCGGTTCCGCCGCATCGCCGACGAAACGGCATTGTGAACCCTGGCACTTATACTGCGCGCGGCTGGCCGTCGCACCCTCCGCTACGCGTGAAACCAGCAGCACGGACACCGCCAACGCACAACTCATCGTCACGTGACGCATACAGGTACTCCTTGCAAAAAGTGATTTATCAAAAACAATCGGGAAGGCCCTAAAGAAAAGGCTCATCAACAATAAGATAAGTATAACATGATTGTGCGGCAAATGCAAATTTTGGCGGAACGAGCTCTGAATTCCCGATATAAGAAAGTGCGCCGCAGCCGTGGCACGGACAAGCGCTTCGTTCGGCGCAGCCGAACCTTGCGGGAGCCGTGCTCCCGCTTTTCAGAGCCGTGCCGTGCTCGACGTAGGATGGTCCGCGCTACCGGCAGCATGGCTCCCGCACCAAAAGCGGCAGCATGGCTCCCGCACTCCAAAGCGCCTCCGGCGCACCCGCGAGCACGCCAGGCGGGGTGCCATCAGCAGGAGGTGCGCCGCGGCAATCGCAGTGACCGCCACGCGTGCGCATGCAAGCCCGGCGCTAGCCGATCGCAACCGGGCCGGTTTCGCCGGTGCGAATGCGAATGCACTCATGCAAGTCCAACACGAAGATCTTGCCGTCGCCAATCTTGCCCGTGCGGCCCCCGTCGGTAATGGCCGTGATGGCGGCGGCGACAAACTGCTCATTGACCGCAATTTCCAGTTTCACTTTTTTGAGAAGCGAGCCGGATTCTTTGTGGCTGCGGTACACTTCGGCGATGCCTTTCTGCCGGCCGCGGCCCAAGACCGTGCTGACGGTCACCAAGTGAATCTCTTGCCCGGTGAGCCGTTCGAGGATGTCGTCAAGCCGGTCGGGTTGTAGTATGGCAACAATGTATTTCATAAAAGTTCCTTAGTCAATGACCGTATAGGCCGCTTCGCGGTGTTCGGTTAAATCCAAGCCAATCCGCTCGGCTTGTTCAGTGACGCGCAAGCCCATGACGCGGTCAATGACTTTCAGCAAGACATACGACACGACGAACGAGTAGACCAGCGTGATGAGCGTTGCCAGAATTTGAATGCCGAATTGTTTGGGATTGCCGTGGAACAAGCCGTTGGCGCCGGCGGGGTTGACCGCGGTGGTGGCAAACAGGCCCGTGGCGATGGCGCCCCATGCGCCGCCGACACCATGAATGCCAAAGGCGTCGAGCGCGTCGTCATAGCCCAGCTTGGCCTTGACAAACGCGACCGAGAAGTAGCAGATGACGCCGGACCCCGCGCCGATCAGCAGCGCACCGGTGAGATCGACAAAGCCGGCGGCCGGCGTGATGGCCACCAAGCCGGCGACGGCGCCCGAGATAATGCCCAGCACGGTGGGCCGCTTGTTAAATATCAAATCCATGAGAGCCCAGAGCAAGCCGGCGGCGGCGGCGGCGACATGGGTGGTCACAAAGGCGCCGACCGCCAGTCGGTTGGCCGCGAGGGCGCTGCCGGCATTGAAGCCAAACCAGCCGACCCACAGCATGCCGGCGCCCATCACGGCAAACGGCAGATTGTGCGGCGGTGAGATGGCATGAGGATAGCCGCGGCGCTTACCCAGAACGAGTGCGGCCGCCAGCGCGGCGACACCGGCGTTGACATGCACCACCGTACCGCCGGCGAAGTCGAGCGCGCCCATGGCACGCAGAAAGCCAAAGACCGGCGTGGTCGCGCCCGCCGGGGTGTAGGCCGACCAGACCCAGTGGCAGACCGGATCGTACACCAAGGTTGACCACAACACAATGAAGACACAAAACGGCAGAAAGCGCATGCGTTCCGCAAAGGCGCCAATGATCAGCGCCGGCGTAATGATGGCAAACATGCATTGAAACACCATGAACGCCTGGTGCGGTATTGTCGCGGCGTAATCGGCATACGCGTCAAGCCCGACCCCATTTAATCCCCACCACGCCAGGTTGCCAATGAAGTGCTTGACATCCGGCCCAAACGACAAACTATAGCCGAACAACACCCACTGCACCGTGATCAGGCACGTGATCATGAAACAGTGCATCAGCACCGACAGAATGTTTTTGCGCCGCACCAAGCCGCCATAAAAAAGCGCCAGCGCCGGAATGGTCATGAACAACACCAGCGCCGCGCAGATCAGCACCCAAGCCGTGTCGCCCGCGACTTGGGTAGTGGCCGCGCCGTCCTCCGCCCAGGCCATGGACACGCTGCCCACGAGGGCCAGCAGCACCACGGTAAATTTAAACATACGCCGCATATCAAATTCCTGCTTATGGGTTATAACTAAACAATATGGATGCAAGACAGCTGCCATGCCAGCGCTGCAGATTGTATATAAACAATTCAACAACAAACGTTTATGAAAAACAGCCAAAAATCAAACAACAATAAAACATACATGATTGTAGCTTGTGTCGTTTGTTGCAACACAAATGTTGTTTACATAATTTCTTGCGCGACGCAAGAAATTATCAGCGGGAGCGGCCTCGGTGCCGGCAGCAAGCTAAGAACCGCCGCCGGCGCATGCGCGTCATTGCAGGGAGGTGGTTGCGCATCTGAGGTAGGGCAGGCTACCCAGCCTGCCACTGCGGTAGCGCTTGGCCACATCAGCAACGGCACCACACCAGCCATGCGGGCATTCTGAAATGTGGCCGCGGGGCACGCCGCGGATGCTGTGCTTGTCCAAGCCGCCTGTCTGCCGTGCTCGGCACAGGCAGGCGCGGCATTCTCTCGAATCTGGCGCCCCACCGATCCACGCCGGCGGCGTGATCGGTGGACGCAGAGATTGGGAAAAACAGCGTCGCACCTTTTTACTCTATCTTAACTTCATATAGTC
>JAPLST010000373.1 GCA_026398485.1 bacterium
CGATGACGAAACCGAACTGGGCACTGATCCGCACAATCCCGACAGCGATGGCGACGGCGTGTGGGATGGCGAGGAGTACTATCGCGGGGCGAATCCGCGCGACCGCTTCGACCGGCCGGTGCAGATAGACCCGCGGCCATTCCCGGTGGCGACGGTGGGTTACGCGTATTATGGTGAGCTGCAGGCAGGCTATGGTGCGCCGGGCTATCGCTGGAGCGTGAGCAGTGGCTGGCTACCGGCGGGCCTGAGCCTGAGCGCGGCCGGGATCATCACGGGCATGCCGGCCCAGGCAGGCGGGCGCAGTTTTGGCGTGCAGGTGCATGACCAGCGCAACGACACGACCGTGACCAACCTGCAGTTAGAAGTGCAGGCACGCGGGCCGGGGCCGGCCGGCACGATCGGTCACGGCGTCCTCGGCCACGGTCGCATCGGCGAGTGACCGCGCCGCATTTTTCGCATGCGAATGTCTTTATAATGGCTGAATTTTAGGTGCGGGGCCCCTTGGTTTGACATTCGCCGCGTTTTCTTGTACACTATGGGTGCGGTTTGTGAAAGTTTGGTTACCAGAATCCATGAGGTTCACACAATGAATGCGCGTACATGTATGAGTGCGCTGATGTTGCTGTGCTGTCTGCGCGTGGCTGCCGTTGAACAGGACGCGGAGTATAGCATGCTGGATGGGATCGGGCGTGGCTTTGCGAATCTGTTGACCGGAACAATCGAAGTGCCGCGCTGCGTGACCTTTTATTCCGTGCAATGGCCGGTGATCGGCTTCCTTCCGGGCGTGCTGCAAGGCTCGGGCATGACCGCCGTGCGCGCCTTTGGTGGCGTGCTCGACCTGCTCACACTGGGCTATCTCTCACCGGGCAACACACTCTATGATGCGATGGAAGCGCCGCTGTTTCCGTGGCAAGCCCCGTGGCTGCCCCGCAGCGACGACGACATCGCCTCATGCGTCCGCGGGTCTGTCGTCGCGGACAATTGCTAAAATCTGCGAGCGCACCTGCCCGTCGCGAAAATCCGTCCGCAACTCTTGTGCAACGGAAAGCGTTTGCGTTGACGTGAGCACCCGCCCCGTCGCGCCGTCGCGCGTGATGGTATAGCCGCGCCGCACCACCGCCACCGGGCCCAGCGCTTCCAAGCAGTCCAGCATGCGGCGCAGCGCGTCGTGACGGCGCGCAACCGCGTGGTCACAGGCCGTGTCGCAGGCCGCGCGCCGCACCCTGACGAGCTGTTCATCGCGCACGCAGCGTTCCAGGAACAGGCGCCGCGCCGCGCCAACCACGCGGGTCGCGCGCGCAACGCGCTCGGTGCGCACCGCCAAACTGTCGTGCAATACCGTCCGCAGCGTCTGCCATAGTTCATCCACCCGTTGGCGCTGCGCGTCAATCGTGCGCGGCACATCACGAAAAACATAATGAGTTGTCAGCCGCTGGACCCGGTGGCTGCAAGCGTCCAGCGCCTGGCTCAGCCGGACGCGCATACGCCGGCGGGCATCCTCAAGCTGTTGCACAAACACCGCGCGCGGTTGCACCACGATTTCCGCCGCCGCGCTTGGCGTCGGCGCGCGCACATCGGCGACAAAATCCGCAATGGTCCAGTCAATCTCGTGCCCGACCGCCGCAATGACCGGCATCGGCGCCCGGGCAATTGCGCGGGCGACAATTTCCTCGTTGAACGCCCACAAATCCTCGAGACTGCCGCCGCCGCGCCCAACAATCAAAACATCAAAAAACAATGGCTGGGCGTGCGGGTCGCGTTCGTGCCGCCGATTGATGGCGGCACAATCATCGAGTGCGCGGGCGATGCCCGCCGCCGCGCCCACGCCCTGCACGGCGACGGGATACAGCACCAGATGCACCGTCGGAAAGCGCCGCGTCAACACCCGGATGATGTCGCGAATGGCCGCGCCGCTCGCGGACGTCAGCACGCCAATGGTGCGCGGCAGCAAAGGCAGCGTTTTTTTGCGCGCCGCGTCGAACAGGCCTTCCGCCGCCAGTTTTTGCTTTACTTGTTCAAAGGCCAATTGCAGCGCGCCCAAACCGCTCGGGGTCAGCGTGTCGCAAATAATCTGATATTTGCCCTGCGGCTCGTAAATCTGGACACTACCGCTGACGACCACCTGTAGTCCGTTTTCTGGCGTAAATTTCAGGCGCCGATTGGCGGTGCGAAACATTACCGCCGGAATCTGGGTCTGCGCGTCTTTGAGCGTGAAATAATAGTGGCCCGAGGGATGCGCCTTGAAATTGCTGATCTCGCCCTCAAGCCAGACATTGGCGAAATTGCCCTCAAGCAACAGGCGGATGCGCCGCGTCAATTGCGAGACCGACAGCGGCGCGGCCGCGGGCGCACGTGGCGCGGGCGGCGGCACAGGCACTTGCGCCGCAGGCAGCACGGGCGCCGCCCACAGCGGCAGGGTCATGTCCGGATCAGAAGTCATGCAGGCAGCTATGATAGCATCCTGCCCGCGTTTCAACAAGTGCGCGGCTATTTGCTATACTTTTAGCCATAACCACGGGCCCGGGACACGCGACCATGAGTAGTTCACCCTGCGATGTATTCTTTTTCGAGGCGTTTCAAGAGGAAGAAGCTGCCCTGCGCCGCTATCTGCCCGCCGGCGTACGCGCCGCATTTTCATGGAAGACCATTCAGGAATATCAGGCGCCCGCGCCACCGGCGCATTTCATCAGTATTCGCACGCAGTCAGCTCTGCCGCACGATTGGGCCCGCGACCTTGCCGGCATTCTCACCCGCAGCACCGGCTTTGACCATCTGACGGCCTATCGCGCGGCAACCGGCGTGCCCGTGCCCTGCGGGTTCCTGCCGCTTTATTGCAATCGGGCCGTGGCCGAGCAGGCGTTGCTGCTGTGGCTCGCTTTGCTGCGCAAATTGCCGCAACAACTTGCCCACTTGCACACCTTTCATCGCGATGGCATTACCGGCGGCGAGTGCGCCGGCAAAACGCTGACGGTCGTCGGGGTCGGCAACATCGGGCATGAGATTATCAAGATTGGCACCGGCTTGGGCATGCGCGTGCTGGGCGTGGATCTTGTCGAACGCCACGCCGACGTGCAGTATGTCACACCCGCCGCGGGCATTGCCGCCGCTGATATTATCGTGTGCGCCATGAACCTGACCGCCACGAATCACCACTATTTTTGCGGGCACGTCCTGCAGGCCGCGCGGCGCGGCGTGTTGTTCATCAACATTGCCCGCGGCGAATGCTCGCCCGCCACGGATTTGCTGCGCCTGCTTGACGAAGGTCAGCTTGGCGGCGTCGGCCTGGATGTCTACCATCATGAAAAAGAGCTGGCGCTGGCCTTGCGCACCAACACCGCGTCCAATGATGCCGAGGTGTGCGCGACGCTCGCGCTGGCGCGCCATCCGCGGGCATTGCTGACGCCGCACAACGCGTTCAACACGCACGAGGCGGTCGCGCGCAAATCCGAACAAAGCATGCAGCAAGTACAGCAGTTTCTGGCCACCGGCGTATTTCTCTGGCCGCTGCCGGCCTAGGCGGTTGAATGCGGCGGTGTAGCCGCGGAATGGCATTCCGCGTGAGGTGCTGCACGCCGCACGTCGATATCTACGGCCTGCAGCTCCACATGCTCGGCCATGTCCAGTCACACAAGGCGCGTGACATCGCCGCGCTGTGCGATGCCGTCCAGTCGCTTGACCCGGCGCATCTGGATGCTGGATGCTGACTGTGCTGCTGGAGGGACGCGCACCGGCGCGTCCGCGCTGCTGCTGGAGGGACGCGCACCGGCGCGTCCGCGCTGCTGCTGGAGGGACGCGCTCTGTCGCGTCCGTGCTGCTGCTGGAGGGACGCGATCCGGCGCGTCCGGCATGGCTGCGCAAGGCCGGCGTTCAATTCGTCCCGCCATGGGCCCGCATGCCACGCCGCACGCCCGCGCCGGTTTTGTTATAATCAAGGCAACCATTGCATGAGGCGGCTGCTGTATGACGATTGCCGACAACTGGCGTGCGCTTGAAGCCCGGGTCCGTGCGCGGGCGCGGCAGCCGGTCGAAATTGTCGCCGTGACCAAGCAGCGCAGCCCGGCCGAGATCGCCGCCGTGATTGCCGCCGGCGCGCGCATCCTCGGCGAAAATCGTAGTGAGGAAATTGTGCGCAAATGCAGCGCGCACGATCCGCGCGCCGACATGCCCGGCCTGCAGCTCCACATGATCGGCCATGTCCAGTCACGCAAGGCGCGTGACATTGCCGCGCGGTGCGATGCCGTCCAGTCGCTCGACTCGGCGCACTTGGCGGACGAACTCAACCAGCGCCGCGCGCCGGCAAGCCGCCCGCTCGATGTTTTGATCGAAGTCAATGTCGGCGGTGAAGCGCAAAAATACGGCGTCGCGCCGGCGGCGGTGGTCGGGCTGGCAGAGCATGTGCTGACGCTGCCATGGCTGCGCCTGCGCGGTTTGATGACGATGGCCCCGCAGACGGACGATGCGGCGCGCATCCGCGCTGCCTTTCGCGGCTTGCGTGAACTGCGCGACCAGCTTGTCCCGCGCCTCGGCGCCGCGCCGTGCGCCGTGCTCTCAATGGGCATGAGCGATGATTTCGAGATCGCGGTCGAGGAAGGCAGCACCATGGTGCGCATCGGCCAAGCCCTGTTTGCCGATAGTTTTGACAAAGAGCCACAAGAGGAAAAAAGAGTGATTAGAGCCGGTGCAACCGCAGCGAGTTTTAACAAAGAGTAAATGAGTAAAAAGAGATGCAGGTTGTTCAAACAGTGATTTTTCTTGTGTGCAAACAGCAAAGATTTTTGATTGCGGCTCTCTCATTAACTCTTTTACTCTTTGTTAATGTTTGTCTTATTTGTGGAGAAGGCGCATGAGCATTGATGAAAAATTCAGGGTTGAGGGTGGCCACCCGTTGAGCGGCACCGTACCGGTTTCGGGCAACAAGAACGAGGCTTTGCCGGTGCTCTCGGCCTGCCTGCTGACGACAGCACCGATGACGCTGCGCAACATGCCGTTGATCGGCGATGTCCTGGTGATGGGCGATCTGCTGCGCAAGGCCGGCGTGCAGGTCGAGACCGATGCGCACGACACGCATGTCTGGCACATCACCGCCGGCACGCTCGATGCCGGGGATGTTGACGCCGAACTCTTCCGCAAAATCCGGGCCAGCATCACGCTGGCCGCGCCGCTGCTGCATCGTTGCGGCAAAGTCACGCTGCCGATTCCGGGCGGCGACAAAATCGGCAAGCGCCGGCTTGACACCCATTTGCTGGCGCTGCAGGAAATGGGCGTCGAAATTTTCGAGGAAGAACATGCCTATTTGCTGCGCTGCCGCGACGGCTTGCGCGGCGCCGATCTCTGGCTCGATGAAGCCAGCGTGACCGGCACCGAGAATATCATCATGGCAGCCGTCTGTGCGCGCGGCACGACCAGCATTTACAATGCCGCCTGCGAGCCGCATGTGCAACAGTTGTGCCACTGCCTGAACGCGATGGGCGCGCGCATCGAGGGCATCGGCACCAACCGCCTGCTTATTCATGGCGTGGCCGAGCTGGGCGGGACCGCGCACACCATCGCGCCGGATTTCATTGAGATCGGCAGCTTCATCGGCTTGGCCGCCGCGACCGGCAGCACGCTGACCATCGCCGCCGCGGCCCAGGCGCCGATCCGCATTATTCTCAAAGCGTTTGCGCGGCTCGGCATCGAGACCCAGGTGGACGGCGCCCATTTGGTCGTGCCCGCCACCCAGGCGCGCCGGATTGTCACCGATTTCCGCGGCGCCATCCCCAAAATCGAAAGCGCAATCTGGCCGGGCGTGCCCGCCGATTTGATCAGCATCTTGCTGGTCGCCGCGACGCAATGCCACGGCACGGTGCTGATTCATGAAAAATTATACGAGAGCCGCTTGTTTTTTGTCGATCGCCTGGTCGGCATGGGCGCGCGGATTGTCCTGTGTGATCCGCATCGCGCCCTGGTGGTCGGCCATGCGCCGCTGCATGGCGATTACCTGACCAGCCCGGACATACGCGCCGGCGTGGCCCTGCTGATCGCCGCGCTGTGCGCCAAGGGCACCAGCGTGATTGACAACATTCAAATGATTGATCGTGGTTACGAAAACATTGACGGGCGCTTGCGTGCGTTGGGCGCCCGTATCACGCGCATCACCGACTGACCCCCACAACAATTCCATGAAAATCACCTTTTTAGGCGGCGCGCAGGAAGTCACCGGCTCAACCCATGTGCTGCAGACAGACCGCAGCACGGTCATCCGCGACAGCGGCATGTTCCAAGGCCACCGCGCCGAGGCCCGCCAGAAAAGCGAGCATGCCTTCGACACGCTGCCGCACGCCAATGCCGTCGTCTTGTCGCACGCCCACATTGATCATTGCGGCAACTTGCCAACCTTGGTCAAGCACGGCTTCAACGGGCCGATTCACACGACCCACGCGACGGCCGACCTGTGTTCCTACATGCTGCGCGATTCGGCCCATATTCAGGAAATGGACGCCGCCTATCTCAACAAAAAACTCGCGCTGAAAGGCGAACCGCTGGTCGAGCCATTGTACACCACGCCTGACGCCGAGGCCGTCTTGCCGCTGTTTGTCGGGCATAACTACCACGAACCGGTGCAGGTGACCGATGATATCCGCGTGACGGCCTACGAGGCCGGGCATGTCCTCGGCGCGGCCCTGCATCTTTTTGAAATTACGGAAAACAGTCGCACCCTGCGGTTGGGCTATGCCTTTGACCTTGGCCGCAAGAACCTGCCGATCTTGTGTGATCCCGAACAGCTCAGCGACATCGACGCGCTGGTCATTGAGAGCACCTATGGCAATCGCCTGCACCGCGACATTTTGCAATCCGAAGATTTGCTGGCCGGCGTGATCAACCGCACCTGTGCGCGCGGCGGCAAGATCATTGTGCCGTCGTTCGCCCTCGAACGCACCCAGGAAATCCTCTGCGTCGTACAACGGCTGCGCTTGGACAAGCGCATTCCAAAAACCTTGCCGGTGATCGTGGACAGCCCGCTGGCCGTTAATTTGACCGGGGTGTTTCTGCGCCACACCGATTTGTTTGATGCGGACACGATGGCATTGATGGCGCGCGGTGCAAAAGCCGGCACCCACCACTATGTGCGCTTGGTCAGCAGTGTCGAGGAATCCAAGGCGCTCAATGATGACAAGCGGCCCATGATGATTATTTCGGCTTCGGGCATGTGCGAATCCGGCCGGATTTTGCACCACTTGAAAAACAACATTGAGGATCCCAACAACGCCGTGGTGATCGTCGGATTTCAGGCGGCCAACACGCTTGGCCGGCGCATCGTCGAGCGCGCGCCGGACGTGCGCATCTTTGGCGAGACCTATCGCGTGCGCGCCGAACGCGTCGTGCTGAACACCTTCAGCGGGCACGCCGACCGCAATGATCTGCTGCGATTTGTCGATGGCGTCGGCGCGCGCTGCAAGACGTTCATTCTGGTGCATGGCGAACCCGGCGCGATCGAGAGTTTTGCCCGGGACATCCGCGCACGCCGGCCGGACTGCCGGGTTGAGACGCCCGCACGCGAAGACCAGCTCGAACTCTGATAGTTCAAGCGGTTATACTATAGTCTCTGCATGATCATGTTTATATGTAGAATAGCAAGTTGCGTGAAGATGAAATGATGATGATTCTCAGAGATGACGGCGTGATCGAGGTGTTTGAATCACCATCGTGTCCACCGGATTGGATTGAGGTCATCGACGTCGAGCATGGGGAATACCAATTCTGTGACGACACCGGGCAGCGGTATGTCGGAGAGATCGCAACGCGAGGTGGTCTCTTCCGGCAGGCGGAATGGCGCCTTCGGCCGGAAGGGCCGCCTGACATGCGAAATACCCTCGATCTCATTGCGAAGGCCAAGATGATCGAGCCGAACGGCATGTTTCCGGATCTGGAGTCATTAACAAGGCACACAACTAACTACGGCAGGTTACGCTCGCAAGCGCGCGAACCTGCGCCGTAACGTTCGATACGGGACGCCTTGGAATTGCGTTGATAGCCGCAAGATGCTATAATTGAACATGCGATTCGAATGGGATCCAGACAAGGCGGCAGCGAATCTCAGAAAGCACGGTGTCTCGTTCTCCGACGCGGCAACCGTGTTTGGCGATCCGCTGTCCCACACATTTTTCGATCCAGACCACTCAGCAACCGAAGAGCGTTGCATCACAATTGGCATAGCGCGTTCGGGAATCCTGTTGGTCGTTGCCCATACGGAGCAGGCCGAGCGGGTGCGGATCATCAGCGCACGGAAACCAACGCGCACGGAACGAAGCTACCATGAAGACAAGCAATAGCACGCAGGACAAAGACACACTCCGCCCGGAATACGACTTCACGCAACTGAAGTCGCGCGGAAGGGGCAGATACGCCAAGCACTACCGTGAAGGAACGAATCTGGTCTTGCTTGCGTCAGATGTGGCGGATGTGTTTCCCGATGATGCATCGGTCAACGAGGCGTTGCGGACGTTGATGCGCGTGGGCCAGCTGCACGCGCGATAAACGAAAACGAACCACCGAACCAGCAGGTGGAGCCGATCCCGCCTGGCGGGCCGCCTCACCTGCGGCGCTGGGCGTAGGTTTGATACTTGAGTGCGATTATGGGATAATTGAAACATGAATGGAACGATACAACACCTTGTGGACGATTTGATGGCTTTGCCGCTCGCGACGCGGGCGTTGCTGGCCGAGAAGCTTGTGGAAAGCGTGGATGGCTACGCAGATATGGACATTCAGCGAGCGTGGCGTGCCGAGATTACGCGTCGCGTGGAGGAGTACGAAAGCGGGGACGTGACCACACTTGCTGCGGAAGCGGTTGCGCATGACCTCAGGAACGTGCTTGATGAAACGCGTCGAGTATCATCCTGACGCGGGAACGCCTGATGCTCGTGGAACAAGGCGAATAAGGGTACCGCGGTTTCCCTTTGGGGTTGTGTACAAGACATACCGGAATATCATTGTGGTTTTTGCGGTGGTCAACTTCAGCAGGCGACCAGGATCCTGGCATGAACGACTATGAACCGCCGAACCAAAAGGTGCAGGCGACGGCCCGCAGCGTGCCGCACCTGACCTGCGACACTGTCTGCATGAAATGACAAAGTCACATTACATCGTGAGTCTGGACGGCGTATCTGATCACAAGGCGTTCTTTTCAGAACTCCTCGCGTTCTTTGCCTCCAATGACGTCGTCCTGACGACTTGGGGAAAACTGCCGGTAGAGATTCGAGAACGCATTGGGGCCTTCCGGGCACCCTGTTCTTGGGTCAGGCGTCTCGCCTTTCACCAAAGAGAATGGCACCTTACACCGCAGAGCCTACCTGCACTGACCCATGGACTTTGTGAAGACGGGCTTATCTGCAAACTAACTTGGGGTCTTGCCAAGGGCGACATGCCCCTCGGGCTCTGTCGGAGTTGGGATGACCTGCATCTCTATGGATCAGACCTGATTGATGAACCGCCACTGTTCAAGTGGCTGGACGAACTGAAGTCAAGAGGACTACTTCAGTCGTATGAGAAGATAATGGATTAACAGACAACCAACGCCTCCACTTTACGTCGCTAACCGCGCTGAAAGTGAGAAGTAGCGTTGGGCGGAGAGCGCGCGAATGAACAAGTTCAAATTCATAGCAGCGATCGTGTTTTCCCTTGCAGGCGGCTTCTTTCTCGGGGCGGCCTCTATCCATCGACCGATCCCCAATGCACCGCTGGAGTTGCCGCCAGCCCGAAAACCATGGAACTCGAAGGACGTTATGGGCCTCATCGGGTCGGTGGGAATCCGCACTCTTGCTGGGCACCTGGAAACGGTACCCCTCGTCGTTCTGGAGACGGATAAGACCTTCGCAATAACAATTTCTGCCGCCAAGACCAAGGCCCACTACGTCCTCGTGCCCAAGAAGGACATCCGTGACATTGGCGAAATTACCGTGGAAGATGAGCCCTATTTGATAGATATTTTCCTGACGGCGCGCCAACTTGTAGAGAAGGAAGGCTTGCACAACTATCGGATTTACACAAATGGCCCCGGACTACAGAAAGTGCGCTACCTACACTTTCATCTGGTCGGCAAGAGAGGGCCCCATACGTAAGAACAGCGGCGCGGGTCAGAGCGGGGTCATGCATTGCTTACTGTTATCGGCAATCTGATTGACGCCG